>SVLH01000006.1 GCA_015068025.1 Oscillospiraceae bacterium | reverse complement strand
TGACCGTTTTTATCCAGACCCAGCCCACGGAAGGGACGCAGATCGCTCAGGCGCATCAGCGCCAGCACCACGCCCAGCACCGCACCCAGCACCACCGTGCAAAGCGACAGCATGATCGTAATGATCAAGCCCTGCCCGAACATTTCGGCATAGGGAACCAGTTTGGTGAAATTGGCTGCTTGAATGAGACCTCCCATATTCGAGGCTCCTTTCTGTTGGTTACATACAGGAAGAATCCCTTCCCGACCGGGATCGGGAAGGAATTCCTGTCTTGTTTGAGATTACTTTTCTTCCAGCAGACCCTCGTAGATGTTGCCGGAAGCCTGCTCCAGAGCGTCGGCCACGAACTGGGAGAAGGACCCGTCCTCGATGCAGGCGGCGATGGCTTCGTTCACGCCGGCCAGCAGAGCTTCATTGCCCTTGACCACGCCGATGGCGTTGCCTTCCACCTCATAGGGGACTTCGCAGACGATGTGCAGCTCGGGATAGTTGGCCTGATAGGCAACGGCCACGTCCCACTCCACATAACCGCCGTCCAGCTTGCCAGAGACCAGCTCGGCGATGATATCGGTGGCCTTGGTCAGGGTGACGATGTCAGCGTCGGCGCTGTACTGCTGGGCCAGATCCATCTGGATGGTGCCGTTCTGGGCGCCAACGGAGATGTCGGGGTTGTTGGCGGAAGCCAGATCGGTGAACATGTCAGCCTTGTCCTTCACGGTGATGAAAGCCTGGCCGCCTTCGTAGTAGATGTCGGAGAAGTCCATGCTGTTGGCACGGTCGGGATCGGGAGAGATACCGGCAATGCCCAGGTCAACGGAACCGTTGGCCAGCTCCAGCAGAACGCCGTCGAAGTCCATGGGGATGATCTCCAGCTCCACGTCCAGATAGTCGGCGATGTACTTGATCAGAGCGATGTCGAAACCGGCCAGTTCAGCCTTACCGTCCTCGCCGATGGCGTAGAACTCATAGGGAGCATAGTCGGGGCTGGTGGCGACAGTCAGGACGCCGGGGGTCTTGGTGTTGTAGGTGTTCTCAACAGCGGGGTTTTCCTCTTTGCCGGTGGTGTCGTCCTTCTTCTCGCCGCAGGCGGCCAGAGAGAGAACCATCACGACAGCCAGCAGCAGTGCAAACAGTTTCTTCATAATGATAACTTCCTTTTCCAATCATATTACGCCCTTGCGGACGCTTTCCAAAGTGTCACGGCAAAAAGAATTTTCTTCCTTTGCCGACAGTGGATACCTTACCACTCTTGCCGCCGGATGTCAATGCTTTTCCAGTCAAAAATGAATAAATATTTGCAGTTTTCCTTTAAATCCCCCGTTTTTTCTCTCTATTTTCTGTCCATTTCCTTTATATTGCCTCACAACCCCTCTCCCCAAAAATGAATATTCATTCAAATATTCATTTTGAACCGAAAAAAGCCCGCCCTTTCGGGCAGGCCTTTTCTTCTGTGTTTCATGCTTCACTCTGCCGGGGCAGGGGGCACTGCGGCAGTTGCTTCCTCCGGGGGAAGCAGCACAAGGGCCAGTTCCGGGGCGGCGGCCGCCACCGCGGCAGAGAGCGCCTCTCTCTGCGCTTCCGGGGCGCGGGCATAGATGCCGTCCACCAGCGGTGCGATCTTCGACAGCACCAACGCAGAAGCCGTTTCGCTTCCCTCCAGCAGCACAATGTCCGGCAGTTCCACGCAGAGACGGATCTCGTAGGCGTCCAGCGCCAGCCGCATCTCCTGCAAAAACGCCGCGACATACGCAGCGCGATCTCCGGGCGTGTAAGCGATCTGATCCAGCTTGCCCAGAGTGGGATAGCCGATCTCCGTCAGCAGCACCTCGTCAAAGCCCAGCGCGGCAGCTTCTGCCGCCATGGCGCAAAGGTAACTGCGCGCCGCCGGCTTACCGGGGTCCAGCCACGGGCGGTTGTTCCCGTCGTAGAACACGTAGCCGTTCACATCCTGCAGCGCGCGGTCGGCTGCACCGTGTACGGCAGCCCTGGGATCTGCAAAGCAGGTGATGCGCGCCACCGTATGGAGGCTGCTTTCGGCCACCTCCGGCAGCACATCGCCGCCCTCCGGCAGAACGATGGCCTCCGCAAGCGCCGCAGCACCTTCAAAATACACGGTGCCAGCCGCATCCTTCAGCGTGACCACAACGGCATCCAGCCCCTCCTCCGCCTGCACCTGCTGCCAGGCCGCCTGCGTCAGCATGGCAGGGAGTTCCAGCACCGTCCAGTCAGCTTCGCCGGGAGTCGGATCCTCCTCTTCCGGGGCCTGGATCACCAGTTCAAAGTCCTCCAGCGGAGGAAGCAGTTCGGGCGTTTCCTCTCGTCCCTGCTGCCAGGGCAGTTCCAGCGCAGGGCGGCCGGCTTCATCGTAAACAATATACCGCTGCAGCAGCAGGACAGAAAGCGCCGCAAGGATCACCAGAACCAGCAAAACCGCCAAAATGCTGTTACCCTTGGGACTGCGCCCGCGATAATTCCCGCGATAAGCGCTGTTTCCGCGAATGCTCGACACGCTTCCTGTCCTCCCTTCTCTTTCTTTCGCTTTGGGCGATCAGCCCTCCAGCGCCATGATCTTGTCCACGCGGCGCTGATGGCGGCCGCCCTCAAACTCGGTGGTCAGGAACACTTCCACCATACGCTCGGCCATGTTCCTGCCGGTGAAGCCGGCGCCAATGGCCATGACGTTGGCGTCGTTATGACGGCGGGTCATCTCTGCCTGCAGGCAGTCGGCGCAGTGTGCGCAGCGGATGCCCTTGACCTTATTGGCGGCGATGGAAATGCCAATGCCGGAGGTGCAAACCACGATGCCCTTTTCACACTTGCCTTCTGCCACAGCCCTGGCGGCGGCAGCGCCGAAATCGGGGTAGTCGCAGCTGTCCAGATTATGGCAGCCGAAATCCTCGTATTCGTGGCCCAGCTTCTCGATGACGCCCTTGATGTACTCTTTCAGCTCGTAGCCGCCGTGGTCACAACCCAGTGCAATTTTCATAGTATTCTTCTCCCTTGATTTATGATTCATCTCTTTGGGGCAAGTTGCTGCTTGTATTGTACGACAGGGCGGAAGAAAAATCAATCTCCGCCCTGTCCCTTGCATTACTTTTTGAATTTTTTGAAGAACTTTTTCCGCTCTTCGTAGTTGTTTTCTCCCACGCTCTCCGCAAATTTCCGCAGCGCTTCCTTCTGCTCCTTGTTGAGGTTGCGGGGCGTTTCAATGTAAACGGTCACATACTGGTCGCCGCGGCCGCGGCCGTTGAGGGAGGGGATGCCCTTGCCCTTGAGGCGGAAGGTAGTACCGCTCTGGGTGCCCTCGGGCAGGTCGTATTTCACCTTGCCGTCGATGGTGGGGATCTCCAGCTCCGCGCCCAGCACCGCCTGGGCGAAGGTAATGGGCGCCTCGCAGAGAACGGAAGTGCCCTCCCGGCGGAACAATTCGTGGGGGCGAACGGTAACGGTGATGAGCAGGTCGCCTGCGCTTCCGCCGTTTTTGCCCGCATGACCCTGTCCCCGCACGGAGATGGTCTGGCCGTTGTCGATGCCGGCGGGGATGGTGGCCTGAATGGTACGGCGCTTGCGCACAAGGCCGGCTCCCCGGCAGTCGCCGCAGGGCTGGTGGATGATCTTGCCCTTGCCGCCGCACTTGCCGCAGGGTGCGCTGGTGGCAAACACGCCCATGGGGGTCTGCCGCCGCACCTGCACCGTGCCGGTGCCGTGGCAATCCGGACAGATCTCCGGCGTGGTGCCTGCCGCACAGCCGTTGCCGTGGCAGGTTTCGCACTGTTCCATGCGCTCCACGGTCACGGCCTTTTCACAGCCGAAGGCAGCCTCCTCAAAGCTGATCGCCAGAGAAATGCGAATGCTCTCGCCACGCGCCGGTGCATTGGGGTTGTTCCGGCGCCCGCTGCCGAAGCCGCCGCCGAAGAAGCTGCCGAAAATGTCGCCCAGATCACCAAAGTCGAAGCCGCCGCCAAAACCGCCGCCGTAGCCGCCGCCTGCCCCGAAGTTGGGATCCACGCCAGCATGGCCAAACTGGTCATAGCGCGCCTTCTTGTCGGCATCGGAGAGGATCTCGTAGGCCTCGTTGACCTCCTTGAACTTCTCCTCCGCCTCCTTGTTGTCCGGGTTCAGGTCCGGATGGTACTGGCGCGCCAATTTCTTATATGCTTTTTTGATCTCATCGTCCGAGGCGCCCTTGTTTACGCCCAGAACTTCATAATAATCCCGTTTTTCCTGCGCCATATCAAACTCCTAGTCACGCCACATAAGGGACAGGCATTCCTGTCCCTTATGACGGTTTCATCGGCTCTTATTTGTTTTCGTCTTCGTCGACCACCTTGTAGTCGGCATCGTAGTACTGCTGGCCGCCCTCGCTGCCGCCACTGCCGCAGTCGCCGGCACAGCCGCCCTGGGCATCCTGGGGATTGGCCTGCTGATACAGCTTCTCGCTGACAGCGTAGAAGGCCTGGGTCAGCTCCTCGGTGGCGGCCTTAATGGCATCGGTATCGGTGCCCTTCAGGGTCTCCTTCAGCTTGTCGATGCCGGCCTGAACCTTTGCCTTGTCATCCGCAGGGATCTTGTCGCCCATCTCGGAGAGGGTCTTCTCGCTCTGGTAGACCATCTGGTCGGCCTGGTTGCGGGTTTCGACCTCTTCCTTGAGCTTCTTATCCTGGGCTGCGAACTGCTCGGCTTCCTTGACAGCCTTCTCGATGTCTTCCTTGCTCATGTTGGAGGAGGAAGTGATGGTGATGTGCTGCTCCTTGCCGGTGCCCAGATCCTTGGCGGAGACGTTCACGATGCCGTTGGCGTCGATATCGAAGGTGACTTCGATCTGGGGCACGCCGCGGCGGGCGGGAGCAATGCCGTCCAGATGGAAGCGGCCCAGAGACTTGTTGGCGGCTGCCATCTCGCGCTCGCCCTGCAGCACGTTGACTTCAACGCTGGTCTGGTTATCGGCGGCGGTGGAGAAGATCTGGCTCTTCTTCACGGGGATGGTGGTGTTGCGCTCGATCAGGCGGGTGCAGACACCGCCCATGGTCTCAATGCCCAGAGACAGGGGGGTGACGTCCAGCAGCAGCAGACCCTTCACATCGCCGGTGAGAACGCCGGCCTGCAGGGCAGCGCCCATGGCCACGCACTCGTCGGGGTTGATGCCCTTGAAGGGCTCGTTGCCGGTGTAGGCCTTCACGGCCTCCTGCACGGCGGGGATACGGCTGGAGCCGCCCACCAGCAGAACCTTGCTCAGGTCGGAGGGCTTGAGGCCGGCGTCGCTCATGGACTGCCGGACGGGGCCCATGGTGGCCTCCACCAGATGGGCGGTCAGTTCATTGAACTTGGCGCGAGACAGGGTGACGTCCATGTGCTTGGGGCCGGTGGCGTCCGCGGTGATATAGGGCAGGTTGATGTTGGAGGACATGACACCGGAGAGCTCGATCTTGGCCTTCTCGGCGGCCTCCTTCAGGCGCTGCATGGCCACCTTGTCGCCGGACAGATCCACGCCCTCGGTCTTCTTGAACTCGGCAACCATCCACTTCATGACGCACTCGTCGAAGTCGTCGCCGCCCAGGCGGTTGTTGCCGGCGGTGGCCAGAACCTCGATGACGCCGTCGTCGATCTCCAGAATGGAGACGTCGAAGGTGCCGCCGCCCAGGTCGTAGACCATGATCTTCTGGGCCTGCTCCTTATCCACACCGTAGGCCAGAGCGGCAGCGGTGGGCTCGTTGATGATGCGCTTGACATCCAGACCGGCAATGCGGCCGGCGTCCTTGGTGGCCTGGCGCTGGGAGTCGGTGAAGTAGGCGGGAACGGTGATGACCGCCTCGGTGACGGTGGTGCCGAGGTATGCTTCGGCGTCGGCCTTCAGCTTCTGCAGCACCATGGCGCTGATCTCCTGGGGAGTGTAGTGCTTATCGTCCACAGCCACCTTGTAGTCGCTGCCCATCTCACGCTTGATGGAGGCGATGGTGCGGTCGGGGTTGGTGATGGCCTGACGCTTGGCGACCTGACCCACCATACGCTCGCCGGTCTTGGAAAATGCGACAACAGAGGGGGTGGTGCGGTTGCCTTCTGCGTTGGCGATGACGACTGCCTCGCCGCCCTCCATGACGGCTACGCAGGAGTTGGTCGTACCCAGGTCGATACCGATGACTTTAGACATAATAATTTCCTCCAATATATCGAAAAATTTTTATTGATTGCGATTCAGTTTGCGACCTGCACGATCGCGTAGCGGATGACCTTGTCACCCATCACGAAGCCGGCCTGAAAGACCTGCGCCACTTCGTTTTCGCCCAGCGACTCATCGTCGATGTGCATGACGGCGTTCATCGTCTCGGGGTCGAAGGGCTTGCCCTTGGCCTCGATCTCCGTAACGCCCAGCTTTTCCAGAATACTCTTGTACTGCTGGAGGATCATCTCCAGACCCTTCTTGTGGGGGGAGTCCTCCCCGCCTTCTGCGGCGGCGGCGCGCTCCAGATTATCGTACACATCCAGAAACGCCTTGACGGTGTCCGCCTTGGCATCCTGATAGATGTTGTCCTTTTCCTTGGTGGTGCGCTTGCGGTAGTTGTCGTATTCGGCGGTCAGCCGCACGAACTGATCCTTCACAGAGTCCAGCTGCTTCACAGCCAGTTCCATCTGCTCCACCTGTTCACGGGTGAAGGTGTAGCCCTTATCCTTTTTCTTCTTGCCCTTGGCAGCCTTTTCCGCCGCATCCGCTTCGGGTGCTGCGTCTGCCTCCGGTGCAGCCTGCTGTTCCACAGCGTCGTCCTGCGGCTGCTTGATCTCGTCGCTCATTCGTGTGTGTCCTCCTTCGGGGGTAATCCCTGCTTTCCAAACAGTCGGGTCAGGCCATCGGCAAAGCCGGAGAGCCGCGCCGCGACCGTCGCATAATCCATTCTGGTGGGGCCGACCACGCCGATCAGTCCCCGCATATCGTCGCCAATGTCGTAGCTTGCCACCACAACACTGGTGTCTTTCAGTGCATCGCTGATGTTCTCCGGGCCGATCAGGATCTTCATGGGGCCTTCGTCCGGCATGGGCAGGTTTTCCTTGCTGTCCGCCAGAAAGCTCATCAGCTGGTGCGCCTTGTCGGCATCACGGAACTCCGGCAGTTTCAGCAGTTCCCTTGCGCCAGAGGTGATGACCTCGTGGTGGCCCATGCTCTCCAGCTGCTCTACCGCATAGCCCACGATCTGGCTCAGCAGCAAAAACACCTGCGGCGGAAGCTGTTCCGCCACGTTCATCAGCCGCAGGTTCATCTCCTCGGTGGTGATGCCCGTGAAATGGCTGCCCAGCAGATTCACCAGCACAGGGAACTGCTCCACATCCACCTTCAGCTGCTGACGGATGAGCTGGCTTCTGACACGGTTGCCGTCCATCATCACCACAACGATGCAGCTGTGATCATCCACCGGCAGCAGTTCAAATCGCCGGGCGGTCAGCCGGGTCTTTCGGGCCGCCGTCATATAAGTGGGGTAGTTCACAAAGGACGACACCGCCCGCCCCGCCTGGGAAATGACACGGTCCAGCTCCTCCATCTTCAGCTGCAGGGACTGGTTGATCTTTTCCGTTTCGGCAACCGACAGCTTCTGCTGTTCCATCAGCTCGTTGACGTAGATGCGGTAGCCTCTGGGGGAAGGAATACGGCCTGCCGAGGTGTGGGGCTGCTCCAGATAGCCCATTTCCACCAGATCGGCCAGCTCATTCCGGATGGTGGCGGAACTGACTCTGCCGGACATTTCGGCGGCGATGGTCTTGGAGCCGACCGGTTCGGCGGAGCGGATATACTCCTCCACCACCAGCTTCAATATTTGCTTTTTCCGGTCTGTCAGTTCCACGAAGCACCTCTGTCTTTCTCCGGGGCGGCGCCTTTAGCACTCGCCCCCCCGGAGTGCTAAACGCAGTTTACCACCTGGGTCAGCCAATGTCAATGGATGGATGATAAACAATTTGTGAACAAAGCGCCGGCGGCCGGAAAGCGCCTGTTTTCAACAAAAAGGACTGCCCGGAGGCAGTCCTTTTCCCATTTGTTCAAAGCAGCTTCCCCGCCGCTTCCCGCACGGCGCCGGACAGATACAGCGACCCCAGCGCACAGACGGCGCCGCCGCTTCCCGCGGCGTTCAGCGCCTGTTCCACAGCCTGCTCCGCACATACGCACTCCTGTGCCTCCACGCCCCGCACCCGCAGCATAGCGCACAGGGTCTGTGCACTCATAGCACGGGGGCTGTCGGGCCGGATCACAAAGGCCCGCTCCGCCAGGGGCGCCAGCCGGTCCATCATTTCCTCCACGTCTTTGTCCGCCAGAACGCCCAGGATCATCACGACTTTCCTGTCCGGCAGCAGCACTGACAAACTCTCCGCCGCCGCACGGACACCGTGGGCGTTATGGGCGCCGTCCAGCAAAAACAGCGGCTCTTTCCCCAGCACCTCAAACCGGGCAGGCCAGCGTACATTCGCAAGGCCCCTGTGGACGGCATCTTCCGGTATATTCCACCCCTTTGCCGCCAGAACCTCCAGTGCCGTCAGCGCCGTGGCGGCATTTCTCGTCTGGTACAGGCCGGTCAACGGGAGGCACAGCCCCTGATAAGGCGCAAAGTCAAACACAGCGCCGTCCAGGCTCACCTCCACCCGCTGTAATCGGACAAAATCCACTTCCCGCAGCGCAGCACCGCGCTCCCCGCAAACGGAGCGGAATACCGCATCCGCCTCGGCGCAGCCGCCGTAGCTGACCACGGCGCCGCCTTCCTTCACGATGCCGGCTTTCGCCGCGGCGATCTCCGCCATGGTGGTGCCGAGGATCCCCATGTGATCCATGCCCATGGCCGTCAGGACGGAGACCTCCGGGCAGTCGATCACGTTGGAGGCATCCAGCGCACCGCCAAGACCCACCTCCAGCACCACAATGTCACAGCGCTGTTCCTTGAAATACAGCATAGCAAGCGCCGTGATGAGCTCAAACTCCGTGGGGTGTTCCTCCATGTCTTCTGCGATGGGACGGATGCGCTCCGTCAGATTGGCCAGCGCTTCGTCCGGGATCATCTCGCCATTCACGCGGATGCGCTCGTGGAAGGTCATGATGTAGGGCGAGGTATTCAGCCCCACCCGGTATCCCGCCTCCTGCAGCACCGAGGCCAGCATGGCGCAGGTACTGCCCTTGCCGTTGGTACCGGCCACGTGGACGAATTTCAGTCCCTTATGCGGGTCGCCCAGCGCACGGAGCAGCTGCCGGATGCGGTGAAGCCCCGGCTCGTGCTTTTCCCAGTTATAGGTATGAATGTATGCGATTGCTTCCTGACCCGTCATAGGCATCTCTCACTTCAAAAAATTCTGCCGCCGCAGCAGCTTCACCAACGGCATGGTCACCGTCGCCACCAGCACGGCAGCGATCACCCCCGTGACAAAGCGGATGGCGGCGGAGCCGAAGACATAGGCGAAGGAATAGTATTTATAGATCACGCTGTCCAGCCAGATGACCGCTGTGTTGCCTGCCGTCCGCACCAGGGCAGCCGCAATGCAGACCGCATAACAGAGAATCGCCCGCTCTTCCAGCCGCTTCTCTTTCTGACCTCTTGCGGTCATGGCGATAATCAGCGCAAACAGCACCGGCGGAACCGCCCAGAGCAGTGTGGTGGCGGTAGCACCGTAACCAAGGAGCTGGTTCAGCGTTTCTCCGAAAAAGGCCACCAGGGCGGCATCCAGCGGGCCGACCAGTAAGGCGCTGACCATAACAGGCAGGGCATCCAGTGTGATATGGAGATTGCCCGGCGTGCGGATCTCCATAAGGTTGAGCACATAGTACATAGCGGCAAGGAGCGCAATGTAGCAGATGCGTCTGGCATTGAATTTGGGCATAAAAATACCTCCTTCTGTGTTTTCGGCAGTCCGAAACCGGAACGCCGCACAGAGGAAGCTGAAAAAACAGGCTCTTATGCGGCAGCGGGATGCGGAACACACACTGCAGGCTTTCGCCCTTTCGTCCGGAAAACAACTCCCCGTTTTTCCGGCACTATTTCACACGTGTGTTCCTACTCTGCCTGAATTGCCTTCATCATAGACCCTCTGTCAGAAAAATGCAACAAAAAAATACCCCGAATCGAAAGATTCGGGGTATTTCGCAGGCTGGAATTACTCGGCAGCGGGAGCTTCCGCGACCTTGGCAGCTTCAGCGGCAGCCTTGGCGGCGGCAGCGGCTTTCTCGGCCTGTGCCTTCTTCAGTTCCTTGTACTTTTCCTTCTCCTCGACGGTCGCCACGGGGATGATGGCATCGCGGGGGCAGACCTTGGTGCAGAGCTTGCAGCCCACGCACTTGTCATAGTCCACCACGGCAACGCCGTTGACCACGTGGATGGCGTCCTTCTTGCATTCCTTCTCGCACAGACCGCAGCCGATGCAGGAAACGGAACAGACGCTCATGGCGGCCTTGCCCTTTTCCAGGTTGGCGCAGGTCACGTGGACCTTCTTGGGGTTGGCGGGAACGGAAACGATCAGCTTGCGGGGGCAGGCACTCATGCAGGCGCCGCAGTTGGTGCACTTCTCGGGGTCGACCACGGCAGCGCCGTTTTCGCCGATGGACATGGCACCGAACTGGCAGGCAGACACGCAGGAGCCGAAGCCCAGGCAGCCGAACTGGCACTCCAGAGGGCCGCCGGCAACCTTGGTGGCGGCCACGCAGTCGGCAATGCCCACATAGTCATAGCGCTTCTTGGCGTTGACGCCGCCGGTGCAGCGGACAAAGGCCACCTGCCGCTCGCCGGTGGGAGCAGCCATGCCCATGATCTCTGCGATGGCGGCTGCATTTTCAGCGCCGGCAGGGGCACAGGCGGTAACGGGAGCCTCGCCAGCCAGAATAGCGGCAGCACAGCCGCCGCAGCCGGGATAGCCGCAGCCGCCGCAGTTGGCACCGGCCAGATGGCTCAGGATAGCTTCTTCACGAGGATCCTTCTTCACCTCGAAAATCTTGGAGGCGATGGCCAGGATCAGGCCGAACACAGCGCCCAGAACACCGAGCACCGCGATCGCATTAATAATGTTACCAATCATTTCAGCGCCCTCCTTACCAGACCTTCAGGCCGGAGAAGCCCATGAATGCCAGGGCCATCAGACCGGCGGTGACCAGAGCGATGGGGAAGCCTTCCCAGCTCTTGGGATAGTCGGCAAACACCAGACGCTCACGGATGCTGGCAAACAGCACGATGGCAACCAGGAAGCCCAGACCGCCGGTGATGCCGTACACCACAGAGGAAATGAAATTGTAGTCGTTCTGCACGTTCAGCAGAACCACACCCAGAACAGCGCAGTTGGTGGTGATCAGAGGCAGATACACGCCCAGAGCGGTGTACAGAGCGGGCATGGACTTCTGCAGGAACATTTCGATGAACTGCACCAGAGACGCGATGACCAGAATGAAGGCCACGGTCTGCATATAGCCCAGCTCCAGGGGGAACAGGACGAATTTGTTCACCGCGTAGCACACCGCAGAGGCAAGTCCCATAACGAAGGTAACGGCGAGACCCATGCCAACGGCGGTATCGATCTTCTTGGAAACGCCCAGGAAGGGGCAGATGCCCAGGAACTGGGAGAAGATAAAGTTGTTTGCCAGAATGGCGCCCAGCGTGATCGCCAGAAGGTCAAAAATCTGATCCATTATTGTTCTCCCTCCTTATTTCTTGGACTTGGACAGAGCCCACTGCATCAGAGCAATGAGGGCGCCCAGAACCAGGAAGCCACCCACGGGCAGGGTCATCATACCGGCGCCGAAGTCGGCGTGGAAGATCTCGATGCCCTTGCCGTCAACGCCCAGCAGGCCGCCGCCGAAGGTGCCGTTGCCCAGGAACTCACGGATAATACACATGGCCAGCAGAACCACGGTGTAGCCAATGCCCTGGAACACGCCGTCGAAGAAGGAGGCACCCACGCCGTTCTTGTAGGAGAAGCCCTCGGCACGGCCCAGGATGATGCAGTTGACGACGATCAGGGGAATGAACACGCCCAGGGATTCAGCCAGAGCGGGAACAAACGCCTGGATCAGCAAATCGACCATGGTAACGAAACCGGCGATGACCACGATAAACATGGCGATACGGATCTTATCGGGGATGATCTTGCGGATGGCCGCAACGATCATGTTGGACAGGGTCAGGATCACCAGAACGGCGACGCCCATACCCAGACCGTTAAAGAACGAGGTGGTGATGGCCATGGTGGAGCACATGCCCAGAACCTGCACCAGAACGGGGTTCTGGGTCAGGAGGCCTTCCATAAACTGTTTTTTCAGATTCATACGTCAGATCCTCCTTTCTCAGCCCAGCACAGCGGCCACGGCCAGCGCAGCATTCACGCCGGCGGTGACGCCCCTGGTGGACACGGTGGCGCCGCCGATGATCTCGATGTTTTTTGTGGCGACCAGCTCGCCATCCGCCGCGCTCTTGCCCTTGAACTGATCCAGAACGCCGATTCCGGTGGACTTGAGAGGCTCGTTCTCCATGACCCTGGAACCGATACCGGCGGTCTCGGAGTTCTTGACCACGGAAACGCCGGTGACGGCATCCTCGGCATCCACGCCGACCATCATTTCGATGTTGCCCTGGGAGCCGGAGGCCACGATCTTCATGGCATAGCCCACGGTCTCGCCGCCCACCTGCACGCCGTACAGCTCGGTCAGCTTGCCGCCGACAGCGGCGGCCTCGGTCATCTCATCGGTCAGCTCCAGCGCCTCGGTGAAGGTGCTGTTCTCCTTGTCGAGAACGACTTCCCTCATGGCCTTCTGGGTCTTTTCCCAGTTGATGGCGGCGATCTTATCTGCGGTGATGGCGTTGACGCCGCCCAGCAGACCGGCCACCACGAGGCAGGTGACAAACAGCTTGACAGTCAATTCAATGATGTACTTGGGGTCCATATTGACCTTTTCTCTGGTCTTGACTTCCTTGCTCATTTCACAGCCGCCTCCTTCTTATCGGATTTCACGATACCAAAGCGGGTGGGCTTGGTATACTTGTCAATCAGAGCGGTGCAGCAGTTCATCACCATGATGGAATAGCAAACGCCCTCGTTGTAGGAGCCGAAGTAACGGATGAACACCGTGAACAGGCCGCAGCCGATGCCGAAGATCAGCTGGCCTTTCTTGGTGACGGGAGAGGTGGCATAGTCGGTGGCCATGAAGAAGGCACCCAGCATCAGACCGCCGCCGAACACGCTGTACAGCATCCACTCCAGACCGGTGCCGGCCTTGGGGAACAGGAAGCTGATAACCGCCACGGTGCCGATATAGGCAACGGGGGTCTGCCAGTTGATGACCTTGCGCCAGATCAGGTACACGCCGCCGATGAGCAGCAGCAGAGCGGAGATCTCACCCATGGAGCCGCCGTGCTGGCCAAGGAACATCTCCTTGATGCCGTACAGACCCTTCAGGCTCTCCAGGTCGCCGTTCTTCAGGTAAGACATGGGAGTGGCAAAGCTATCGATCTCGGGAGTGCCGAACAGAGGCGCCTTGCCGACGGCGGGGTTCCACCAAGAGGTCATGGCACCGGCATAGCTGCCAACCAGGAAGGCGCGGCCGGCCAGAGCGGGGTTGATAAAGTTCTTGCCGATGCCGCCGAAGAGCTGCTTGACCACAATGATGGCGAAGAAGTCGCCGATGATAATCATCCAATAGTTGATGGTCACAGGGCTGATGAGCGCCAGCAGCATACCGGTGACCACCGCGGACAAATCGCCCACGGACTGCGGCTTCTTCATCAGCACACGGTACAGCCACTCGAAGAACACACAGGCGATCACGGACACAGCCGTCAGGGTCAGGGCCTTCAGGCCGAACACCAGAACGGCCCACACCAGAGCGGGCACCATGGCCACGATCACATCCAGCATGATGGAGCGAGTGGTCTCGCTGCCGCGGATGTGGGGGTTAGAAGTGGCAATGAGCTTCAGATTCTTGTAATCGGTCATTTCGTCACAGCCTCCTTCTCTGCTGCCTTGGCTTCCTCCGCGGCCTTCTTGGCCTCGGCGGCGGCCTTGTCGGCGGCAGCCTTATCCTTCACCAACTGCTTGCCGGTTTTGAACATCTGGGTCAGGTGCATACGGGCGGGGCAGGCATAAGCGCAGGCGCCGCACTCCATGCAGTCCATGATGTGAGCCTCGTTCAGCTCATCCACCATGCCCTTTTCCGCATACTGATACATGAACAGAGGCTCCAGATGCACGGGGCAGACGGCAACGCACTTGCCGCAGCGGATGCACTGGGGATGGGCAACGGTCTGCTCTTCCTTGTCGCAGAAGGCCAGCATGGCGCCGGTGCCCTTGCCCACAGGAACGTCCACGGTGTACTGCGCCATACCCATCATGGGGCCGCCCATGATGAGCTTGTATGTACCCTTCTTCAGGCCGCCGCAGGCGTCAAACACGTGGAAGATGGGCGTGCCGATGGGCACTTCCAGGTTCTTGGGCTCCACAACGCCGCTGCCCGCCACCGTCATCGTACGGCTGATCATGGGCATGCCCTTGGTGATGGCGCGGTAGATGGCGCTGGTGGTGTTGATATTGAACACCGCGCAGCCGATGTTGCTGGGCAGACCGCCGGGAGGCACCTGCTTGCCGGTGATGGCCTGGCAGAGCTGCTTTTCACCGCCCTGGGGGTAACGGCAATGCAGAGGCTGCACGCGAACAGGGGCGTGCTTTTCCGCAATGACCTTGTTGAGCATATCGATGCCGTTTCGCTTGTTGTCCTCCACGCCGATGATGACGTTCTCCACGCCAAACATCTTGGCAAGATACGTGGCGCCGCCGATGATCTCCTCGGGACGCTCCAGCATCATGCGGTGGTCGTCGGTCAGGTAAGGCTCGCACTCCGCGCCGTTGATGAGCACGGTGTCCACCTTGCCGATACCGCCGGAGATCTTGACATGAGTGGGGAAGGTCGCGCCGCCCATGCCGACGATGCCGGCATTCTTGACGATCTCCACCATCTCCTCCACGGTCAGCGCGTCGGGATCGGCGGGAGCGACGACTTCTTCGCTCAATTCTTCCTGAAAATCGTTCTCAATGACGACCGCCATCATGCTGCCGCCCATGGAATAGGGACGGGGCTCAACAGCCTTGACGGTGCCGGAGATGCTGGCGTGGATGGGTGCGCCCAGTCCACGGAACTCGCCGATCTTCTGGCCCACCTTAACATGGTCACCAACCTTAACAATGGGGGTGCAAGGTGCGCCAAAGTGCATCGACATGGGGATGACCACCTCTGCCGGGGGGGGCAACTGCTGGATGGCCTTTTCATTGGTCGCGGCTTTCATGTCATTGGGATGAACGCCGCCAAAGAAAGCTTGTGCCATTGTCTTCACCTCATTTTTTCTCCTGACAATGTCTGCACCCGCCCCTCCTTCTGCCTCCGGAGCAGAAATGGACGCACGATGCGACATTATCACATACTGCATTACATTTTACACCCTGATTTTAGAATTGTCTAGGGAGACGGAATCGTTTTTTCGGGAAATATTCGGTTTTTTTGACAGATATTTGACAGAAACAGTTGTTTTTCCCCAGTTCCTCACTTTCCTGTGCCCGGCGCACCCTTGTCAATGCCCCGAAAACATGATACACTACTGAAAAATCCCGCCGGACATACCGGCTCTCCCCGGAAGGAGCATCCTCATGGCACCTCAACTGATTGACAGAAAACAACTGAAAGCCGAGATGAAGACCCTGCTGGCCGATGCACAGGTCTCCCCCAAGGGCATCACCGCCCTGTACTGCGCGCTGGAACTGGCCATTTCCATGGCCCTGGCCTTTGCGCCGGCGAAAGGCACCGCCTCCACCTTCCTCTCCATCTTTTCCACTCTGCTGATTACCGTTCTCTTTGCCGGTTTCGTGCTGTACTGTATGGCTGTGCGCAGAAATGAGCGGGCGGAATACCTGACGCTGTTTGACGGCTTCGCCTTTGCCGGAAAGCTCATCGGCCTGGCGCTCATGATCTCCATCCGGGTCGCTCTGTGGTCCATGGTGTTCGTCATCCCCGGCATCGTTACCGCCTACCGCTACCGCTTCGCACTGTACAACCTCTACGAAAATCCCGGCATCGGCATCCTGCAGGCAATGAACATGAGCAGAGTGCAGACCATCGGCTACAAGGCGCAGCTGTTTTCTCTGGATCTGAGCTACATCGGCTGGGGACTGCTGACCTCCCTCCCCATCGCGGTGGAAAGCGGCCTGCTCTCCATGGAAATCACCGCCGCAGTGCTTTCCGGCGCCACCCAGATGCCCTCCGAATTCGCTCTGTACTCCGTTCTGCCCGGCTGGGGCTGGGTGCTGCTGAGCGGGCTCTGGACGCTGATGGTATCCATGTTCTATCTGCCGGTCAAGACCTGCACGGAACTGGGATACTTTGAGATCGCCAAGCAGACCTCCGGTGTGGGCTTCAACCCCGACGCACAATCGGCGGGCTCCAACAACGAGTGGGACAGCGACTGATCCCCTTCCTATAGCATACAGATCCCCTGCGGCATCCAGAACCGCAGGGGAGTTTTTTATCCGGCGAGCAGAGCAGTTGCCTTTCCCTCCGCCTTGTGGTATGCTTTAAATAATAACATTTACACTTTTTCATAAGGTCAGGTGAGAGCGGCATGCTGACATACCCCATGGAAGAGCGGGGCGCGCTGCCCCTTTACGAATATCTGTACCACCGCATCCGCCAGGACATTCTGGACGGCAAACTGTCTGCCGGCGAGCGCCTGCCCTCCAAGCGGGCACTGGCAGAGCATCTGCGGCTTTCCGTCATCACCGTGGAGAGCGCCTATGCCCAGCTGGAGGCGGAGGGATATCTGTACACCCTGCCGAAACGGGGATTTTTCGTCTGCCCGGTGGAGCGCTCCCCCGCCGCCCCCGCCGCTGCGCTCCGTATCCCCGACGAGCCGCCCGCTCCCCCATGGCGGCTGGATCTGGGGCGCAACCAGACCGACGGCAGCCGCTTTCCCGTGGCCGCATGGGCGCGGCTGACCCGGCAGGTACTGTCCGAAAACGCCTTCCTCGCTCCCACCGCCCATCAGGGGCTGTACGCTCTGCGCAAGGCGCTGGCGGACAACCTGCGGAACTACAAGGGCATGGCGGTGTCGCCGGAGCAGATCGTCGTAGGTGCCGGTGCGGAATATCTCTATCTTCTGCTGGCGCAGCTGCTGGGATCAAACGCCGTGTTTGCCGTGGAAGAACCCGGCTATCCAAAAATCCGACAGGTCTATCAGAAGTGCGGCGTCCGCTGCCGTTCCGTTCCGCTGGACGCTCAGGGCATGGATGTGGACGCCCTGCGTGCCGCAGGTGCCAATGTGATCCATATCTCCCCCGCCCACCACTATCCCACCGGCCTGGTCACCTCCATCGGTCGACGGCAGGCGCTGCTGCGCTGGGCAGAGGAACAGGGCGGCACCATCATCGAGGACGACTATGACAGCGAGCTTCGCTTCAGCGGGCGACCCATCCCCACCCTGCAGAGTATCGACCGCAGCGAGCGCGTCATCTACATGAACACCTTTTCCCAGACCATCTCCCCCGCTATGCGTATCGGCTTCATGGTGCTGCCGCCCCGGCTTCTGGAACGGTACCGGCAGGAACTGGACTTCTATGCCTGCACCGTTCCGGCGCTGGAACAGCACGTGCTGACCCGCTTTCTGGAGGGCGGCTACTATGAGCAGCACCTCTCCCGGATGCGCAAGGAATACCGCTTCCGCCGCACCGCCGTGCTGGAGGCCTTTCGCACCAGTCCCTTCGCCCACCGCATCTCCATTCAGGAGCAGGGCGCCGGTCTTCACTTCCTGCTGCGGCTGGACACAGAGGAGAGCGATGAGTCCCTGCGGCAGAGAGCCGCCGAACGCGGCGTGCGGCTGGGCTTCCTGACGGAATACGCCGCCGTTCCCCAACCGGAGCAGGCACACACGCTGGTGGTCAACTACGCCAGCCTGACCCCGGAACGGCTGGATGAAGCCATGGAGCTTCTGGCAGAGCTGTTCCTGAACTGACCGATCATTTGAGGTGGTACAATGAACATCAAAAACAGTTTTCACCCCTATGCCATGGTGACCATTCTCTTCTGGTCGCTGGCTTATGTCTTAACGCGGCTGACGCTGCAATATTTTACCGCCTTTTCTCTGGGCTTTCTCCGCTACCTGACCGCCTCCCTTGCATTGGTCGTGGTGGCGGTCATCCTGAAAATCAGGCCGCCCCGCAAAAAGGACCTGCCTGTGTTTCTGCTTTCCGGCGCCGTGGGATTCTTCCTCTACATGGTCGCCTTCAACCAGGGGCAGGCCGCTGTCACGGCGGCCACCGCCAGCGTGGTCATCGCCACCGCGCCCGTCATCACCGCCCTGTTCGCCCGCTTTCTCTATGGCGAGAAGCTGCGGGTCTATCAATGGGTCGCCATTGTCGTCGAATTTTGCGGCGTTGTCGTTTTGACCCTGATGAACAGCACCTTTTCCGTCAACGCCGGCCTGTTCTGGCTGCTGATCGCCGCGCTGGCGCTGGGCATCTACAACCTGCTGCAGCGCAAGCTCACCCAGACCTACTCCGCCCTGCAATGCTCCACATACAGCATCTTTTTCGGCACGGCGCTGCTGGCAGTATTCTCCCCCGCTGCCGCACGGGAGATTGTCCGCGCGCCCGCCATCCAGTTTCTCTACCTCGCCGTCCTCGGCATCTTCTCCAGCGCCATCGCCTTTGTGGCATGGGCCAAGGCCTTTTCCAAGGCGAAGCAGACCTCGCAGGTGAGCAACTATATGTTCGTCACACCCTTTCTGACCAGCATCCTCGGCTTTTTGCTGGCAGGAGAAGTCCCCGACAAGGCCACCCTTGTGGGCGGCGGCATCATCCTCATCGGTGTGCTGCTCTTTAACTTCGGCGGCAGGCTGTGCAAACAGAAATGACCTGTCCGGCCGCAGACCGCAATACGAAAGCCGCCCCACAGATGTGAGGCGGCTATTTTATGTGCTTACAGATTTTTGTCCAGTACCTGCGCGAAGGACTCGGCGGGCATGAGACCCACCTTGCGGTCGAACTCGCGGCCATTTTTCAGGAACACCACCGTGGGGATGCTCATCACACCGAACATACGGGCCAGTTCGGGTTCTTCGTCCACGTTGACCTTGCCGACCAGAACACGGCCCTCGTACTGCTCTGCAAGGGCATCCATCGCAGGAGCCAGCATCTTGCAGGGGCCGCACCAGGACGCCCAGAAATCCACCATTGCCAGAGGGGCGGCGTCCACCGCCGCATTAAATTCCATTGTTTTCAAATGCTTGATCGCCATACGCATTCTCCTTTATCATGCACATTATATTTGCTTTCTTTTTTGTTTCACGACCCATTTCGCGGCGCTCTGGCCGGCGATCAGTCCCTCGCCGGCGGCCTTGGACACCTGCAGCGGAAGGCCGGTACAGTCGCCCGCCGCAAACAGGCCGGGCAGGTTGGTGGCCATGGCACGGTCCGTGGTCACATAGCCGCCCTCCAATGCCAGCGTGGGGAAGATGTCTGTGGGTGCCATGGTGGGACGGAGCAGAAACACGCCGTCCACCGCATACGTTTCACCGCCGCAGGTAAGCGAGGTGACTGCGGAGTCGCCGGAGATCTCGCAGTCCTGCGGTCTGTCAAAATATGTGACAGAACAGCCGATGCTCTGCAAAAAATCCGCTTCGTGGCGGGCAGTGTCACTGTAACCGAGAACCGCTACGTTCTTCCCGCGATACAGCATCCCGTCGCAGGTGGCGCAGTAACTGACGCCCCGACCCAGAAATTCCGCCTCGCCGGGAAACTTTCTGCCCCGGGAAACACCTGCCGCCAGAACCAGCGCAGAGGCGTTTTCCATGTCGCTGTCGATTCCCACATACCAGGTATTTTCCATGCGCATAGCATTGAGGACTTTTCCTGTCCGGAACTCTGCGCCTGCCCGCTCCGCATGGCGGTGCATGGTGCGAAGCAGCTCTGCGCCGGAAACACCGGGAAGACCAATGTAATTATCCACCTGCTCTGCTTTCCAGAGCGGGTTCTCCTCCATCGGATTGGAGACTACCAGCACGCGCAGGCCTCTGGCGCGTACATTCAGCGCCGCGGACAGCCCCGCAGGGCCGCCGCCGATGACCAGAACATCATACGACACGCACATCCGCCTCCTCGCTCATCCATGCGTCCACCAGCGCCGCCACACGGGGCGAGGCCACACGGTAGTATACCTCGTTTCCGTTTCGCTCCGCCGACACGACACCGGCCAGCCGCAGTTTCTGCAAATGCTGGGAAATGCAGGACTGGGAGATCCCCACCCGCGCTTCCATACAGCGCACATTGCGGCAGCCGTTCTCCAGAAGATCGTGGACGATCTGCAGCCGCACCGGGTGCGCCAGCGCTTTGAGCAGCTCCGCCCGGGTCCCATAATCGATGCGCTCTTTCAAAAGCTCACCGCCTTTCTTCTAGGTTGGCATTAGAATATCATAATATACTGCGGCTTTCGGTTGTTTTTGCAACAAGCAAAATTTTTTGTCATTGGTTGCTTTCGCTTCCGGAGTTTGGTACACTAATGGCAGCAAAAAAGAGCCGGCAGGTTCTCCCCACCGGCTCCGTATTCAAAAAAGCGGCGGCGCCGCACCCGAGAGGCAGGCACTGCGCAGAAACATGGTTCAGGGGCGCCTGCCGCCTGCACCATCCTATGCGCCGCGTTCTGCCGTGACACCGGCCCTGTCCCCCAGCGCCGGTTCTGCCGCCGCAAATCTTACAGAAAGAGGGCTTTCCTATGATCAAAATCGCTCCTTCCATCCTCTCTGCCGATTTTGCCAATCTGGAGCGGGATATCCACCGCATCGCCGCCGCCGACTATGTCCATGTGGACGTGATGGACGGCGTGTTCGTGCCCAACATCTCCATCGGCATCCCCGTTGTGGAGTCCATCCGCAAGGTAACCGATATGTTCCTGGATGTGCATCTGATGATCGTTGAACCCGTGCGCTATGTGGAGCAGTTCTGCGACGCCGGCGCCGATCTGGTGACTGTTCATGTGGAGTCCGACACCGAGGAAAACATCCACGCTGCCATCGACAAGATCCACGCCAAGGGCAAGAAGGCCGGCATCGTGGTCAAGCCCAAGACCCCCGCAGAAGCTGTGCTGCCCTTTATCGAGAAGGTGGAGCTGATCCTTGTCATGACCGTGGAGCCCGGCTTCGGCGGTCAGAAGTTCATGGCCGACATGATGCCCAAGGTCTCCGCCATCCGCGCCTTCATCGACGAAAAGAACCCCGCCTGCGAGCTGGAAGTGGACGGCGGCGTGGCTCCCGACACCTGCAAGACCTGCATCGACGCCGGCGCCAACGTGCTGGTGGCAGGCAGTGCCGTATACAAGGCAGAGAACATCCCCGAGCGCATCGCCCTGCTGCGCGGCTGAAATCCCGACATACCTGACGCTTAAAGGAGCATCACGCTTATGGAATACTTTCCCGCACCGCTGGAAAAGCTGGTAGAGCAATTCGCCCGCCTGCCGGGCATCGGAAGCAAGTCCGCCCAACGGCTGGCCTTCCATGTGCTGGGTCTGCCCGAAGAGGAGGCCGCCGAATTTGCGGCCGCCATTCTGGATGCCAAACACTCCGTCACCTGCTGCCCCGTGTGCCAGAACTTTACCGCAGGCGGCCTGTGCCCCATCTGCGCATCCCCCAAGCGGGATGCAGCCACCATCTGCGTGGTGGCAGACCCCCGGGACGTGGTGGCCATTGAGCGCAGCCGGGAATACAGCGGTCACTATCATGTGCTGCACGGTGTGATCTCCCCCATGAACCATGTGGGGCCGGACGATCTGGCCATCAAGCCGCTGCTGGACCGTGTTGCAAAGGGCGGCGTGCAGGAGGTCATTATGGCCACCAACCCGGACACCGAAGGCGAGGCCACCGCCATGTATCTGGCACGGCTGCTCCGCCCCTTTGAAGTGCGTGTCACGCGCCTTGCCTACGGCATCCCCGTGGGCGGTCATCTGGAATTTGCCGATGACGCCACGCTGATGCGGGCGCTGGAAGGCAGACGGGACATCTGAAACAAACGAGAAGCACCTCGCACAAATTGTGCGAGGTGCTTTTTTGTGTTTTCGGTGGTTTATCGGGCCGCGACCGCTTCCTGTTCGGGGATCTTCACTTCGTTTCCCTGCCGGTCATTCAGCTCCTCCGGCTCGTAGAAATACGGCACAACCTGATGGATGGCTGCACGGATCACAGAGGGGTCGTTCTTCTCCAGCGCCGCTTCCAGAACCGCCAGCTTGCTTTGCAACTCCTCCGGTGTGATGGCCGGCTGCCGCTCAATGAAGATCTGCTCGTTTTCCGTTTTTTCAATGTTTCGACTGGCTACCAGCAGTTCCTCGTACAGCTTTTCACCGGGGCGGAGGCCGGTCTCCACAATGTCGATATCGCGGTAGGGCACATGACCCGACAGGCGGATCAGGTGCTCCGCCAGATTCAGGATCTTCACCGGTCGTCCCATATCCAGCACATACAGCTCGTTCTGCTGCGCCATGGCGCCGGCGTGCAGCACCAGCTGGGCGGCCTCGGGGATGGTCATAAAATAGCGGATGATCCGCTTATCGGTAATGGTAATAGGGCCGCCTGCCGCGATCTGCCGCTTGAACAGCGGGACAACGCTGCCGTTGGAGCCCAGCACATTGCCAAAGCGCACCGCGGCAAAGGTCGTATCGCTCCGACCCTTCATGGATTGCAGGATCATCTCGCACAGGCGCTTCGTGGCACCCATGACAGAGGTGGGATTGACCGCCTTGTCCGTGGAGATCTGAATGAATTTTTCCACGCCGAATTCGTTTGCCGTCCGCACCAGATTCAGCGTGCCGAATACATTGTTCCGCACGGCCTCCTGGGGGCTTTGCTCCATCAGCGGCACATGCTTGTGAGCTGCCGCATGGAACACCACCTGGGGATGGTAATGTGAAAACAGCTGCTGCAGACGGTCCGCGTCCCGAACCGATGCGATCTCCACCGCCAGATCCAATGCCTCGCCAAAGGCATACCGCAGTTCCTGCTGGATATCGTAGGCATTGTTTTCATAAATGTCCACGATCACCAGCTTCTTCGGGTTGTGTCTGGCGATCTGGCGGCACAGCTCCGATCCGATGGAGCCGCCTCCGCCTGTGACCATAACGGTTTTTCCGCTCAAATACCCGCGCACCGGCGCATCGTCCAGCTGCACAGGCTGGCGGCCCAGAAGATCCTCGATCCGGATCTCGCGAAGCTGGCCGTGAATGGGCTGCTGATCGATGAGATCCAGCGTGCCGGGCAAAACGGTGATGCGAACTCTGTCCAGTTCCGAAAGCGTTTGCAGGATCTCGTGCCGGCGCCCTTCCGATGCAGAGGGGATGGCCACCAGCACCTCCCGGATATCCATGGCACGCAGACGCGCCGGGACATCGGCAATGCTGCCCTTTACTTCAACGCCGCGGATGCGCTTATGGAGCTTGGTGGGATCATCGTCAAAGAAGCACTGGACCGCGTAACGACTGTCCGGATTGCTGCGAAGCTCTTCCAGAAGCTGCACGCCGGCAGCGCCCGCACCGACAATGGCCGCCGGGATCTTCGTGCCATCTCTCCGGAACAGGACGCGGCTGCGGTAGACACGGTAAGAAAAGCGCAGCAGCAGCATGCCAAGCACCCAGATACCGGCCACAGCACACAGCAGAAGGAAGGAGATCGCGCCGCCCAGAACAAAACGGCTGACTATTTCATAAACGAAAAAGCCACAGAAGGCCGCGACCAGCAGGAACAGGTATTCCCGGCTCTCCGCATAGCGCCAAAGACTGTCGTAGTTGTGAAACAGGAGCTGAAACAGCACCGTACAGCCGTAGAGCAGCAGAAAATGCTCCGGCAGATGTCCCTGTCCCACAGCGTCCGTGAACCCATACCGGAGGGAAAGGGGGGACAGCAGCAGCACGACAGCAAGCAGGATCAAGCTGTCGCACAGGAAAAGAAGATGTTTTCGAAAACGATTCATATCGTAAGTTTCCCTTTCAGGCTTTTACAGCCGTTACTGACACCGCCGCCGCGGGACTTCCACACAGACGGGTCATTTTTATGCAAGTGCAATCATACCACATCAGGTCGTTAAAAGAAAGTATTTCTGAAAAAATAGCGAATTGCCGCGTTTTACTGTCCTGCTTCCGAAGTTTTCTTTCCCGCCTTTCATTACCCTGTAAACAACCGAAAGGAGGTCTGACTTTTGAATCAGGACTATATTTGCGCCGAAACGCTGACCGAAGAAGTTTTGTCGGATGCGGTTGCCGACTTCTTCCGACGCGTCCGTCCCCAGCGGGAACGACTGTTTGACTATTACCGGGGTCAGCAGCCCGTTCCAAAAGGCGAGGCCGTCCGGGGACGGCCCAACAACCTGCTCCGCGTCCCCTTCCCCCGCTACATCACCGAGGTGCACACCGGATACTTTCTGGGGCTCCCCCCCACCATGGCCTTCGACCGCCCGGAGACAGGCCAGGTCTTTTCCGCCCTGTCCGCCGAGCTGGGGCTGGAGCATCTGCTCTTTGACCTGGGCCGGGACTTAAGCATCTGCGGCACAGGCTTTCTGCTGGTCTGGCTGGAGCGCAGCGGACTGAAGGCCTGCCGGTGCGATCCCCTCTCCTGCTTTTCCATCCGCGCCGGAACGGCCGGGGCTCCTCTTGTGGGATCCGTCCGCCTGTTTCAGGGGCAAAAGGGAGAGACCAGGGGCATTTTGTATCAGGCGGATCGCCTGTACCCCTTCGTCTGGAACGGAACCAATGTCCGTCTGGGCGCCCCGGAGGAAAATCTGCTCCGCACTCTGCCTCTGATCCCCTTCTCCAACAACTGTCAGGGCTGCGGCGACTTCCAGCAGGTGACGGGTCTGGTGGACGCCTACAATCTCCTGCTCTCCGGCGCCATGGATGACATGCAGTCCGTGGCAAACGCCTTCCTGGCGCTGTACGGCATGCAGGGGACGACCCAGGGTGACATCGACAACGCCAACCGCACCCGCGTCCTCTCTCTGGCAGAGGGCGGCAGGGCAGAATTCGTGGTGAAGAACCTGAACCACGAGGCTCTTGCGCAGCTGGAAAACAATCTCCGCCGCAGCATCCTGCAGCTGTCCATGACCCCCGACCTCTCCGACGAGGGCTTTGCCGGCAACGCCTCCGGCGTGGCGCTGCAGTACAAGCTGTGGGGCATCGAGCAGGTGCGCGCTGCCAAGGAGCGCAGCTTCAGAGAAGGATTGACGGCCTTCCTGTCCGCGCTGGACGGCGGCCTGGCCGTTCTGGGCTGCGGCGCAGGACTGGCGGAGGGCAAAGCCACCTTCTACAAAAATCTGCCCCAGGATCACGAGGCCATGGCCCGAACCCTGCTCTCCCTCACCCCGGTGCTGTCCACACGCACCATTCTGGAACATCTGCCCTGGGTGACGGACGCCGAGGAAGAACTGCGGCGCATGGAAGCAGAACAGCAAGCGCAGTAAGTGCCGCTCAACATCATTGACACGGAGGAAAGGAGAACCACAATGACCGAAGAAGAAAAACAGGAACTGGAAACGCTGCGGCTGGAAAAGCATCAGCGGGAACAGACCCATCGCGCCAGAGAGGCTTTGGAGCGAGCGGGCATCCCCGCATCCTTTGCACCCCTGCTCATCGGCGCGGATGATGGGGACACCGATCAGCGAGCCGAGCAGTTTCGCTCCGCCTATCAGGAGGCTCTGGCCGGCGACATTCGCTCCCGCCTGCCCCAGCAACCCCCTGTCGTAACAGCACCCGCACCCCAGCGTCCCAGACGCGGGATCCAGCGGATCCGATAACGGAGGATGAGTATGGAAATCTATGGTATTTTTACAGAAAAAGGGCTGGAACTGGCGGCAAAGCTGTCCGCCGGCGCAGCGCTGACGGTCACCAGGGTTTTGGCCGGCAGCGGCACTACGCACGCCAAAGCCGCTGCTTTGAATCAGATTCAGCAGACGCTGGCCGTCAACACCCCCAGCCGCAACGGCAACACCGCCGTGATCCCCGCCACGCTGGTCGCTGCCAATGCCGCAGGCAACTACACCCTGACGGAACTGGGCGTATATGCGCAGGATCCCGACGAGGGAGAGATCCTGTATAAGATCTATCGTCTGACCGAGGCAATGCACATCACCGCCGGCAGCAGCGCCGTTTTGCGCTTCTATCTGGAGGAGACAGTTCTGGAGGACGCAGAGGCCACCGTCACCTGCTCCCCCGCCGGGCTGCTGACAGAGGGAGCGCTGGCTCCCATCAGGGCAAGAGTGGAACTTGCCGGTGCAGTCCCTCAAAACACCTATCATCTGGACGCCGGAGATCTGCAGGCGTTTTTGGACGCGCAGCCTCGTTTCCTGCAGGAGAGCATCATCATCAACGCCACCGGCACCCTGACAACGCCCCTGCGGATTCAGGGCTTTCACGGCCCTGGGATCATCCGCATCACGGCCGACCACTCCGGCGGCTGCGTGATCCAAAACAAGATTTCCCTGATCGACTGCAGCGCCTATGTGCAGCTTTTGAACCTGCAGATCAACGCACCTGCCGGACTGCCCTCCAATTCCGGTCTGATCCAGATCGAAAACTGCCGCGGCGTCCGACTGAACGGATGCGCTTTGACGGGACACAATCAGGAAGCCGGCGTCCGCGCCGTCAATGCGCTCCACTTTTCCTCCGTGATGCTGGAGAACTGCTCTGTCAAACAGTTCTCCACGGTGGTGTTTGCCGGGCTGATGTCTCTGGTGACCGTTACCTGCACGCAGGCGGAAAACTTTTCCGGAAACGGCGTCGGCGCCTTCGTATGGAACGGCGGCATCGTGCTGCTCGCCGACAGCACCCCCAGCACGCTGGGTGGAAGCAGCAACGTGAAAAGCGGCGGACTCATCGTAGCGGCCAACGGCTCGCTGCTGTAAGGAGGAACGATCATGACCTTGTATTTGTACAAAATCGGGACGAAAACGCCCGTGCTCACCATCAAAAAAGCGGTTTCCTACACAGCAGAAAGCGCAGTAACGGAGGAAGGCGTCATTTACGATTGCTTTGCAGCTGACTGCGAGCTTTCTTCCCGCCCCGACTGCTCTGAGACCCTGCGCGCGGATTGGCGCAGAAAAAATCCCTCTCATGAGCATCGTATGGCGGCTGTGGAAACGATGCTGGCGGATGTGGAAGCCCTCATCGCCATGCTGCTGTTTGGAGGTGAGGCAGTATGACTCTGGCTCTGAAGCTTTTGTGCCGTGTGGTACAGCGCAGAATGGATGCCGGTGAGGCGCTGGATGATATTTTGCAGGAGTACCCCAGACTGACCGAGGCGGAACGCGCCCTTCTCCTGACGGAACTGGAGGCACAGGCATAACGAGAGAGCGGATGGCTTTGCCATCCGCTCTTGTTTTTTTGTTTTTTAGTCTACGCTAAACTGCCGGGCAAACTGCTCCGCCTGCAAAAACGCAAAAATTGCGGGGTTCGCAGGCTGTTCCTCTACCAGTTTTGCAAGTCTGTCTGTGTGGAAATAGGGCGCTGTTTTTGCGGTGCTGAGCTGGTCCAGCAGATACGCCCTGGAAAAGGCCGCCATCCACTGTGCTTCCGGTGCACCGAAGCCCATTTTGTTCGTCCGCCAGGTCACTTCCTTCGGCATCCGGCTGTCAAAGATCTTTCGCATGATGCTCTTGGTATAGCCGTCTTCGATTTTCATGTGGGGGGGAATCTGCGCGGAAAGCTGGACAAAGCGATAGTCCATAAAGGGGATGCGGCTTTCGATAGAGGCCGCCATATACAGCCGGTCATCATAGCGGACGATGTGGGGCAGTTGGGTGGCCGTCAGTTCGGTTTTCTGCAGCTGCTGGAGGTTGGCAGGATAGAGAAGATTGTGCAGCTCCTCGCAGTCACGCTCCTGCAGAAGTTCCTGCCGGACAAAGGCGCCGCTGCGCCGCAGCTGGCGGGTATCCCGCACCGCAGGCAGGTTAAAATACACCATCATCTGCAGCAGCGTGCCCGCCGAGAATCTGGAGTTTTGTGATGCCAGACGGAATTCCCGCAGCGCCGTGCCGACCCTTCCTTTTTTCAGGAGATCCGCAAAGTAATACGCATAATACCGCTCGTAGCCGAACATGGTCTCGTCGCCGCACTGGCCGTTCAGGATCACTTTGATGCCCCGACGACGGATGTCCTCCAGCAGCATGGATGGGCCAAGCAGCGCAGGGCCGCTGAAGCCCTCCACGTGCCACACCACGTTTTCAAAGCGGCGTTCGATGTCATCCGTGGGGTCAGGAATGAACTGGTGGCCGGTGCAGCCGCAGGCACGGTTGACCATGTCGGCAAAATGCCACTCATCGCAGTCGGAATGGCCGGGATAACTGGTGGTGAAGGTCTGCAGGGCAGCGGGGTCGCCCAGCTGGCTGCAGAGTTCTGTGACCATGCAGGAGGAGTCCAGACCGCCGGAGAGCAGCGCACCCACAGGCGCGTCACTGCGCAGACGCCAGCGGCAGGCGCGGGAGAATTCCTCCTCCACCATCTCCTGCCACTGTGCAGCGGAGAAGTCTTCCCGATAGCCGGTTTCCAGCTGCCAGTAGGGCGAGACCGTGAACTCCTCGATGTGCCGGCAGTCCGACGAGAGCCGAACCACCAGCTTATGGCCCGGTCTCAAAACGCGCATATTTTCGATCAGCGTGCGGTCATTGTAATCGCTCAGGTGATACATCAGGTTCGCCGCAAGGGTGGCGTTGTCGAAGTGCTTTTGGATGGTTTCATCCTGACAGAGCTGCTTCAGTTCCGAGCCGAACAGCAAAAAATCGCCCTGATGATAATAGTGGAACGGCTTGGCTCCCAGCCGATCCCGGGCACAGAACAGTTTTCTCTCCCGGCTGTCCCAGAGGGCAAAGCCCCACATGCCGTTGAAGTGAGACAGGCAGTCTTCTCCCCACTGGCTGTAAGCTGCCAGCAGCACTTCCGTGTCGCTGGCGGTGTGAAACACATGGCCCAGCGCGGTCAGTTCCGCCTTCAGTTCCGGGTAGTTATAGATCTCTCCGTTATAGGTCACAGTCAACCCGCGCTCCGCAAGTCCCATGGGTTGGTGGCCGGCAGGCGAGAGATCCAGAATGCTCAGGCGGCGATGCCCCAGACCCAAAAAGGCCCCGGAAGCGTCCGTCTGTTCCAGCAGAGGCAGCTCCAATCGGGGGTCGGAGTCCGGCCCGCCACAATTCGCGCACTTCTGCGGGCCGATCAGGGCATAGCCTTCATCGTCCGGCCCGCGGTGGCGGATCACATCGTTCATCCTGCGAAGGATGCCGGTCTGCACGCCAGAGGAAAGATTCAAATATCCGCTGATCCCGCACATACAGATCGTCCTTTCCAATCATGTTTCCATATCAAGCCGCAGGCTCATTTTCCTTGCGGAGCAGCCGCAGCAGCAGGGGGCTGACGGAGAGCGCATACGCGCCGCCGGCCGTCAGGGTCACCAGAGCAAAGCGAAGCAACGCGCCCTGCGTCTGCCAACAGCCAATGCTCCAGCGGGCGGTCAGCAGGCAGACCACGCTGCCCACGCACAGCCACGGCAGGCATTTCAGCAGTTCGCCGTAGCGCAGAAACGCATTGTGCCGCCGGGCGGTAATCAGATTCAGCCCGCCGCAGACCAGAAGCGACACGCTGCCCGCCATGCTCACGCCCAGCACGCCCAAGACCGGGCACAGGGCAACGCTCAAGCCGATGTTGACGGCAATGGAGACGGTGCTGTTAATCATAGGCTGTTTGGAATCCTGATAGGCGTACTGCACGCGGCTGAACAGGTCACGCACCACCAGAGGAACAACACCGAGGGAGAAGCCCACCAGCGCATCCGCAGCAACGCGGATGTTGTCGGCCGCAAAGGCACCGCGGCCGTACACAATGGTTACGATATCCTCCGCACACAGGATCATCAGAATGCTGATGGGCAAAAACACCGCCACAAGCAGCACCGCAGCACGGAGCGTCAGCCTTGCCGCAGACTCGTGATCTTTCTGGGAGATCTTCTTCGTAATGTACGTAAACAAAATGGAGCAGAAGGAGCCGATCAGCGTGCCCACCAGATTGAAAAGCACTGCCGCGTAGTCCATGGCGGTCACGGTGCCCGCCTCCAGCCCGGAGACCAGAATATTTCCCACCTGCTGGTTGATGTACACCATGGCATATCCCAACAGCAGCGGGCCGGTCATGCGCAGCAATTCTTTCACCGCCGGGTTGCGGAAGGGATTACTGCGGGCGGCTTCCCAGTATCGGCGGGACACCACGCCCAGAAACAGCGCGTTCCAGACTGCCGCGGCAAGGAAGGCAACGACAAGGATCCGCACTCCCAGGACGGAGGCAAGCCCCGCCACCAGCGCCAGCAGGATCAGACTTTGATTGGCACCTTCCAGTTCTCCGGGGATGAACCGCTGGTTTGCGTTCAGCAGCGCATGGAACACCGCAATCCAGACAAACAATACCAGCGCCGGCGAAAAGATCCGCAGATACATCGCCAGACGGGCTGTAAGCTCGGCCGGATAGCTGGGGGCAATGATCCGGGCGATCTGCGGGGCAAACAGCATGACCACTGCCACCATGACCGCGGTGATGGCGGTAAAGGCTCTGCCGGTGTCGGCCGCAAAGCGGCGGGCCGCGCCGTCGTCCTCTTCCTTCGTGTGGAGATAGACTGCCACAAAGGCCGTCAGCAGAGTCTGCACCAGAACATATTTGATGTTTCCGACAAATCCTTCGGAAAGGTGGATGAGGTCTGTTTCAATGGTGGCGCCAAACACGCCGGCCGTGACCATCTGTTTCACGAAACCCAACAGTTTCGACAGCAGGATGACGCCGGTCACCGAGAACAGCGCCTTGAGGATCTTGTTGTGTTTCATGAGGCAGATCTCCCTCCTCTCACAAAGTTTTTTCCGGTTCCTTTCCCAAAGCAGCAAGGCCGTAGCCCAGTGCGCACAGCAGGGCGGGACAGTTCCACAGCGAACCGCTGATACACGCCTGAATGGCAAAAGCCGCGAAAATCAGCACAATGCTGCTGACTTCCGGCCGTTTTCTGCCGATCAGGAGCAGCCGTATGACTGCCCAGAGGATCAGCGTCACCAGAGGGATCGTTCCCGCAAGACCCGTTTCGCACAGCAGCTCCAGAAGCACATTATGGGGATACTTGCCGTACTTCAGCGTATAGTTTCCGGGGCCCATGCCTGTCACGGGAGATTTCATAAATTCCATCATTGCCAGTTTGTACAGCGTCCCGCGGTTGCCGATCTGCAGGTTCATGTCAGAAACCGGGGGAGGCATCTCTTCCGGAGGAGCCTCTTCTTCGGGAGGCATTGTTTCCTCGGGGGGTGTCACTTCTTCGGGAGGAGTCGGCTCCGTCTGGGGGGGCTCTTTGTCGGGGCGGTTGACGACCTGTTCTCCTCCGTCGGCGGCAACCAGATCATCCAGGTACTGATCCACATCCTCATTCTGTCCGGAGTCGGTGATGATCTGGCCCTGCATCAACCCTTCCAGGAAGGTTTCCATGCGTCCAACGTGAAAGCCTTTCGGCGCATACACGAAGATGCTGAACAGGAGCATAGCCGTCACGGCAAGCGCTGCCGCGCCCGCTCGTTTCAGCGTTCCGTTCCTGCTGCGCAGCCGAAACAGAACCAGCAGGATGCAGAAGCCGATGACACAGAAATACGCACCTCGGGTGCCCGATGCGATGATCGCCGTCCAGAACAGAACGATCATTCCGCCCCGGATCCACTGGGGATGGCGCACTTCCTTGTGATAAAACGGGATGTGAAGGGGCTCCTTCCCGCAAAAGCACAGGAGCTGTGCCAGCAGGAATGGCATCAGGGCGTAGGCGAAGGTCATATAGCTTAAGATGCCAAAATCCTGATTCCAGCCAAACGGATTGCAATGGAACAGCGCACCGTTCACATAGACGATCACCGCCGGCAGCGCCAGAAAGCTCATCTTGTCCAGCAGTGGAAAAACCGCCGCTTCTTTGCGCCGCGCTGCACAGCACACGCCCGCAAAAAAGGCAGGCACACAAAGCACGACAAACTGCCCTGCAGCAGACAGCGTGCCGCCGGACAGGCCGTGTTCCTTCATGCGCAGCAGGAAACAGGCGCCGAAAAACAACGCCGGCAGCGCCAGAAGCACCCAGGTTTTGCCCGGCAGCAGGCGCTCCTTGATGACGCGCAGGAACGAGAGACCGCACACCACGGCATACAGCGCACAGCCGACAGCAAACAGCGTCTCGCGGGCAGCATTTTCTTCAAAAGCAAGACCCAGATAAAAAAGGAAAAAGTGCAGCAGTCCCGTCAGGGCAAAGCAGAGGGGAAACACCGCCTCCTGCCAGAGCGGAATGTACCGCTTCCAGGCGGCAGTTGGCTTGAGCAGGGGCATATCAGAATTCTCCTTCCATGGACAGGCTGGCAAAGTCCGTCAGCGGCAGCTTGACCGGCGCTCCGGTCTTCTGGCTCTTATAGATGGCAAGGATCATTTCCAGCGCATTGCGGCCTGCCACCGCGTCCACATAGGGTTTGCGATCGCGGCGGATGGCATCCATCATGTCAGCAAAGAGGCTGGTGTGGCCGTTGCCGTAGACATTGCTGGTGGCTTCCTGCAGGCCCTTGTTCTTCCGGTCTGCCTCCCCTTCGTCGGCAAAGTCCCAGACGTCGATATTGTTGGTGGACGTGCCGCCGATCTTCACCGTACCGTTCTCGCCGAAGATGTACAGCGTTTCCTCCAGATTTTTGGGGTAGACGTTGGTGGTGCCCTCAATGGTGCCCACCGCGCCGTTTTTGAACTTCACCACGGCCATGCCCACATCCTCGGCCTGCAGATAGTCGTGGAACTGCTGCGCCGTGACGCCGTAGACTTCCTCCACCTCGTCGCCCATCATCCAGCGCAGCAGGTCGATGCCGTGGATGCACTGGTTCATCAGGCACCCGCCGTCCTGCGCCCAGGTGCCCCGCCAGGGCGCCTGATCGTAATAGCCGCGGTTGCGGTTCCAGCGGACATGGATGCTGCCGTGAGACAGGCGGCCGAATCGGCCGGCCTCCAGCGCGGCGCGCAGTTCCTGCACGGCAATATTGAAGCGGTTCTGGTGGCAGGCGGAAACCTTGACGCCCTTTTCCTCACTCCGGCGGATGATCTCGTCCGCATCGGCCATGGACATGGCCATGGGCTTTTCGATGATGAGGTTCACGCCCCGGTCAATGCAGTACAGGGCAATCTCCGCGTGGATACCGCTCTCGGTGGCGATGCTGACCAGTTCCAGCTCGTTTTCCGCCAGCATGGTTTTGTAATCCGTGTAGCGCTTGATGGAGGCATCCTTCTCCAGACCGTGCTTTGCCAGCAGAGCCTCCATGGCCTCCGGCAGCACGTCGCACACGGCGACGATCTCCAGTTTGTTGTTCACAGCAGCCTTGATGTGATTGGTGGCGATCCGGCCGCAGCCGATCAGAGCATACTTCATTTCTCCGTCTCCTCAATCCTTCAAAATATCTTCATAGAGCGCCAGAAGCTTTTTCTCCTCCACGCTCCAGTTGAATGCTTCCTCTACGGCACGGCGGCCGTTTTCGCCCATCCGGCGGGCTTCCTCCGGATGATCCAGCAGGTACTGAATGGCCTCCGCGATCTCCGTTTCATTTTCCGGATCAACGCAGATGCCAAAGTGGTACTGCTCGTTTTTTGCTTTCGCATAGGGGAAGTCCGACATGACCACCGGCATCCCGCACTGCATATATTCGTATATCTTTGTGCTCAAGTTATCTGTATTGGCATACTGCCCCACGGGAAGCAGGGTGCTGACACCCACCGCGCAGGTCCCGTACACCTCAAAGAGCGTCCTGCGGTCCAGAAGGCCTCTGTAGTCCACCTTTTCGGCGGGGTATGCGGTGATTTTGGCCTGATAGTCCTCGTTCGCAAAGGCGCCGCAGAGGATCAGTTTTCCGTCGGTTTTCATGATCGCTTCGGCGGCCTTGGTAATGCCGCGCTCCGGCGTCAGCAAGCCGGCATGCACCGCCTGCCGCTGCGGTTCACCGGCGAGTATCACAGGAACGGTGCGGGAGTAGTTGGCGATGATCACGCTGCGCTTTGCCCGACCCTCAAAAATGTCCGCGCCGTGAAAGGTGCAGGGGCTGAGAACGGCGTCGATCCTCCGGCACACAGCGGTCTCAAAGGCGCTGTATGCTTTGGAAACCAGTTTTCGCAGGAAAAGGGGGATGTAAGGCTTGCCTAGAATCTGCGTGGGATAATTTTCGTGGCTGTCAAAGATGACCTTCCTGCCCAGCTGCTTCAGTTTTCCCGCGTACAGCAGCAGTTCGGGAGAGTGCAGCTGGATGATGTCCGCATCGGAGGCGATGGCGGCATTTACCATTTTCCGGGATCGAATAAAGAAGCGATGGAACCGCCCCGGGGCCTTTTCAAAGCCCATATAGGAGATGCCGTTCCGCTCTTCATTCCGCCCTTCTCCGACAATCACCACAGAGAAGCCGTGATCCCGGGCGCTTTCGGCCTCCCGCCAGACACGGGGCATGGCATCAGCGGGTGTGATCTCGATATGACAGATTTTTGCCATGAAAACGTCCTCCCGTCAAAGGTTCACTCCAAAAACTTTCTGAATTTTCGTGCGATGGGCGCCAGTTCGTTGAGGCAGGAATGGGGATACATCCGCTCCGTCTTGGGTGGCTGGGCCACCATTGCCTCAAATTCCTCCATGGAAACGCCGATATAGTCTGCCAGAAACGCCTTGTCCTGACGGAGCAACTCCTCACTTTGATACAGCGGCTGCTCCAGTTTTTCCAGCGCCTCGTCCCGGGTCATCTGGCCGGACATAATCAGGCTGGAGTAGTGGGACTTCCGCTTATCGATGCCGAACTTTTCCGGCAGATACCAGCACTGCATAAAGCGGGTCAGCACAGACTCGTAGTGCTTGCCGCCGTAGTACTGAAACCCACAGAATGCCTCCAGTTCGGCAATGGCCTGCTCCAGATCGTAGGGAATATCGTTCAGCGGACGCACATGCCGCATATTCTCTCTCACATGGCGGCGGATGTAGCGCTCCGTCAGCGTCATGAACTTCGTTTTGCGCAGAGGGATCGTTCCAAACCGCTTGTGGACGCTGCGGATATACCTGGCATCGCAGGCGTTTACGCCGCCATCGCCCCGTTCCAGAATACTCTCGTGGGCGAAATTGCTGCCATCCAGCGAATAGCGGATGTTGTGTTTCGCACCGTAATCCTGCAATGCCTTCATGATAAGGTTGTCCTGCGCAATGGCGAGTCCCGGCACGGATGCCTTCAAAAAGGCACGCAGAACATCCGCATATTCGGCACGGTCCGGCTCCACACAGATCAGCTCCGTGCCGGTCTTTTCCGTGAGTTTCCGCAGGTTTTCCCGGGCCACGGGATTGTCCAGCCCGTCGTCAATATGGACGGCCAGCATCCGCAGGCCGTATCGGTGTCCCAGATAGAGGATGTAGGAACTGTCGATTCCGCCGGAAACGCCCACCAGACAGTCGTAGGGGTCATTTTTGCAGTCCTCTTTCATCTGCGCGATGAGAGTCTCCAGCCGCCGCCGGCCTTCCTCGTTGGGAAAGTAGGTCTCCGGCAGACGCTTTTCCACGTCACGGCAGTAATTGCACCGGCCCTCCCCGTCAAAGGCAATGGTCGTGTCCGACCGGTTGTCCATCACGCAGTGTGTGCATCGTTGATAGGCCATTACAGCACCTCGATATGTTGGCGATCTGCAATCCCCTTGGTGACGTTCTTGCAGTCGAACACCGGCACACCCGCCGTGCAGACCATTTCATAGTCCACCTTGCTGTGCGCCGTGGTGATGCAGACCAGATCATAGCCGCGAATAATTTCAGGATCGATCTCCGCCAAACCCTCGAACCACTGCCCGTTTTCACGGTATCGGGGCACGAAGGGGTCGTAGAAATCCACATTGGCACCGGTCTTGTGGAACTCCCCGATCACCCGGATGGCAGGGCTTTCGCGGTAGTCGTCGATATCCTGCTTGTAGGCCACGCCCAGCACCAGAACCTTCGCGCCGTTGAGTGCCTTTTTATGGCGGTTGAGGATCTTGCCCGCCCGCTCCACGGTATACTCCGGCATACGGTCGTTAATCATCATGGAGGACTCGATCATGCTGGTGTGGAAGCCGAACTCACGCGCCTTCCAGCTGAGGTAATAGGGATCCAGAGGGATGCAGTGACCGCCCAGACCGGGGCCGGGATAGAAGGCCTGGAAGCCGTAAGGCTTGGTCTTGGCCGCATCGATGACTTCCCAGATATTGATGTTCATCTTATTGCACAGGATGGCCAGCTCATTCACCAGGCCGATGTTGATGTTGCGGTAGGTGTTTTCCAGGATCTTCTCCATCTCCGCCACGGCGGGGCAGGAGACGGTATGGACATCGCCCTCCAGAATGGCACGGTAGACCATGGAGATGACCTCCGCGGCGTCCTCGCCGATGGCGCCCACCACCTTCGGGGTGTTGCTGGTCTTATAGACCAGATTGCCCGGATCCACTCGTTCGGGAGAGAAGCCCAGATAGAAATCCACGCCGCACTTCAATCCGCTGTGCTCCTCGATCAGGGGCTTGAGCAGTTCTTCCGTCGTGCCGGGGTAGGTGGTGGATTCCAGCACCACCATGGTGCCGGGCTTCAAATGCTTGGCGATCTCAATGGTGGAGCTGCGGACATAGCTGATGTCCGGCTGCTGGTGCTTGTCCAGCGGGGTGGGGACGCAGATGGCGATGAAGTCCACATCGCAGATCTCTGCAAAGTTTGTGGTGGCACGCAGCATTCCCGATGCCACCAGCTCCTGCAGGTCGGTATCCACCACGTCACCGATATAGTTCCTGCCGGCATTGACCATGTCCACCTTTTCGCTCTGGACATCAAAGCCAATGGTTTTGAAGCCATGCTTGGCCTTATCCACCGCCAGAGGCAGACCCACATAGCCCAGACCGCAGACGCCCATGGTCAGGGTCTTGTCCTGAATTTTCCGAATCAGTTCTTCCTTCATAGACATGGCATCAAATCTCCTTTATTTGCTCGTCTGTTTCCTGTTTGTAGTTCCGCCCGCAGGAAGAACACCGCAAAAACGTGATTCCATCGGGACGCAAGCGTGCGCCGCATTGGCAGACCCACCCCGCACGCTTTGCGGGAACGCCCAGCATCAGAGCGTGATCCGGCACATTGCAGGCCACCACGGCGCCTGCGCCGATCATCGCCCAGCGCCCCACAGTGTGGCCGCAGACAACGGTGGCATTGGCACCGATGGAAGCGCCTTCCCGAATGAGGGTCTTTTTATAGTTCGCCCGACCCTTGGGGTATTTGGCCCGGGGGGTCAGATCGTTGGTGAACACACAGCTGGGGCCGCAGAAGACATGATCCTCCAGCTCCACGCCTTCGTAGAGGGAAACGTTGTTCTGCAGCTTGCAGCCGTTGCCGATCACCACGTTGTTGCTCACGTTCACATTCTGTCCCAGAGAGCAGCCTGCACCGATGCGGGCGCCGCTCTGGATGTGGCAGAAGTGCCAGATCCTGGTGTCTTCGCCGATCTCGCAGCCCTCGTCCACATAGCTGGATTCATGCACAAAATACTTCTCGGCCATTACAGCACCTCCAGCACCGCGTCGATGACCTGCTGCTGCTCCGCCTCCTCCAGATAGGGGTGCATGGGCAGGGAGAAGGTGCGGGCGCAATAGTCATTGGCGTTTTGATAGGCTTCCCCATAGGTAGGCTCGTTCCGGAACACCGGCAGCGCGTGCTGGGGCGTGGGATAGTAGACCATATTGGGGATATTCTTTTCTTTCAGATGGGCGATCACACGGTCACGGGTCTCCGTGTCCTTTGCCAGGGCGGCATACTGCGCCCAGATGGACTGGCAGCCCTCCGCCACGAAGGGGGTAACGCACTTGCCCGCAAAGGCGGTATTGTACCGCTGCGCCACCGTCTGGCGGGCATCCGTTTCATACTCTGCCAGCGCTTTCAGCTTGGGCAGCAGAATGGCGGCCTGCAGGGTATCCAGACGAGAGTTCACGCCCACACGGATATTGTCGTACTTGCCGCCCTTTCCCTTGCCGTGGACGCAGATGGAGCGGCACAGGTCGTTCAGTTCATCCTCGTCCACGAAGATGGCGCCGCCGTCGCCGTAGCAGCCCAAGGGCTTTGCCGGGAAGAACGACGTGGTGGCGATGCGGCCGAAGGCGCAGCACCGCTTGCCCTTATAGCTTGCGCCGAAGCTCTGTGCCGCATCCTCCACAAGAGTCAGGCCGTACTTCTCGCAGACAGGCAGGATGGCATCGTAATCACAGGGGTTGCCCAGAATGTCCACGGCCACCACTGCCTTGGGAGTATACTTCCCCTCTGCAAGCACCGCCCTGATCTGGCGCTCCAGACTTTCGGGACAAAGGGTGTAGGTGTCCTTTGTAATGTCGCAGAACACGCTGACTGCACCCAGCATCTTCGCCGGTTCCGTGGAGGCGATAAAGGTCATATCAGGACAGAACACCGCGTCACCCTCGCCTACGCCCAGCATCATAAAGGCGATCTGCAGCGCATCCGTGCCGTTGGCGCAGGAAATGCAGTATTTCCGGCCCGCGAATTCCGCCAGCTTGCTCTCCAGCTCCTTCACCTGCGCGCCGCCGATGAAGGCCGCGGAGTCCAGCACCGTCTGGATATTGGCGTTGATCTCCTCTTTCAGGGCCCGGTACTGGGCTTTCAAATCAATAAACTGCATAATCAATCCTTCTTCTTCAATGGTTTCGCAGGGTTTCCAACCACCGTTTCATCGGCGGGCACGTCCCGGACAACCACGGCGCCCAGCCCGACAAATGCGTTTTCGCCAACGGTGCATTGATTGCGGATGATGCTGCCGGCAAGATAGGCATTGCGGCCAACCCGGACGCTGCCGCTGACGCTGCACGGAACCGCCATGGCAGCGTCCCGCTCAAACCAGCAGTTATGTGCGATGTGGCCCAGCGCATCGATCTTCACGCCGTCTTCCAGCACGGTGTCATCGATGGTGCCCCGGCTGATGCAGACGTTTTCGCCGACCAACACATTGTCGCCGATGGTCACGCCGCCGAAGTGCTTCACCATGGTTTTCCTGTGGTTGGCATCTTCCGTGTAGGCGTATCCGTCATGGCCGACCACCGCGCCGGAGCGGATGTCGCAATCTGCGCCGATCTGCACCCGGTTCACGATGGTCACATGATTCCAGATCACCGTGCCGTCTCCGATGGTAATGTCGCCGTCCAGCGTGCAGTTGTGGCCGATGCGGACGTTCTTCCCCAGCTTCACTTTGGGAGAGATGTAGGTGAACTGTCCAATGGCGGGGCGCGCTTCCTCTTCCCCGTAAAAATGCTCCATCACGGAAAAGAACGCCCGCTTGGACTGGGAGGTGCGGATCACATTCCGCACAGGGACGGTCACCTCGTCCGAAACGATGGCCAGAGCGATCCCGGACAGGTCAAAACCGGCCGGAATATTGGCTTCGTGTTTGATCCAGGTGAAGGACCCGGCTTTGTAGCGCGCCAGAGAGGAAAAGCCCTCCACCTGCGCCGCCGCATCGCCCTCAAACACAAAGGAGATGTCCTGCCGGGTCAGAAAATCCAGAATCTCCGAAATTTTCAGCATATCAAACCTCGTCCTCTCGCAGAATGGAAGCCAGATCCGTAATGTTGTCCTTCATCTGAACATAGCGCTCCCCATTGGCGGCTCGCACAAAATTTCCCACCGTTTCCGCAATATCCTCTTCCTGCTCATGATACCAGAAGGCATGGGTCAGGATATGCAGGCGGTCATATTCCCCGGTGCGGATGATGTCCAGCACCGGCTCCCGCCAGCGCCTGCGGCTGTCGGAAAGGTATTTGAAATCACGGAAAAAGGTCTTGCCGTAAGAATTCACGATACCCGGGATCTGCAGGTCGGCTTCCAGCGTCGCTTGAGAGGGGCGGTGCATGGAAACACAGGTCACCGGCCGCTCCAGCACCGTGGACAAAATGCCGCACTCCGTCTGAATGTTCCGGACGGTCTCCTCCTCCGAAAGGGGACGGCCGTAGGCCACTTCATCGAAGTGCAGGCCCACTTCGTGTCCCAGCGCAAGGAGCTTCTGCAGCGACCGGCGGGCAGACAGGGAAAACACATTGTAAAAGTCTGTGCGGAGAAGCACGAACCAGGTGGAGCGGACGCCCTGCGCCGCCTCCACTTCCGCCAGTCGAAGCGCCTGCTCCAGACTGGTGTCGATGTCATGGCGAAGAATGACGCAGCGGGGCTGCTGCGCGCAGGTATGATAGTCGCAAAACCGATAGCCGCCGTCCTTCAAAAGCGCAAGCATATCCGCATAGGCCTGATAGGTAAAGTTCATCTGCCTCATCCCTTTTCAATGATCTCAATGAGCGTCTTCGTCAGATTGGAGAAATCATATTCCTGTGCGGCCTTCCGGCTGCCGGAACAAAGCTGCGCATACTCCTCTGCCGGCGCGCCCGCAAGGCGCTGGACAGCTGCGGCAATTTCTTCCCCGGTGGTGGCAAACACGCCGCATTGGAACGTTTCCGTGGGGTCGTATTTGGCCTCCAGATCGGAAAGCACCGGCCGGCCGGCCGCAAAATACTCAAACAGTTTATTGGGGCTGATGCCAAAGCGAAACAGGTTGGAAGATGTTCCGTGCATAAAATTCAGATCCGCACGGCTGACGATGTCGGGCACACAGCGCTTTTCCACCCGTCCCTTGAACACAACATTTTCGATCTCCTCATCCGACAGCCGCTGCCGCAGGGCGGAAAGCTCGTCGCCGTCGCCCCAGACGAGGAACTTCACCCGGGGATCCGTCACCTGCTTTGCGGCGTCCAGCAGCAAACCGAGATTGTTGACCCTGCGGATGGAGCCGGTGTAGACCACCTTGAACTGTTCGGGATCATCCAGATCCGCGTCCTCAACGGTGAACTGCGCCCGGTTGGCATCGAACTGTTCCAGATCCACGCCGTTGTTGATGGTAAACACCTTTTCCCGGGGGATCGCTTTCTCCCAGCCCTGTTCCAGAATGTAGTCGTAACTGCCCTCGCAGGTGAACAGCACCGCGTCGGCTTTCTTGTAGATCCACTTCTCCCCGGCGTACAGCAGGCGGATCACGGGATTCTTCCGCGTCAGGCGGGAGGAATACTCCACGATGCTCTCCGGCCAGAGATCGCGCACCTCGCAGATGCACTTCACACCGAAGTGCTTTGCCAGTTGGATGCCGGCCACCAGCGTCAGGGGATGGACGGAGGAGGCCAAAATGACGTCCGGCTTGCCGTTCTGCGCGGCGTAGGCTTTGGCCGCCTTCTTCACATGGCGGTAGAAATCCACCATGTTCAGCACGCGCTGCTTTCCGTTGCCCGCATAGTCTCTGGCCGCCACAAACACAAAGGGGACATTGATCTCCTCCGCCGTATGCTCGTGCCAGAGACCATCGTTTTCAAACCAGAGTCCTTCGGCGTTGTGCCTGCTGTTGGCGCAGAACACCACCGGCTCGTAGCCGCTTCTTTTCAGGTATTTCGCAAAATTGTAATGCCGCCCACCCCGGTCAAAAAACATATTGCCGGCGTAGTGGTTCATGATCCAAACGGTTTTTTTCAACGGATCCTCCTGACCGGGACGCCCACATAGGTGCCCGGCTCGTCAATGGTTTTTGTGACCACGGCGCCGGCGCCGACGACACAGCCCGCGCAGAGGCGCACGCCCTGGATCACTTTCGTCCCCGTGCCGATATCGCACCCCTCGCCCACAAGCACCTTTCCGGAGAGGTTGGTGCCGGGATGGATCGTGCAGAAGGGCTCCAGAACGGTGTCGTGTCCCACGGTACAGTTCAGGTTCACGATAACGTGAGGCGCCAGCTCCGCATGGATGGCCAGCACCGTGCCCGCACAGACAACGCAGCCCTCGCCCACCCGGGCACCGCGGGCCACGATGGCTGCGGGGTCGATCAGTGTGGCGGGATGAAGATTCTCCTGCTGCAGCACGCGCTCCAGCACCTGCTTGCGGACACGACCCGTGCCGATGGAGCAGACCACCCAGGTCTCCTCCGTCCGCTGTGCCAGCCACGCCGTTGTGCCAAGCACCGGATAGCCGTCAAAAACCATGCCCTGCACGGCGGGCGCATCGTCCACAAAGCCCAGCAGGTTCCACTGTGCATCGCAGGCGTTGCTGCGCTCCACGACCCACGAAACCTCTCTGCCGAAATCTCCGGCGCCGATAATGACCAGATCTCTCATCGTTCCGCCTCCACCGGCGTGCCACGGAACTCCTCCATGGTCGCCGCAGTTTCAGAATGGATGCCGCTCCGTCGGAAGACCTTTCCCACGGTGGCAAGCACGATTTTCACGTCATGGAGGAAGGTGATGTTCCTCACATACTGCACATCCAGCGCAAATTTTTCCTCCCAGCTGATGGCGTTGCGCCCATTCACCTGCGCAAGCCCTGTCAGACCCGGGCGCACGTCGTGGCGGTGGCGCTGCTCCTCGTTGTACAGGGGCAGATACTTCACCAACAGAGGGCGGGGGCCGACGACGGACATATCCCCTTTGAAGATATTCCACAGTTCCGGCAGCTCGTCCAGACTGGTGGCACGGAGAAGCCTGCCGAATTTCGTCAGCCGGATCTCATCCGGCAGCAGCTCGCCGTGTTCGTCCCGTTCATCGGTCATGGAGCGGAACTTGTACATTTTGAAGATCTTCTCATCCTTGCCGGGGCGCTCCTGACAGAAGATCACCGGGCTGCCCAGCTTCACGCGCACCAATACCGCCACCACCAGCAGCACCGGCCACAGCACCAGCAGCGCGCAGCCGGAGAGAACGATATCCAGAAAGCGTTTGAAAAAGCGCTGATACATCAAAACAGTCCTCTCACAACGCGGATGACCTCCGCCTGTTCTTCTTCCGTCATCTTGATATCACTGGGCAGGCACAGTCCCCGGGCAAACAGGTCGCCGCCCACGCCGTCGCCGCCTTCCACGGCAACAAAGTCCCGATCTGCAAACACCGGCTGCATGTGCATGGGCTTCCAGAGGGGTCTGGCTTCCATGTTTTCGGCCTCCAGCGCCAGACGGATCTGCTCCGGCGTGACGGCGCAGGCCGGGTCAATGGTAATACAGGAGAGCCAGAAGTTGGGACGGCTACAGTCGAGATACGGATTCATCTTCACCGGCAAACCGGCAAATCCCTTTTCGTATGTATGGTAGATCCGCTCCTTCAGGCTGCGGTGTTCCTCCAGATGGAGCAGCTGGCCGCGGCCGATGCCCGCCACGATGTTGCTCATACGGTAGTTGTAGCCCAATTCCTCGTGCTGATACCACGGGAAGGGCTCCCGGGACTGGGTGGCCCAGAACCGCGCCTTTGCAGCGGCACTTTCCTCGTGGCACAGCAGCATACCGCCGCCGGAGGAGGTGATGATCTTGTTGCCGTTGAAGGACACCGCATTGTAGCGGCCGAAGGTGCCGGTCTGCTGTCCCTTATAGGTGGCGGACAGGCTCTCCGCCGCGTCTTCGATCAGCACGGCGTCGTGGGCGGCGCAGATGGCGCGGATCTCGTCCAGCTTCGCCGGTGTGCCGTACAGGTGCACCAGCACCACGCATTTGCAGTCCGGATACTTCTCAAAGGCCTTTTCCAGCGCGGCAGGGTCCATATTCCAGGTGTCCCGTTCGCTGTCAATGAACACCTGCTTTGCACCCTCGTAGCTAACAGGGTTGACCGTGGCGGAGAAGGTCAGGTCACTGCAAAACACTTTGTCGCCCGGCTTCACACCGGCCAGCTTGACAGCAAGGTGCAGCGCCGCCGTGCCGGAGGTCAGCGCCGCGGCATGGCCGATGCCCAGATACGCCGCCAATTCCTTTTCAAATTCGTTGACATTCTTCCCCAGCGGCGCAACCCAGTTGGTGTCGAACGCCTCTTTCACAAACACCTGCTCCTCCCCATGTATGGTGGGCGAGGACAGGAAAAGCCGATTTTTCATGCACGATGTTCCTTTCCGCATGATTTCCGCCGCCAGCCGGGTCTTTCTTGTTTTTACCGGGTGCGGCAAAGATCAGATGGCATAACAACCCATAATAATACGACTAACATTATACCACGCAGGCCGTGCCAGTTCAATCCCCGGCTTCGGTTTTTCCTTTTATTTTCAGCGAATTGGGGCGGTTTTCCCCCTTCCGTTCCCGCGCCCGGAGCGCGCGGGTTTTGCGCAGAAAACCCCCGGTGCACACCTTGCACCGGGGGTCGCAACGCTCGCATTATCTTGTGCTCCGTTTTCGCCTGTTCAGCCGGCTGCCGCGGACAGCACCATATAGGCCGTTCCGGCATCTATGGGGTTCTCCCGGAGTTTCTTCGCAACGGACAGGAAGGCTTCGTTTTCCTCCGTCAGGCTGATCTCCTCCATCCGTTCGGCATTGTACGCCTCCAGATAGGTTTCCAGCGCCAGCACGCCATCCAGATAGACGTCCAGTTCCTCCGGCTCGATGACGGGAAGCACCTCGCTGCGGTAAAAGTTCATCTGCAGGTTCCAGCCGTCAGGAGAGGAGGCGACTTGTGCAATGCCTTCCCGGGAGCAGGCGAACATCTCCTCATACGCCCCTTTGGGCAGGTAATAATGCCGGGCCAGGCCGGAACAGTTCGTATAGGTTCCGCTCCTGCGGAGATCCCCCGCCCAGCGTTCCATCTCTTCCCGGTACTGATCCCCATCGGCACGCACTGCGTTGCCCACAAAATTCAGCTTGTGCTGTGCCGTGGTGAACACATCCCGCCGGATGTAGCTTCTCCAGGCATCCATGTATTCCTGCACGGACGATCCGGAAAAGACCGCGGCTTCCTCGTTCACCGTCCGATGGCTCATCAGCAGCCCCCCGAACACCGCCAGATACAGGCACAGCAGCGCCTGAACGGCGATCCCCGCCCGCTTTGCGGCAATTCTTCCCCGAACCGAGGCCGCCTGGATCAGCGGATGGCCGCAGGCAATGACAATCACCGCAAAAAACACCATGGCCACACACTGGTACGAGCGCACGGAGAAGTTGATCTCCATCAGGCTGTGGGCGTTTATCATGACCCATCCGCCCAGAAGCATGGCCGTCTGCATCTCTCGTTCCTGACGCAGTTTCCGGATCAGAAGCCAGGCAGCACCCCCTGCCAGCAGCAGGTAGGACAACAGGCCGAAAAGACCCATATCGCTCATAAACTGCAAAATATGGTTATGCACATAGCGGCTCTCATAGCGGAAGGGCTGAACGGCGGCATACAGATTCTCCGTGCTGCTCAAACCATGACCCAGCAGCGGCTTCTGCGCAAACAGCGTCAAAGCGTCCTTCATGAACTGCACGCGCAGAAGGAAGCTGCTGCTCAAAAACAGATTGCCCTGCAGACGGTCTTCCAGAAAACCGGGGATCAGAGGATAGTCCAGAGGGATCTTCGTTCCATCAGACAGCACCAACTCCCGCAGAACGGTGCCGGGCTGGGCGGAAATGCCGAAGGTGACCTGCCTGGTTCCTTCCGGAACCGTAAAGGCCGCGTTTTCCAGCAGGCCATCATAGGCGACATCACCAATGTCCAGAAACAGCTGCTCCCGGTTTTCGGTACTCACCCAAACGTAGACCTCACCGTCCCAGTCGCCGGAAACGGTGTAGTCTCCGGCTTCCAGCACGATCTCACGGCGCAGATGTCCGCTTTCCGTGAAGGTATAGGGACCTTTGACTGCCACCGCGGCAATCACATAGCCCGCACAGAGCAGGAAAATCACGGCAAGGGTGGCCGCCACCAGTTTTCCCCGGCCGGACAGCAGTCCGGTCAGGCGGCCGGCGAGGAAGCGATCCAGCCCCCACATCGCCGCGCCGGACAGCACCGTCACCATCAGCGCCAGCCATGCGGTTCCGCCGCGAACAGCAGCCGCCGCCACCGCCGATGCCGCACCCGCCGCCACTGCCGCCAGCAGCATCTTCAGGAACAGGCGCAGCCGCGCCGTCTTTTCCGCTGCAATCAGCCACACCAGAAGCGCCAGGCCAAAGCAGAGCAGGCCGCCGCGGCTGGCAGACAGCAGAAGGCCCTGCGCACACAGCCCGACAAGCAGCCAGGCCGGCAGTTTTTTCCCGCGTTCTTCTTCGGAATCGGCCAGATACAGCGCAGAAACAGCACCTACGGACACAAGGCCGGCAAAGACATTGGCATTGTTATAGAGTCCGCCCACGCGACCGCCGGCATCCTCCATGCCCGTATAGCTGCCGCCAAGGATTTCTGTTACAGATCTAAATATCTCAAACAAGATCCCGTCGCAGGCCAGATCGATGCTCAACAGGGAAATGGCCGCGCAGACCCCCGCCATCCCCCACAGGAGACCGCGGACATGCTTCTTCTCAAACCGCGTAATCGCCACCGCGAACAATGCGATCGCCGCAAAGATCTTATAGAATTCGGCCACTGCCGTTTCATCAAAGGGGGAATAGATCGCTGCCGCGCCATTGGCCAGCGCAAACAGCAGCAGACCGATCACCGGGATGCACAGATGCTCCCGGAAGTTCTCTGCCCCTCTTTTCCCCAGCAAAAACAGGGTTACGCAGGCGGCCGCCGCCAGGAAAACGCTCATCCAGCCGGTCATGACTGTGGCAGACAGGAACAACAGCCCGCCGAACAGCCAGAATCTGACCGTGTCTGCGCGCTTCTCCGCTGCGATCCCGCCGGAACGTCTTTGCTTCATTCGTTTCACCTCTTACCCTTACAGGGCTTTCATAAAATACGCCGTTTCGGCCTTTCTTACCGCGATCATTATAGAGCAAGCCCTCCTTTTTTTCAACCCTCTAATTCCCCGCCGCCCCGGGGGAGTGCGGGAGAAACCCGGGTCTCTTAACGACAATACGCAAAAATCCCCGTTGCGGCAAACCGCTTTTCGTGCTACCATACTGTGCAGAAAGACAAGCAGGCCAGCCTGCGAAACGGAGAGGACTATGTTTGGAGAAAGCTTACTCGGCGCTGCGGCCATGACCTTTTTCATGTCCATGGTGCCTGTGATCGAATTGCGGGGCGCTCTGCCCATGGGCGTGGCCGCCGGATTGAGTGTGCCCGCAGCCACCATGATTTCCATCATCGGCAACACGATCCCCGTCCCCTTTATCCTGCTCCTGCTGCGGCGGGTCTTCGCCTGGCTGCGGAGTTTCCCCAAGCTGGGCGGGCTGATCGACCGGCTGGAACGGCGAGCCCACCTGAAGGGGCAGACCGTAAAGAAGTACCGCACGCTGGGTCTTTTTATCCTGGTGGCCATCCCCCTGCCCGGCACCGGCGCCTGGACCGGTGCGTTGGTGGCCGGCGTGCTGGATATGCGGATAAAGACCGCCCTGCCTGCCATCTTTGGCGGCGTCTGCGTCGCCGGTCTCATCGTTGCTCTGGTCACCGCCGGTGTGATCCACCTGTTCTGAATCAAAAACGGCTGCTGAAGCGGCCGTTTTTTTGTTCCCCTCCGCGGGCCGCGTTTTTTGGAAACGCTTCCCGCGGCAGGGGTCTTTTTTTGCGCTAAAGTAGCCTCAAATGGCTGGTTTCAGCCATAAGGGAGCAGCTGCCCGCAAAACAAATTCAGGAGGTTTTTTGAATGGCATTCGACTACGCAAAAGCATACCAGCAGTTCATCGACGAGGAGATGACCGCCCTTTCCGCCACCGCATGGATGGTCCCCGAGGCAGGCAAGATCCGTTTCGCCGGCGGCCGCAATGTGGAGATCTCCACCCTGTCCACCACCGGCCTTGGCAGCTATGACGCCACCAAGTCCGACGGCTCCGCCTATCCCAGCGGTACGGTGACCAACGCATGGAAGAGCTATCCCCTCTCCATGGACCGCGGCGTGAAGTTCGCTCTGGACCGCACCGACCCCAATGACACCGGCTTCATCGTTACCGCCGAGAACGTCATCCGCGAATTCTCCCGCTCTGCTCTGGTGCGTGAACAGGACATGTATCGCATCAACAAGCTGTATTCTCTGGCCGCCGACAGCGCCCACAGCGACACCCACATTCTCACCCAGACCCTGACCAAGGACAACGCCATTGCCACCGTCAGCGGTCTGCTGCAGACCATCCGCGACGACGCCGAGGAGATGGACGGCTATGTGGCTCTCATCAGCCACAAGAACAAGACCGCCTTCCTGGAGGCCGCCAACGACACCTATCACAGCATCACCTTCGGCAACAGCGTTTCCATCAACGGTGTGACCTATGACAATGTCATGATGCTGGACGACCTGCCCTGCATCTTCGTGCCCCAGAATCGCATGAAGACCGCCGTGACCATTCAGGACGGCGACGAAAACGACGGCGGCATCGTTGCCGGCTCCGGCGCACAGGACATCGCCGTGGTCATCGCCCACTGCGACACCCCCCTGGCGGTCAGCAAGCTGGATTCCATCAAGCAGTTCGGCCCCCAGGAAAACCAGTTCTTCGACGGCACCTCCATTCAGGCCCGCTACCTGTACGACCTGTTCGTGCCCGAAAAGCGTCTGGCTTCCGTCGGCGCCATCGTGGAGGCGTAATGAGCGCCGCTGACAAGATCCCCTCTGTCCGGAGCAAGGCGGAACTTCTTCTGGACCGCTCCCTCGGAGAAAACGGCGACGCGCTGACCTCCATGGTGGTGCTGTGGGCCCTCGCCTACTGCGGCAGAGAGGATGTCCCCGAGGCGATGGAGCTGCCGCTGGCGCAGTTGGTGGCAGCCGCTGCTGACGGAAACGGCACGGCAGTCAAGGCGCTGACCCGCGGCGACACCTCCATCACCTATGACACCGGCAGCGCCGCAGGAAGCCCCCTTGCAGGGCTTGCGCCCTTCCGCCGCCTCCGCCGGCTGGGGAGGGATGACGCATGACCGACAACGCCTGTGCGGCAATCCTCTCCCGCACCTACTACCACCGCGTTTCCGCGTGGCGGATGGGGCCGGACGGGGAAAGGCCGGTCTGTGAAAACGAAAAATGCGCCCTCAGCCGACTGGCAAGAGTCGCGGCTCCCGCCCCTCCCGACAGCACCTATGTGCTGCCGGAGGCGGCGTACCGCCTCAGCCTGTATACCCTTCCCCAGCGCACCTTTCAGCTGGGAGACCGGGTCGAGGTGTCGGACACCGCGGGCAGAGTGTTTCACGGAAGAACGTCCGACAGCATTCTCTATCCCTCCCACTGTGTGACCGTTGTGGACATCATGGAGGTGGCAGAGCCGTGAAGATCATTCAGGAGGCCGTAAGGGCGTACTTGCAGGAGCAAGCCGGTGTGAAAACCGTTTCCGACCGCACCCGCATCCGGGGAGAATATCCCCTGCTGGCGGTATCCGTGCAGGAGAACGGCACCGTTCTTCTCTGCGGCGGACAGCAGGCGGAACACTCTTATCAGGTGACAGTCACCGCCGTCAGTGACCGGGAACGGGATGGGAACATGGCGCTTTTGTCTTCCCTCGTGCCGCCCCTGCTGCGGGGAATCCCGCTGGAGCTGGCCGGTACGCCCCGGAACCTGCATCCGCTGAACATCCGCACGGAGGAGGAATGTCTGACATTCTCCCTGGAGCTGTGCGTTCCTGTCCCGCCTGCGGAAACTGCCGTTCCTCCGGCCACAGATCGCATGAATATTCTGCATTTTGAGATTTGACAGATTAACCGCACCTGCTGCGGCAGGTCGGAAAAAGGAGGCTTTTTCATTGGGTTTACCCGAAATTTTTATTGCATTTGAAACCGCGGCCGTATCCGCGATCACCCGCTCTGCCCGCGGCATTCTGGCTCTGGTGCTGGACGACAACACCGCCGGCGGGGCCGCCGAGGCCGTCTACCGCAATCTCTCCGAGGTCCCCGCGGAGCAGTTTACCGCGGACAATTACCGTCTGCTGAAGCTGGCATTCCGCGCCGCCCCCTCCAAGGTGTGCGTCCTGCGTGCCGGCGACGGCGCGCTGTCCGCTCTGGAGCGGCTGCCCTTCGACTGGCTGGCCGCCCCCGGCATGGAGTCCGACGAGGTCGTGAGTTTCATCAAGAACCAGCGCAGCTGTGGCCGCGGCGTCAAGGCCGTGGTGGCCGATACGGCATCCGACTGCGAGGGAATTGTGAATCTGTGCGCGGACGACCTGATCCTGGACGACGGCGCCATTGACGCCGCCGACTACACCGTCCGCGTTGCTGCCATTCTGGCGGCTCTCCCCCTGACCCGTTCCGCCACCTATGTGGCGCTGGACGAGGTGGTGTCCTGCACAGGCTACGAAGATGCCGACGCCGAAGTGGACGCCGGCAAGCTCATCATCGTCAGAGGACAGGACGGCTATCGTCTGGGCCGCGCCGTCAATTCCCTGACCAGCCTGACCGCCGACAAGGGCGCACCCTTCCAGAAGATCAAGATCGTGGAGGGCATCGACCTGATCCGCACCGATATCGCCAGAACCTTCGAGTCCGGCTATATCGGCAAGGTTCTCAACGATTACGACAACAAACTGCTGCTGGTCACCGCCATCAACGCCTATCTGACCGCCCTGGCGGGCGACGTGCTGGACAAGACCGCCGACAACCGCTGCTTTGTGTCTTTTGCCGGGCAGAAGGCCTATCTGGAATCCAGGGGCATCGACACCGACGGCATGACGGACGCCGAGATCCTGCGCGCCAACACCGGCAGTGAGGTCTTTCTGGAGGCAAACCTGACATTCTGCGACGCCATGGAAGATCTCTCCCTGCGCATCGCCATGTAACAGGAGGTATGACGAATCATGAGTAATTTACAGGCAAACCGCACCCTGTCCGGCTCCTTCGCCGAGGTCTGGGTGGACGGCGCACGCATTGCCGAACTGAGCGAGCTGACCCTCACCGTCAAGGTGCAGCGGGAAAAGGTGCAGTTCGGCATGGACATCGACAGCAAGATCACCGGCTATTCCGGCGAGGGTACCATGACCCTGAAGCAGGTCTACAGCCGCTTCTTCGAGGTTCTGGAGCAGGCCAAAAATGGCCTGGACAAGCGCTGCACCATCACCACCGCCCTGAAGGATCCCGACGCCGCCGGCGGCATGGAGGAGCGCTACAGCATCTCCGGCGTGGCATTCACCGAGCTGCCCTTCATCGGCTACAAGATGGGCGAGGTGAACCAGCAGAAGCTGCCCTTCCGCTTCCGCCCCAGCGATCTCCAGTGTCTGGAGCGCATTCAGGCCGCTGAATAATGGCTCTGACGGATATTCTGCGGGAGCGCCTCTCCCGCAAAGGAAATCGCGCACAGGTCGCATGCGGTGCGCTGGGCGTTCTGACCGTGGAAGCGCTGCCTCCGGCAGAATTGACCGCGCTGCTGCGCGGCGCCGGTGGCGCGCGCGCCGTCCTCTACGCCGCCTGCAGGGAACTGCAGGCGGCCGGAGAAGATCTGCGCAAGGCGGGCAGCCTTTTTCAGCCGGACGAGATCATGGCATTTCTCTCGGAAGATGAAACGCAATCTGCCGTCCGGACAATCCTGGAACTGAGCGGGATGGATCAATCTCTCCCGGAGCGCACCGCACAGGCAGAAGAAGCATCCCTGCCGGCAGGCGCGGATGAAGATGCGGCGGGCGGTGATCTCACCGTTCCCGCCCCCTTGCCCGCCCTTTCCCGGGGCCTCCTTGCCGCATCGGAAGCACCTGCCGTTTCCAACGAAGCGCCGGCCGCTCCGGAGGCACCTGCCGTTTTCCGCGAAGCCCTTGCCGTACCGGAGGCTTCGCCTGCCGTCGACCCCACACGGGCCGCACCCAAGAACGTCGCTTCGGGAAATCTTTCCATTCTCCGGCAGCCTGCAGCAGTATCTTCCATTGAGATCCCGCAGCTTGCAGCGCCGGGATTTGCCCACAGTGCGCCGGCAGAATGGCCGACGGTACACCCGGTCATCCCCCCAGCCGCACAGCTCTCCGCCGCTTCCGATGACCAGTTCGTGGGCGAAGCTGCTGCGCCACCCGCAGAAATTGCGCTGAAAGACGCCGCTGACGTCAGGACATCGTATCCAACCCGGGAGGCCATCGACGAAGACGCGCTGGCAGAACGGGTAGCACGCCGCATTCTGGCGGGGCTGCGCAATGCGGCCGCTGTAAGATAGGAGGACTGTTATGAACACCAGAACCGTTTTGCTCTGGCACAACAACGGAGCAGAACGTATTTACTTTGCCGTCAACCCCGCGGAGATCTCCGTTTCCCGCCCCAACCGAAACCGCGTGGCTTCTCTGGCCATGGGCGGCACCGTGAATCTCTGGGGCGGACGGGGTCTGCGGGAGGTGCGGCTGACCACCTTTCTCCCCGCCGCCCACTCGCCCTTTTCCGACGGGAACGACCCGGAGACGATTCTCTCCATGCTGAAAAGCTGGCAGGACTCCGGCGATCCCATCCGCCTGATCCTCTCCGGCAGCGACATCAACGATGCTTTTTTGATCGAGGACGTGACGGAGTACCTGCGGGAAGGTGACCCGGATGTGGGAATCTCCGTCACCCTGCGGGAGTACAAATTCAAATCCGCTCTGGCGGCTCTTGCGGAAAAGCAGTCCGTGGGGGCGCAGTCCGGCAAAGCGCCGTCCGGCGGGGTGCAGTCCGCACCTGCCAGAACGGACGAGCGCGTCACGCCCCAGACCTACACCGTGAAAAAGGGCGACACCCTGTGGGATATCGCCTGCCGTTTCTTCGGTGACGGCACCCGCTGGCAGGAACTGGCCGCCAAAAACGGGGTCTCCGATCCCCGCAAGTTGCAGATCGGGAAGGTGATCGTGCTGTGAAGCTATACATCGGACAGCAGATGATCCTTCCCGTGCTGGAGTCCCTGACGCTGCACAAGGCGCGCAGCGAAGCTGCCGCCACCCTTACTGCCACCATCCTTCTGGCCGCCGCGGATACCTATATCCAAAAACTGTCCCTCGCGTTGGGTGATCCCGTCCGGCTGCTGGATGACGACGGCAAGGAGGCGTTTCTGGGCAGCATCCATGTGCTGGAACGCACGCCGGAACGCGTGATCCTCACCGCGTATGACCGTGGCATCTTCCTCACCCGCAACGAGCTGCGGGGCGCATACTTCGGTGAGAGCGCGGACATCGTGGAGCAGGTCGCCGAGGAACTTGGCATTGCCGTCGGCACGGTGGAGACCGGGCCGGGGATGCGCTTTTTCGCCTCTTATTCCGGAGAAAGTGCATTTTCCATCCTGCGGCAGACCGTGGGAGAGAAGTTTGAGATCTCTATTCGGGACGATGCCCTGTGCGTGACAAAGCATGCCTACATCGTCTATGTGCTGCAGCCCTCCCAGGTGCTGGAAGTCTCCGGCACGGCATCCCTTGCACACATGGTCAACCGCTGCACCGTGGTGGATCGGAAGAACATCGCCCGCGCCGCGGCAGAGTGCCCTGACGACATCTCTGCCTACGGACAGTTCCAGACCTTCCTGCCGCAAAACGGCGACGACCCTGCGGCACAGGCAAAGGCCGCGCTGACCGGACGGAGCCTGCGGGGCGAAGTGACGGTGATGGGCAACCTGAACTATCGCTGCGGCTGTGCCGTCGAACTGCACCGCAGTGAGTGGGGGCTGGACGGCGTATACGCCGTCACCGCCGCGGAGCATCGCTGGGAGGGCGGCATCTACACCACCGCCATGCAGCTGGAATTCATACGGAAATGACCGCTTCGCACGGGCGTTTTTCAAGCCTCCGTGCGGAAAACACAAACAAAGAAAGCGAGGAAGCCAAAATCATGGGCACAAACGGAATGATTTACGGAGATCTCCTGGATCTCCTGCAAACAAAGCCCGCCGGAAACCCCGTTGGCTTGTTCGGCACGCTGACCTCCCTCTCTCCCCTGACGCTGCAGGTACGGGGCCGGGAGATCAGCCGCGGCCTGTTCTGCCCCCACGGAACGACATTCGAGCAGGAGGATCTGGGCTGTGAGGTGGCCTTGCTGCCCTGTGAGGAGGGGTTTGTGATCTTATTTCAAATCGAGGAGGCAAGCACATGATCTTTCCGGACTGGGGGACTGTATCCGCGCAAACCGCAAACAGCACGCTCCCCCCGTTTACCGAATGGGCCGTGGACTGGGACGCCGGCACCTTGGCCATGCGAAACGGCAGCTTTTACACCGTGACCGGCACCGAGGCCGTGAAAATATGGGTCTGGCGCGCCCTGCACCCGGAAAGCCGGCGCTTTTGCTGCACCGCATGGTCCGCAGATTACGGCAACGAGCTGGAACATCTGCTGGGCGGCGTCACCGACCAGGGCATTCTGGAGAGCCGACTGAAGCAGTATATCCGGGATGCCCTGCTGATCCTGCCCTATATCACCGCCGTGGACACCTTTTCCTTTTCAAGGACGGGCAGTCTGGTGGAGGCGTCGTTCACCGTACACACCATTTATGACGAATATATTCAGAAACTGGAGGTTCCCATCGGATGACCAAGGATGAAATGTTGACGCTGCTGCTGGACGCCTATGCCGGCCCCGGCAGCACACGGGAGGGCACCTTTGCCGGCGACGTGCTCCGTGCCTGTGCCGACGGCATGGCACAGCTGTGGAGCATGGACATTGACGGACTGGAACGCCGCGCTTTCGTTTCCACCGCCATCGGCGACTGGCTGACCGCCGTCTGCGCAGACCGCGGCGTTGTGCGCCGCGAAAACGAAAGCGACGAGGATCTGCGCGCCCGCACACTGGAAAAGCTGGCCGGCATCCCCGCCTCCGGCAACATCGACCACTACGAGGCCTGGTGTCTGGAAAGCCCCGATCTCCTGCGCGTGAAAGTGTTCCCTCTGGCCAGAGGAAACGGTACCGTGGACATTGTGGCGGTGGCTTCGGACGGAAAAGCGCCCTCTGCCGCAGTTCTTGCCGCAGCGCAGGCCGCGGTGGATCGAGAGCGCCCCATCGGCGCCGATGCGCGCGTCCTTGCCGCCGAAGAAACGGCGCTGAACGTTTCCGCCGCGGTCAGACTGATGGACGGTGCCGAGATCGAAGCCGTCTGCGCCGCATTTACCGCCGCTTTGACAAGCTTCTGCCGTGACCTGGCACTGCGCACCACCACGGTCAGCTACTCCAAGGCTCTGCGCCTTTTGCTGGACTGTGAGGGCGTAGCGGATGTGAGCGGCTTCGCTCTCAATGGCGGCGACCAGAGCCTGATCCTGGCCGAAAACGCGGTGCCGGTGTGCGGCACGCTGTCCTTGCAGGAGGCAGGCGCATGAAGCTTCCGGAATTTTTAACAACCCTTTCCCCCGTGGGGGAAACCCTCTCCTCCGTGGCCGCCGGTGAGGCCTTTCTTCTGGACGCCGTGGCCAGCAAAAATGCGCAGGTGTGTGTCAACACCGCCACGGACGCGCTCTCCCTCTGGGAGGCAGATTACGGTCTGCAGGATCGCTCCGGCGGCAATGCGGAAAGGCGACGGCTGGACATCCGCATCGCCATGGCGGGCGGCCGCACGCTGACCCCCGCATATCTGGCAGAGCTGGCGGCTACGCTGGGCGGTGCCGACAGCGCCGAGATCACGGAAGATTTCGCCAATTTTCGTGTTTTCCTGAATGTGATCGCAAACAATCGCGTTCCGGAGGACACCGCTGCTCTGGAACGGGCACTTGCCCGCCTGAAGCCCGCCCACCTCTCCATAGAGGTGACCCCTGTGGGAGCCATGACCGGCACACAGCCGCGTTTTTCCACCCTGCATGGCGGCATCTTCATGGAGTTTCGGGCATAAAGAAAAACCATCCACGCGTTTGCGTGGATGGTTTTTCTATTCGTTTTACAGCAGATGATACAGGATCTTGGCCGTCTGTCCCCGGGTGAGGGGGCTGCCGGGACGGAACGTTCCGTCGCCGTAGCCGCCGAACACACCGATGGCGGCCAGCGTCTGGATGTGGCCTCTGGCATAGTTCGGGATCGCGGCTGCATCCGTGAAGGGCAGTTCCACGGAAGCATAACCCTTTTCCATGGTACGACCCAGCATGGCCGCCGCCTGTGCCCGGGTCAGGGTATTGCCGGGATTGAAATACTGCAATCCGTCGGTTCCCGTACTTCCGTTCACAACACCCTCCGTATACAGCGCCTTGATCGCAGGCAGCGCATAGGCGGGAATCTTGTCAATATCCGCAAAGGGCAGCTCTACCTCCGCATACTGCTCCGCGTCCAGTCCCAGATAGCGGAACAGCATGGTCGCAAACTGGGCACGGGAGATCTTCTCGTCCGGGTGGAAGGTGCCGTCCGCATAGCCGCCGGTAATGCCGGCGGTATGCAGGTAATCCACATAGGCTTCGCTCCAATGACCCTGCATATCCGTAAACCGGGAGGTCCAGTCCTCACCCGCGGGAATGTCCAGCGAGGCACGACCCAGATTACCGGATGCGTCAGCCGCCGCCACCGTGACACGGTGCGCCGCGCCGTCGCTCTCCGGCAGCGTGGCCGTCAGCATACCGGTCTCCGCATCATATTGGAATTCCAGGGCCGCGCCGTCATAACTTGCGCGCAGGGCGTCTGCCGGCAGGATGCCGTCCACCGCGTCTTTGATCTCCGCCGTGAGCTGCCCGTTCTCCAAAACAGGCAGAATGGCGGGCGCTTCCTGATCGATCACACCGCAGAAGGCGGACACGATCTGGTCAATATAGATCGTGCCGTCAGGCTCCGGGGCGACTTCCTCTGCCGCAGGCTCCTGCGCAGCGGCGTCTTCCTCCGCGGCAGCGTCTTCCTCGGCAGCATTTTCTTCCGAAGCAGGGTCTGTCTCTGCAGCAGCGGTCTCCTCAACAGCCGCATCCTCCGCAGGGGTCCCGCTGTCCTCATACACTTCCTCGGCCTGTCCGCCGCTGACCGCAAGGCCCAGCAGGGCATCCGCATTCCAGAGCTCCACCGCAAAGGACTGCCAGCCGGTAAAGTCCAGCACGGTGATCTGCCGGCGCTGTTCTCCGTCCTCCGTGTGGTGATACAGCAGTTCCAGCAGGTTGCCGGAGCCGTCGCCATAGACCCACAGATTCACGGCGCTGTATGCGCCGTTCAACGGAACATCGGTGCGGAACACGGCAGACAGCGTCTGGTTTTCATCCTCCGTCAGCGTGTAGGTAAGCGCGCCCGCCGTGCGACCCAAGCGGACAAATGCCTCCGCTTTCGTCTGCGACACGGACACATTTTCGTCCTGTTCCACATCAAAAATGGTGTGTTCCTGCTCAAAATCCTCAATGCGCATCAAGGGCATTTCGGACACCGTGACCCGGACTTTCGCCGTTTTTCCCGCAGCGGAGACCGTGATCGTTCCCGTGCCGGGGGTATGTGCACGGAACACGCCTTCTTCATCGATCGTGCCGATGTTGCCTGTCACCGACCATGTAAACTGCTCGGCATTCGTTTTCAGCACAATGTTGCCATAGAGGGCAGTGCCCCGCAGCTGCATCGTGGTGCCGGGGGAAACGTTCAGCTCATTCAGCGTTTCCCCGCTGCTGCTGCAAATCATCAGCCGGTCCGGATTCGTGATGGCATAGACGGTGGTGATCCCCTGTCTGCCCTCGCTTTCGGCGGTGACGATAATATCTCCGCCCTCCTCCGGTGTGGTCAGTATGTTCCCTTCCAGCGCGCCGGCACTGCTCCACAGGTCATACTGGGCGTCCGGCATGGGGATATAGTTGGTGTCGATGGCCGTTGCCCGAACCTCTACCCGGCCGCCGGCCAGCACAAATCTGTTTTCCGCACTCATGTGAAACGAGCCGATCCGTCCGGTGGGCGTGGCGTCCGCCACCAGAAAAATCTGATTGGAAACCGCTCGCTCGCTTCCGCCGGATGGCAGATTGAGCAGCGTTGCCGTCTGGGCGTCCGGCTGGGTCACGGCAAGGGTGGTGGAGCCGCCGCCGTCCAGGCACAGCGCCGTCACGCAGCCCAGCTCAACAAGCCGCTGCGCCACCTGCGTCATGGAGGCGCCGATGGAGTGATCGGCCTGCCGTCCATCGATGGTGTAGAAGATCAGGGTGCCGTCCTTTTTCTGGCCGACGGCAGTGCGGGGATTGGCGCCGGCGGGCAGAGAGGACACCACAGCCCCGTTCTCCACCAGAGAGTACAGCGCACCCACCGCATATTCCACTTCATTCCACACCGGTTCGGCAGAGGTGCAGGTCAGGGTGATCTCCTGCCCCACGGTCAGCCCTTTCAGCGCGGATGTATAATAGACGCCGGACTGCACATTGGCGGACAGCACAACCTGTCCTTCCTCCACGTGGGTGGCGGCGGACGTTTCCGTCACGCGCTCCACCCGCAGCTTCATCGTCTGCCCGATGGCCAGCCGTCCTTCAACCACGGCGCAGACTACATCCACGCCGGACTCCACCGTTCCGGTGGTGTGGGCGGCATTGAAATCGCGGGTATAGACGTAGATCCCACCATTGGAGACCCGCGCCTTGTTGATGCCTGCGACTTTGCGCAGCACCTGCTGGACTTCCGCCGTCTCCACGGGCGCTTCTTCGGGCATTTCCGCAGGTTCTTCTGCGGGATCTCCCGCGTCCGGCTCCGCGGCAGCGGGAGCGCGGGGCGTCAGATCCAGATACGTGGCCGCCTGGGGCCGGCCCAGCACCGCCGTTCCGTCGGCGCGGAAGCCGATGGCGTAATAGCCGGCGTCGCTGCTGCGCAGCTCACCCTCGGTGATGACCACGCCGATGGGCAGGCCGTTATTTACATTGTAAAAGTCGCCGTTCATGCCCGCCACTACGCGGTAGCCCGCTGCCTCCAGCTGGCGCGCCGTGCGGGAAACCGTGTTCTTCTCCGTCAGCACGCTGCCGTAGGTCACGATGGGTTTCACGGACTCGTTGGGCGTGTAGGTGATCAGATTTTCTCTGCGCAGGTCGGACTGGCTGCTGCTCCAGAACACGCCGGTGGTCATCTGCGTGCCCTGATTTAAAACCATGCTCTGGCTGATCAGATCCTTGCCCAGCGCATCGGATGCCCGGGCGGGCAGCGACAGCGGCAGCAGCAGACCAAACGCCAGCAGCACGGAGAGTGTCTTTCGGAAAATTAGCTTCATATTGTGCCTCCCAGTCTTTGACAAACAACTTCTTGTATTGTATTCAGGATAACACAGGAGGCTTTTCTTGTAAATGTCAATCCGGAAACAAAATGGTGGCGATATTTTACAAGTTCCGCCGCCTGAAAAAATACTTGGCGGATGGGCCGCAGTGTATTACAATGGAAGCATCAAAGGAAAAGGAGTCTGCCCATGACCGTCACCATAGATACCACCCGCTGCATCGGCTGCGGTATGTGCGCCTATGTGGCGCCGGAGGTGTTCCGCATTGAAGGCCGGTTTTCCACGGTGCTCGCCCAGCCGGAAAAAGCCCAGTTCGTCCGGGTCGGCGCCGCCGCCAACGGCTGCCCCGTCAACGCCATTTCCGTCAAGCGCTGACGCCTCATCAAAGAAACAGCCGCCGGAGCAAAGGCTCCGGCGGCTTCTTTTTCGTTTACAGTTGGCGCAGGATCTTTGCCACAGAGGCTTCCGCATTGGCGGCCACACACGTCAAGTCCAGCGTAGGGTATGCTCCATCCCGATACAGCACGCGGCCGTCCGCCATCGTCAGGCACACATCCGTGCCCTGTGCGGAAAAGACCACATTATTCAGCATATCGTGGCAGGGATGCAGGTAGGGACGATCACGCAGATCCAGCACGATCAGGTCCGCCCGGAAGCCCTCCTTCACCAGCCCGCAGTCCGCCCGTCCCTGGGAGAGGGCGCCGGCGCGGGTGGCGGCGTAAAGGGCCTGCTTCGGGGTAACGGCAGTGGGGTCGCCGGTGGAGGCCTTAAAGAGCGTGGCGAACAGTTTGATCTCCTCCAGCATATTCAGGCTGTTGTTGCTGGCAACGCTGTCCGTGCCCAGCGCCACATTCACGCCCAGATCCAGCAGTTTCGGAACGTTGCAGAAGCCGCTGGCAAGCTTCAGGTTGCTCATGGGATTGCAGGCCACGGTGACGCCCTTTTCTTTCAGGATGTCGAAGTCCTCTCCCTCCAGCCAGACGCAGTGGGCGGCGGTGGCGGGAACATCAAACACGCCGGCGTCGCAGAAATAGCGGGCGGGGGTGCGGCCACCGTGGCGCGCCTTACAGGCCTCGTGTTCCGCCTGCGTTTCGGAGAGGTGGAGGTGCAGGTTCAGCCCCGTTTCCTTTGCAATGGCGGCCATATCCTCCACCACCTTCGGCGTGGAGGTATATTCGGCGTGGATAGCCAGATCCAGTTTCAGCCGGCCGCCCTCTGCATTGTGAAAGCGGCGCAGCACATCCATGGTCTCCCCATAGACCGGCAGTTCTCTTGCGCTCCGGTCATCGAAGCAGGTGACGGAGTGGCCGAAATTCATCTTGATGCCGGAGTCCAGCACGGCCCGGCTCACCGCCTCACCGTCAAAATACATGTCGGTGGCGGACACGATGCCAAAGCGCACCATCTCTGCCGCTGCCAGCAGTGTGCCGTTGTAGATGGCCTCGCTGTCCAGCTTCGCCTCAAAGGGGAAGATCTGCTTGTGCAGCCAATCGTTCAGCGCCATATTCTCCGCATAGCCGCGCATCAGCGTCATGGCGGAGTGGCTGTGGGCGTTGTAAAAGCCGGGCATGAGCAGCTTGCCGGTGCCGTCATAGACCTCACCAAAGTCCTCCTGCGGCGCAGTTTTGCCGATGTAGGCGATGCGCCCCGCCTTCACGCCCACATAGCAGCCGGTGCGATGGTCAAAGTGTTCGTCCAGAATGTCAATGTTGGAAAACAGCAACTTGCTCCACATCCTTTCCCTTTATTCCGCCCGAAACAAAGCTGCAAGGCTCTCGGTATACGGCGGGCGGCAGATCCCCTTTTCGGTAACGATGGCGGTAATCAGGTCGTGATCCGTCACATCAAAGGCCGGGTTGTAACACTTCACTTCGGGCAGCGCCATGGGCTTTTCATACCACATGGTCCGGATCTCGTCGCCGTTGCGTTCCTCAATGGGAATGTGCGCGCCGTCGGGGCAGTTCATGTCGACGGTGCTGGTGGGCCCCAGCACATAAAAAGGAATCCCGTAGTGCTTTGCCAGAATGGCCACGCCAGAAGTGCCGATCTTGTTGGCGGTATCTCCGTTGGCTGCCACCCGGTCACAGCCTACAAAACAGGCCTGCACCCATCCGTTTTTCATTACGATGGAGGCCATGTTGTCGCAGATCAGCGTCACATCCACCCCGGCACGCTCCAACTCGTAGCTTGTCAGCCGCGCGCCCTGCAGCAGCGGGCGGGTCTCGTCGGAAAAGACCCGCAGCGTCATCCCCCGCTCTGTGCCCAGCAGGATGGGGCCCAGCGCCGTACCGTACTGGGAGGTTGCCAGCGGACCTGCGTTGCAGTGGGTCAGGATGCCGTCGCCGTCCTTCACAAGGGACAGACCGTATTCCGCGATGGCAGCGCATTTGGCGATGTCGTCATCGTGGATGGCCGCCGCCTTTTCATACAGCGCTTCCAGCAGTTCCTTCCGGGGCAGCGCCGCGCTTTTTTCCGCCTCGTTCACCATCTCCCCCAGTGCCCAGCCCAAATTCACCGCCGTGGGGCGGGCGCTGTTCAAGTAAGCGGCCCGGTCTTTCAGTTCGGCAAGAACGTCCGCTTCCGCGGGAATCTGCCGCGCCAGCACATAGAGGGCATAGGCGGCAAAGATGCCGATGGCGGGTGCGCCCCGCACCTGCAGCAGTCGGATGGCGTCATACAGTTCCTCCGCCGTTTCTACTCGCAGGAATACCTCCTCGTTGGGGAGGCGGGTCTGGTCGATGATATACAGCGCCTCCTCCGCTTTGTCGTAGCGGATGTTGGGCGCGTGGGTCACTTTTTGAATGTCGTTTCTCTCCATAGTCAAACCGTCTTTTCTTTCAGCGTGCGGTACATCCCCTGCAAGGCGCGCAGACGGTCGGTCTCCTCCGCCGTCAGCGCTGCGGGATCACCCAGCAAGTGGGCATTGAGCACGATTTTTGCCGTGTGCTCCACGGTTTCCAACCGATCGAATGCCTCCCAAAGGTCACCGCCCCAAGTCAGCACGCCGTGGTTTGCCAGCAGCAGCGCGTTATGCTCCGCCACATAGGGCAGGATGCTCTGCGGCACTTCCTCGGTAGACAGCATGGCAAATTTCGGCGTACAGGGCACGCTGCCAAGACCCACCACCAGCTCGGCCACATAGGGTGTTTCCAGTCCGCGGCGGCACACGGCAAAGGCTGTGGAGATGGGCGGATGGGCATGCACCACCGCCCGCACGTCGCTGCGGCTGCGATACACCGCCAAGTGCATCTTTGCCTCGGAGGTGGGGTGGCGATCACCCTCCAGCGCGCGGCCTTCCAGGTCGGTGACCAGCAGCATATCTGCCGTCATGCGGCCCTTGCTGACCCCCGAAGGTGTCATCAGCAGCCGATCTTCTGCCACGCGCAGAGAGATGTTGCCGTCGTTTGCTGCCACGTAGCCGCGGTCATACATGCGCTTTCCGACCTCGCAGAGAAGTTCACGCTCTGCCTGATACGTCAGCTCTTTCATATCACACCCGCACGATGTAGCCGTCCTTGCGGGGCTTGGGCGCAGGTGCTTCGCCGTCGGCATAGCCCAGGGTGCAGTTGCCCACACCGCGCAGCGTTTCGGGCAGACCCCATTTGCGCAGCAGGGCCTTTCCCTCGGGCATATCGAACAGTTCCAGCGCGCGGTTAATCCAGCAGGAGCCGACACCCACGGAATGGGCCGCCAGCATCAGGTTGCCCATGACCAGAGAGCCGTCACGCATCCAGTTGGGATTCTCGCCGTCTGCCAGCACCACCACAACGGTGGGGGCGCCGTAGAAGGGGTCTGTGCCGGGGCGACCCTGAATCTCGGCGTTCAGCTTGGTCATATATTCAATGGTTTCCTTGTCCTGCACCAGCACCATCACGGGGGACTGCTTGCCCATGCCCGTGGGCGCCCAGGTGCCTGCCTCCAAAATGGCATTCAGTTCGGTATCCTTGATCTGCTCGGTCTTATATTTGCGGATGCTGCGGCGTTCGCGGATGACTTTCAACGTTTCGTTCATGGAAAAACCTCCTGCAGTTTGATTCATCAGTCTTATCATACCATGTTTTCCCGCCTGTGCCATAGTGGTTTCGCAGATTTTTCCCACAAGGCGCAAAAAACCGCCGCAGACAGCGCGTGCCTGCGGCGGATGGGATTTCAGAAAATGCCTGCGGAGAGATAGCGCTCACCCGTGTCGGGCAGCAGCACCACAATCGTCTTGCCGCGGTTTTCCGCGCGCTTTGCCTGCTCGATGGCTGCCCACAGCGCAGCGCCTGCGGAGATACCTGCCAGCACGCCCTCGGCGCTGCCCAGTTGACGGACGCACTCGAAGGCGTCCTCCTCTGTCACGGAGACTACTTCGTCATACGCGGCGGTGTCCAGCACCTTGGGCACGAAGTTTGCGCCGATGCCCTGCAGTCCGTGAGGCCCGGCAGCGCCGCCAGTGAGTACGGGAGAGTTTGCGGGCTGGATGGCTACCACCCGCAGAGCGGGATTCTTCTCTTTCAGGTAGCGACCCGTCCCGGTAATGGTGCCGCCTGTGCCCACGCCTGCCACGAAAATGTCCACATTGCCATCGGTGTCCGCCCAGATCTCCGGGCCGGTGGTGGCATAGTGGGCTGCGGCGTTGGCGGGGTTTTCAAACTGGCCGGGAATGAAGCTGTTTGGGGTCTCCTTCGCCAGCCGCTCCGCCTCTTCGATGGCGCCGGCCATGCCCCTGGCGCCGGGGGTCAGCACCAGTTCCGCGCCGTAGGCCTTCATCAGCTGCCGCCGCTCCATGCTCATGGTGTCGGGCATGACGATGACGGCGCGGTAGCCCCGCACTGCCGCCACAGCAGCAAGACCGATGCCCGTATTGCCCGAGGTGGGTTCAATAATGACCGCGCCCGGCTTCACCACTCCGCGCTCCTCCGCATCGTCCAGCATGGCCTTTGCCACGCGGTCTTTGGCAGAGCCGCCGGGATTGAAGGACTCCAGCTTGGCCAGAATTTTAGCCTCCAGACCCAGCTTCTGTTCCAGATGGGTCAGTTCCAAAAGGGGCGTGCCGCCCACAAGCTGCTCAACAGATGTATAAATACGGCTCACAGCGCGTTCCTCCTGTTCCTCTCCGCAGCGCAGTTCCTGCCCACGGAGATCCGTTTGTAGGAATTATAGGCGTTTTTCCTTCCCCTTGTCAACCGTGCAGCCCCAGGAAAAGACAGGAAGCCTCTGCATGGACAGAGGCTTCCTGTTTCGCATATTGAAAAATCAGCTGCGGGTCAGCACACGGCCGTTCAGGTCGTGGGTCAGAACGCCTTCGTTCATCGCCAGCGTGCCGTTGACCCAGACATTGCGGATGCCGGTGGGCTGCTTGGAGGGGTCGTTGAAATCCACGACATAGTTCAGGTTCTCCCAGTCCATCAGCACCAGGTCGGCCTGCATGCCCTCGGCGATGCGGCCGCGGTCGCCGATCTCCAGCATGTCGGCTGCCTGGGAGGTCATTCTGCGGATGGCCTCCTCCAGACTCATGACGCCGCCTTCACGGCAGACATCCACCAGATAGCGCACCATGGTGGTATAGGACAGGGGCGGATTGCCGTAACCCAGGCAGTTGAGCCACTTGTCGGACTTCTCGGGGAAGGAGGGGGAGTCGGTCATGGGCATGCAGCGGGGAGAGCGCATCAGGCGGTTGGTGCCCATGTATTCCCGCTTGTCCTTAATCAGCGCCCATTCCACTTCGGGATCGTCCACAACAATATCAAACAGCACTTCCAGACAGTTGTTGTAAACCATCTCGGAGCGCAGACCGGTGGTGCGCTCCTCGGTCACCTGCAGCAGAGTCTTGTTCAGCAGGGACTTGTCCTTGGCGGTGAAGAACTCGAAGCAGTCGGCCCAGTAGGGATCGGTTGCGGGAGAGAGCATGCCCATCTTGTACTTGCCGCTCTTGATGTAGGTCTTCAGCTTCTCGCGGAAGTCGCGCTCCTTCAGCTTCTCCACCAGCACCTCGGGGCTCTTGAACTCCTTCAGTTCCCGATCGTAGGTCAGGCTGCTGGCGAGGTCATAGACCACCTTGCGGATGCCGGAGAGGCTGTTCTGGTGGGTCAGCACGTTGAAGTAGACCTTATAGCCCTCGGCGATGGGCTCGTCCACGAAGGTGCGCAGGGTCTCGTCGATCATGGCATCCTCCATGGCCTGAGAGTGAGGCATGGGGGCCAGGAATGCGTTGGTCAGGTGGGCGTAGCAGGCGGTCAGCTTGGGCGTCTCCTTGAACAGCTCCATGAACTCCATCAGACCGTGATAGCGGCCGCAGAGCACTTCGCCCGGCTCGCCCACGTAGACGCCGTAGTAGTTGCGGCCGTCATCGCTGGGCCACTGGTTCTGGTGATGGCGGGTATGGGCGGTAACGAAGGAGTTGCGATCCTCCAGCATCTTGAACAGGCGGCGCAGCTCCGTCAGGTCAGCGCAGTGGCCGGGCACGCCGGGGTCGGAGGAGTAGGACATACCGAAGGCGCCGGCGTCCAGAGATTCCTCCAGCATGGCGCAGATCTGATCCAGTTCCTCGGGGGTGGAGGCGCGGTTGTGATCCATGCCCATCACGGCGCCGCGCAGGGCATCGTGGCCTGCCAGCGGCACATAGTTCACGCCGATGGGGAAGGAGCGGACATAGTCCAGCCACTCACGGAAGGTCTTCCACTGGATGGTGACATAGCCGTCCAGCTTCAGGTCGTTGAGCATATAGGATTTGTTGAAGGCATCGCTGTGGGCGGGCGCCACCGCGATGCCGCAGTTGCCGCCCACGAAGGTGGTAATGCCCTGCATGATGTTGTTGTCGCCATCGGGATAGCAGGGCAGGGAAACGTCCGCATGGCTGTGGACGTCAATGAAGCCGGGCGTCAGCACATGGCCCGCGGCGTCGATCACCGTTTTCGCCTCGGGCAGTTCGCCCTCCGTGATGATGGCGGCGATCTTGTCACCCTTCACGCCGACGCTGGCCGTATATCCGGCAGCGCCCGTTCCGTCCACGACGGTGGCGTTTTTAATCAAATAATCCAGCATAGTTTTTCCTCCGCCAGTCGTTTTTTCTTCTGGTTTTGAAATTTCCGCCGCCCGATGGGCGGCGGAAATCATGGTTGGTTCTTCTGTTGTTGCCGCTTAAGAAGCGTTTCTTACTTCTCGGAGCCGGAAACGGTGACAGCGTTGGCTGCCTGCAGCTCCAGCCACTTCTTTCTGATGTTGGCATACTCTTCCTCGGTCAGTTCCTTTACGGGGAAGGAGGAGGAGGGGATCACGGAATCGCCGGCGATCTTGGGATCGACGCAGATGTGGTCGTTGCGATACAGCTCGCGGACGGCGGGATCCTTGAAGTCGGGGAACTCCATGGGCTGGTTGCCGGCCATGATGGAGCGCTGTGCCAGCAGACCGGGCAGGGACATATCCAGGCCGCGGTACACGTCCAGGGAGTACTGGCCATCCTCGCGACCCATCAGCTTCTCCAGGAAGAAGTAGCCGGTGTAGAAGTCAGCGCCGAAGTGGGTGGTGGTCTCGCGGGACAGCTCGGTGTCGATGTAGCGCTTGGGCTCATAGTACTCATAGTCGCCCTTGCAGTACTCGGGACCTTCGATGTAGGCGTGCAGCATTTCGGTGCGCTTCTCGCCCCAGCGGTCGGACTCCATGCAGCCCTTGGTGCCGTAGATGGAGGTCCAGTAGTTGCTGTTCTTGCGCTTCAGGTGGCCCTGAACGCCCTTGATGATGGCGCCATTGTCGGTCTGGCAGATGACCATGCCGGCACCGGAGCAGCGGGCACCCTGGACGCGCATGGACTCCTCGGGCTTGTTCTCGAAGCCCACGATGCGCTTGGGACGTGCGCCGGTGATGAACATGACGGGGCCCAGAGCGTGAGAGCAGTAGTAGTTGATGTAGTAGTGGTTGCGCCAGTGGTTGGGATCGCCGTAGGTCAGCTCGGGCCAGCGGGAAGAGCAGTCATGCACATACTCGCCTTCGCCGTAGGTGAACTCGCCGATGTCGCCGCGGTCATAGCGCAGCTTCATCTCCATGCAGCTGCGGAAATAGCAGAAGTTTTCGGCATAGGCGTATTCCTTGCCGCTCTTCTCCACAGCCTCAACCAGCTGCACGGCCTCGGCCATCGTCTGGACGGCCAGAACCTCGGACATAACGTGACGGCCGCTGTTCAGGCAGCGGATCGCAAAGGGAGCGTGCTCCGTGGCATAGTTTGCCAGAACCACTGCGTCCATATCGCACTCGAGGAACTTGTCGAAATCCTCATACAGCTCGACCTTCACGCCGAGGCTGTCCGCGGTGGCACGGACCTTATCCAGTGCGGGACGGAACTTATCGCACACCGCTACCAGTTCCGCATCCTGATACTTCATCAGGAACTTAATCATGGCGATGCCGCGGAACGCACCAAGAACACCAATTTTGATCTTCATACATATCCTCCATTTACCAAGTGATGACTTTTTGCGGGGTATTTGCCGAAACCGCCTGCATATGGCGGAAGGGGTTTTGCATGCCGGATGCAGGGGTCGGGGCGCGTTATTTTTCGCAGAGGGTCTCCTCCTGAAAAAATGCGCAGGGCCCCCTAAAAAAGGGCACACTTTTACACTTCAAAAATAGCATTGTCAGTCAAGAAGGGCAAGGCGCATTAATTTTTGGAAGCGCCAAATTTTCAGCCATTTTTTCATAAAATTCTTTATACGCCCAGCGGAGAACAAAACAGTCCTTTTTGCTCTTGAAGTGCCGACGAACCGCGCACTCCAGCCGCTTCCCACAGGCAGAAAAAACGAGGGCGGGGAATTCCCGCCCTCGTTATCGGAAAAAATGCTGTTGAAAACGTTTTGCGTTTCCGGATCACGCCGTGTCACATATTCACGGCACGGACCGCATTACATCTCCAGGTTGTTGCCCTCGGCATCGAAGATGTGGCACACACCGCCGGCGAAGCCGAAGCGGATGGTGGCGCCGGAAGCGAAGCTCTCTCTGTGGTTGCCGTTGATGTCCATGGTGGGAACGATGATGATGATATGGCTGCCCATCACGTTGACGTGCAGGTGGACTTCGCTGCCCATCATCTCGTACACGTCGACGGTAGCTTCCAGAGTGTTGGCATCGTCACGCAGGGAGATGTGGTTGGGACGCACGCCCAGAGTGATGGGCTGTGCGGCAACATTCTTGGCAGCCAGAGCCTGCTGCTTCTCCTCGGAGAGCTTCACCTTCATGTTGTTCAGGGCAACATAGTAGCCGTCCTGCTCTTTAACCAGCTCAGCCTGGAAGAAGTTCATCTGAGGAGTGCCGATGAAGCCGGCGACGAACAGGTTTCTGGGATGGTCGAACACTTCCTGGGGAGTGCCGATCTGCTGGATGAAGCCGTCCTTCATGATGACGATACGGTCGCCCAGAGTCATAGCCTCGGTCTGGTCGTGGGTAACGTAGATGAAGGTGGTGTTGATCTTCTGACGCAGCTTGATGATCTCGGAACGCATCTGGTTACGCAGCTTGGCGTCCAGGTTGGACAGAGGTTCGTCCATCAGCAGGACCTTGGGCTCACGAACGATGGCGCGGCCGATGGCAACACGCTGACGCTGACCGCCGGACAGAGCCTTGGGCTTGCGGTTCAGGTACTCGGTAATATCCAGGATCTCCGCAGCCTCTTTGATCTTGCGCTTGATCTCATCCTTGGGATACTTGCGCAGCTTGAGGGGGAACTCCATGTTTTCATACACGGTCATGTGGGGGTACAGTGCATAGGTCTGGAACACCATGGCGATGTCGCGATCCTTGGGGGCGACGTCGTTGACCAGCTTGCCGTCGATGTACAGCTCACCGGCAGTAATCTCTTCCAGGCCGGCGATCATACGCAGGGTGGTGGACTTACCGCAGCCGGAGGGGCCGACCAGAACGATAAATTCCTTGTCCTCGACGTCCAGATTGAATTCCTGAACGGCAACGACACCTTCCTCGGTGATCTGGAGATTGACCTTGTTCTCCTCGTCAACGACGAAATCGTCCTTCTTGCCCTTCTTCAGGCTTTTCTTCTGGCTGCCGCTGTGGGGGTAGATTTTCTTGATGTCCTTCAGAGATAAGTTCGACATACGTTTGGGCTATGATGGCAAAACATTCGTTTTGCGTCATCTCGCCTCCGGAGAGCGAAACCCCGGAGACATTACGACAGGTCTCCACACTGCCGCACCGCAAGCCATTGCGGTATTGCACTCCTCCTTAATTGTTTCTCCGGCACTATGAGAATGGAGTAGATACCGGAGCCTTTAAAATTTCCATCAGCAACGCTGATGTGCCAAGGGTATTGTACCTTATTTTCACTTTTCCGCGCAACACCTATAAAATTATGATGTTCCGCTGAACAAATGACTTTTTTGCCGGGTCAACGCCCGCTTTTCCCGCCAGAGCGGAGTCTGTCACACCGAAAGCTCCCCTTCGTACAGGAATGGAACGGGCTCCATGTCCATTTCCCGGAAGATGACCTCCCAGCGTTCCGCAACGCCCTCAAACCACACCGGCCGGAAGCCTGCCGCGAGATAATTTTTGATCGCCGGCCGACGCCAGTCGTCCGTGGTCAGGTGCACTCTGGGTACGCCGTCTGCCTTCAGCTTTTTCAGGGCGTGGGACAGCATGGCGTGGCCGATTTTTTTGCCGCGGCACGCCGGATCGGCAGCCACCATGTGGATGTCACCGTCGCCATCCGCCATGACGAAGCCGGTGATCGTGGCCACCACCTCGCCTGTCTCCGCCTCATATACCATGAAGACATCCTTTTCGGGACAGATGTCCTGTCGCCCCTTCCAGTTGGTGATGCGGGAATCGTAGGCGCTTTTTTCGTCCACCCCTGCGGGCAGAACGCCGTTCCTGCAAATCCTGACCCAGGCGGCAATATCCTCCGCACTCCCGTCTATGTTCCGGATCCCATAGCCCTCCGGCAGGGGATAGTCAAAGATCTCGTCCATCAGCTTGGTCATTTTGAGCTGCGGCGGTTTCGGTGCCGCCTGCGGCTGTACCTGTTGTGCCATCACGATCATTCCTCGTCCTGTTTCAAATATCCACCGCGTTTTTCCGTGATATATTCGCCGGGATTGGTTTTCGTATACTTGTTGAAATTGCGCCGGAAGGTACTCAGGGAAACGTAACCCACCGCATGACAGACCTCCTCGATGGACATATCGCCCTGGGAGAGCAGTTCCGTTGCGCGGATAATGCGGCTCTGGTTCACATAGTCGGAATAGTTGGAGCCGGTCACGTTTTTAAACACCGTGGAAACATACGCGGAAGACTTCTGGAACCGATCAGCCACCTGGGAGAGGGACATGCCGGGGTCATAGAGGTTCTGGTTGATGTAATCCACGATCTCGTCCTCAACGGAGACGGAGCGCTCGTTGCGGACCTTGGCAATGTTGTTGCAAACCTCGTCGATCAAGCGGGAGACCTTGGCATGGATCATGGACAGGCTCATGGCCTGCTTCATGTAATGCGCCTCCGGCATGATGTTGAGGGAGATGCCCAGACTCTGTGCGCTGCGGATGATGGTGGCGCACAGGTTGAAATACAGCAGTCTGTGGGAATTGTAGGACAGGAAGAGCCGGTTTCGGTTGGTCTCGATAATGTCATCCAGAATGGATTGCGCCGTTTCCGCACCGCTCTCCGTGATGGCGCGCAGCAGCAGCGTTTCCGCGGAAAGGGGATAGTAGTAGCCCATGTTGATCTGCTTGGCGTATTCATCGAAAAAGACGAATCCGTCATCGTCGGACTGCGCCATGGCCAGATTGAGCGCCGTTACGCCCTGTTCCGCAGAGAGATAGATGTTTTCCAGAGAATCCACCACAGAACCCACGCCAAAGCACAGATCGGCATCAAAGCCGCGTCTGCTCAAAATGTCCCGGTAGCTGCTGTTGATCTTCTCAACGGCGGAGCGGATCAGCTCCTCGGAATCCGCGTTGAACAAAATGCGGTAGCGGTTATCGTCCAGGAAATAAAGGTGCGCGGAGATGGGAAGCTCCGCCAGCGTTTCTGTCAGCAGATCCTCCATCAGCACCTCGGTATAGCCGAGGACGGGCTCCCCGTCATTCTCCGGGGTGGGACGTGCGGTCACGGAGCAGGAAACGGCCGCAACGGCGTAGGAGGTATAGCGGAACAGCAGATCGCAATAATGGATCTGGTCGATAGAGGGATTGCTCAATCGCACAGAACCGCTGAGCAGACCGTCAATAATGCGCTGCTGCGCCAGAGGCCGCAGCCGATTCAGCATGGCTGTATCTTCGGAGCGCTGGGAAACGATCTGGTCGATGGTCGTTTCCAGCACGGAAAGCTCGTTCTTCCCTTCGCTTTCCAAGCCGTATTTTTCGGAGAGAATCTTCACCGGCGCAAAGTTTGCGCGGGCCAGATACAGGGAGATCGCAATGCAGATCGCGGCCACGATCAGCAGGGTGAAAATGATGGTATAGCGGGCGTTTCTGCTGGTAAGCGTATGCACGGAGCGCGTCACGCCGATCCGGTAGCGATACGTGTCCGCATCCGAGAACTTCTCCGTATAGAAAAGGTCCTCGCCTGCCTTGGCAAGCTGGCAGCTCCACAGGGGATTGCCGTCGGAATCGGCGATCTCCGCAAAAGCCACCTTTCCGCCGGTCGCCTTTTGCAGCTGGATCCGGAGATGCTCCTGATCGATGACCAGCATCATCTTTCCCTTGGGGACACCGCCGGCAACATCGGTAAATTCTGTATAGTAGACAAGGACATCCTGTCCCTGAAACTGTTCGATTTTAAAGCCCAGGTCATCGGGAGAAAGAGAGGGGAAGAAATACTGCATCTCCTCCGGATATTCCTCCCGGAAAAACGCAATGTTGGAAAACACACCTGTGCTGGTATACAGGACCTGCGGATCCTGATAAAACTGGAAGGAGATCTGGTCGACAAAGCCACCCTGCGCATTTGCGATCAGCGTAAGATCCCGCAGGAGATCTCTATGCAGGCGCTGGGTCGAAATACCACTGAGAACATGGTCGATATACAAATCGTGGAGCCATTCGCTCTCCTCCACAGAATTCAGACAGTCTTCGACAGCACCAAGCAGCGTGTCAAAACAGTTATCCGTCGCCTGCAGCATATTCTCTTCGTGGGCGAGGTCGTTTTCCTCCGCCACACGGAGCAGGTTGGGTACCAGCAGAATCGACAGCAGCACAACAGAAATCAGGCCGGAAAAGACCGTCATCGTCAAAAGCCGCCAAAAGAAGCTGACATCCTTTGAGCGAGAAAATATTCGTTTCAAGAAGCCCTCTCCTTTCTGCAAAATCAATCAGCGGAACGTCATGCCCGTGCGGCAGAATCCTGCGTCAAAACTTACTGCTCGGTTTCTTCTTCGGTTTCTTCTTCGGTTTCTTCTTCGGTTTCTTCTTCGGTTTCTTCTGCAATTTCTTCCTTGGCATCTTCGGTCTTTTTCGGGAAATACCTGTCCATCAGATAGTTGGCGAAGGACGCGCAAACCAGATCACCAAAGCAAAAACCAATGAAGAAGTAATAGAGAACGGGGACGATCAGCAATGCGATGTACATCTGCGGCCGGATCAGCACAAACAATACGTAGATCAAAATGCCGATCACGGAACACAGGAAGATCCCGGCGGCCTGCGGGAGCCGCAGGGTCGTCAGCACCAGAGCATTGCGCAAATGCCCCTTTATGGGAAGGTCATAGGTAACGATGAGCACATAAATAATCTGCTGTGCCAACAGCCAGAACAAAAAGGCAATGCCTGCCACAGCCATCAGGCCGGGAAAGGCGCCCTCGAACGCATTGACAGCAGCGGTCTGCCAGGCGTTCCAGAGGATCAGAGGGATGAGCGAGGAGATAAAGGAAGGCACCAACGCCTGCTTCCAGTTGGCTTTCAGCCCGGCCCAAAAATTGCGAAGCGGCGGACAGGTCTCCTCCTTTGCCCACTCACGCATGACACGCGCCATGCCGGCACGCGCCGGACCCGTAATGGTAATAAGCGGGATCAGACCCCAGCACATCATCGAAAAAGAATACGATGCGCCGGTAAGATCTCCGCTTTCAAGAAAGGTCATCGCGCTGCCGCCCAGGAGTACTGCCCAGAGGATCGCCGGCAGGAAAAACAGGCAATAGAAAAAGTTCAAAAAGATAATGGAAAAAAGCTGGTCAGATAAGACGCACAAAAACAACTCCCGTCGATTGCGGGGGTCTCCGTGTCTCTTTCGCCAGCTTCGGTTGCCTGTCCAGAAGTTTTCAAACATAAATCGCTTCGCTCCAATCGATGGCGTACAGGTGCGGAGAGGGAAACAGGTCAGCGACCCATTTCCCGTCATCCGTCTATGCTTATGGTATTGGGGTAAAAACAGGAGCGGGAAACGGGTCAAAGACCCGTTTCCCGTCATCCATCAGCACTTATATTGCTCTGTTAAAAGGCGCGGGAATTAGCCCTTATTGGCGCGGTCGTAAACGTTCTGGTGAACCTGAGTGATTTCCTTCAAGCCCAGTTTCTCCATATTCTTCACGAAGGTATCCCAATCCTTATCGATATCGGCAGTGCCGTTAACGAACTTGGCGTGCATCTCGGCTCTGTAAGCGTCGAAGTCAGCCTTGTAAGTATCGATGATGAACTGCTCGTCTTCGGTGTAGTAGTTCACAACGGGAACACTGGGAGAACGGAACTCAACATTCTCACGGATCCAGGCGTAACGCTCGCCGTACCACTTGTACTCATACTTGGTGATGAGCAGCTGTTCCTTGGTCTGGTTGTAGGCCAGAGTCAGCTGGCCGCTGTTGTTGGAGCCGGGCTGCCAACGAGAGCCGTCCTCGGGCTGGATGGGGATGGCTTCACCATTCTCGTCCAGTTCATAGTGCTTGCCCAGTTCGCCCAGAGTACGATAGATGTTGGCGTCCTCGTTGCAGAACATGAAGTCCAGCCAACGCATAGCCAGCTCAGCGTTCTCGGAATCAGCATTGATGGCGGTGGGGTTGGAAGCGGCCTTTTCCCACTTCACATAGTAGCCCTGGTTGTCGTTCCACTCGGAAGCGAGGGGGCCACCCATGATGTAGTGCTCGCCCAGAGGATCTTCCTGACCGGCGGAGCACAGACGGCCGTAAGCCATAGCGAAGGAGGAGTAGTACACGAACACGCCGACACGGTCAGCGGCGATCTTCTCGGACATCAGGGTAGCGGTGAGGCTGTTGATCTCACGGTCCAGGATGCCCTTCTCGTACATCTCGTTCTCCCACTTCAGCAGGGCCTTCATATTGTCGCTGGTATCCTCGTGCCAGACAACACCATTCTCGTCAGCCTGGAAGGCGTTCCAGTAATAGTAGTTCTCCAGGCCGAAGGTGTTGCCCATGATGGCGTTCAGACGCAGCAGGCTGGCGGAGGTCAGGATGACTTCGTCGTCCTTGCCGTTGCCGTTGATGTCGCCGGCGGCCTTCATGGTTTCCAGAACGTGGTTGAACTCGTCAAAAGTGGTGGGGATCTCGAGGTTCAGCTTCTCCATCCACTCGGCGTTGTACATAAACACGGTATGGTTCTCAACGGGCTCCTGGGTAGCGGTCAGGGCATAGATAGCGCCGCTGCCGTTCTCGACCAGGCTCTTGTAGTTAACGCCGCGCTTCTCGAAGTAAGCCTTGGTGTTGGTGAAATGGGTATCCCAGTAGGGAGCCATGTCCAGCAGGATGCCGTTTTCGCCGGCGCCCTGAGCGTTTTCCAGGCTGTAAACCTGAATGATGTCGGGCAGGTCAACACCGGCAGCCATACGAGCCTGAATGACTTCGTTGTAACCGGCATAGGGGATGATCTCCCAGTCAATGTGGACGTTGGTCTGCTCCTCGACCCACTCCCAATAGGTATCCATATCGGTGGGGTTGAAGGAGTTGTTGACAGCGTCAAAGGAGATGGCGGTCAGAGTGGTCTTCTCCTTGCACAGCCAGTTGGGATGGT
>SVLH01000030.1 GCA_015068025.1 Oscillospiraceae bacterium | reverse complement strand
AGGTTCTTGTAGAACAGATGTACTATCCCCCTAGCCTGTCCGCAAGGACATATCGCATTTGACCTTTTTCCTTACAGCCTATGGTCTTTCCCGGAGAAGTGTGATATATTGTTGTTTACTGCTCCGAGGAAAGGCAATTCAATACAGAAAGAAGGCATCGCGATCTGGCTGGGGCTGATGCTCTCCATGCTGTTTCGCTTCTTCCCCTCCTCTCTGGAAAGTCTCGGCTGCCAGAAGGAGTTCGCCGGCCGCTATGTACCCTCCGGAAAAACACCCCGCAGCGCCGAAGTGCAAAACTCCGCCAAAGGGACGCTGCGCGTACCGCTCTCCTGGCTCGCCCTGAACGGTCTGTTCTTCTTCGCACACTGGAAGGGCTGGGTGAGCGACCTTTTTCTGGTCTGCCTTGCCGCGTTTTACAGCATGTGCGACATTATCTGCACCCTGTTTTTCTGTCCCTTCCAGTCCTGGATGATGCACAACCGCTGCTGTGCGTTTCCGGCGTGCTTGCAGCCTCTGCCTGCGCGGTGGCCGCTGTACTGATGCTGCGCTGGGAGCTGGCCTATCTCCGTCACCGAGAGCGGTTTTTTGAGTCCTCCAACTCCGCCCTGCGCTGCAGCCAGTGTCAGGAACAACTGTGCCGCTGCAAGCGGAAGCTGTCCCGCCAAAACAAACGCTGAACAAAAAAGCCCTCTGACCAAGTGTCAGAGGGCTTTTCCCATGTTCCGTCGGTCACAGCGCAGCGCTTCCGTGTCTCCGGTCCTATGCAGGACGCGGAGGGAGCACAGCGCATCCACAGCAAACACCGCCAGGCACAGCAGGCTGATCTGCGGCGGTACACGTGCCGCCAGCCGCTCCACTTCCGGCTGCACCCACCACACCGCCAGTGCCGTGAGGATGCCCCACGCCGCCGCAAAAGGCAGGCAGACTCTGCCGCGGAGGTTTCCGAACACGCCGGAATAGTCCCAGAAGCGAACGCCCAGCGCGGTATCGTAAAGCCAATGCACGACATATTCCACCGCCGTGGCGGCAAGACCGCCCCAGACTACAAGCTGCAGTCCGCGCTTCGCCTCCGGCGGCAGCGCCAGTACCGCCAGCATCCCCAGACCATAAACAGGGCACAGTGGCAGCAGCAGGAAGCACTTGCGTCCCTGCTGCTCCGCATGGGTCGCCTTTGCAAACACCTTTTCCAGCAGATAGCCCAAAAAACTGTAGATCCAAAAATACCAGAGCATCATACGCCCCCTTCCGCCTTCCAGTATTTCCGCAGCAGACCCAATCATCCCGGCGTTGCACGAAAAATGGTTTCGTGCTATGATGGTTTTTACTGTTTCGGGAAGGAGGGTCGGTATGTCCGCCAACAAGGATCTGCAAAAAGCCGCACAATGCCATCCCCTCCGCACGTCGGATCTGGTGCAGATTGCCCTGTGCGCCGTACTGCTGACGGTCTGCGCATGGATCGCCATCCCCTTTCCCATCCCTTTCACGCTGCAAACCCTTGCACTGTTCCTGATCCTGTGCACATTGGGCGGGCGAAAAGGCCTGTACGCCGTGACGGTATATCTTTTTCTGGGTCTGGCAGGCCTTCCGGTGTTCTCTGGTTTTCAGGGCGGCATCGGCGTTCTGCTGGGTGCGTCCGGCGGCTATCCCATGGGCTTTCTGGCGGCCGCGAGCATCTATTGGCTCGTCACTGCCAAAGTCGGCAGCATGCTTTCCGCACGGGCAGTAGCCTGTTTGCTGGGGCTGATGGCCTGCTACGCCATTGCTACTGTGTGGTTTCTGCTGGTCTATGCCCCGACAACAACGCCCGTCACTCTGTGGGCAGCGCTGGGTTCGTGCGTCCTCCCCTTTCTGCTGCCCGATCTGGTAAAGTTGGGTCTGGCATTGGCGCTCTCCCGCCGGCTGCGACCGTATTTAAACTAGAAATATGTCGCCGCACATTGCGTCAAAGCCCGTTTCATGATATGATGACGGCATCAACCAACAGGGAGGCAAACCTATGGCAGACAGTTGGGAAACTTTGAAACAGGAATGTGCCGCCTGCCGTGGCTGCGCTCTGGCGGAAACACGCACCAACGTGGTCTTCGGAACCGGCGCGGAAAACGCCGAGATCCTGCTGATCGGCGAAGGCCCCGGCCAGAGCGAGGACGAGCAGGGCATCCCCTTTGTGGGTCGTGCCGGACTACTGCTGGACGATATGCTGGAGATCATCGGACTGGATCGCACCAAGGTCTACATCGCCAACATCGTCAAGTGCCGCCCGCCCGAAAACCGGGATCCCCTCAACGTGGAGCAGGATGCCTGCATCGGCTTTCTCCGCCGTCAGGCCGCGCTGCTGCGTCCAAAGATCATCGTGTGCCTGGGTCGCATCGCTGCAAAGGCCATTATCAAGGAGGATTTCAAGATCACCCAGGAGCATGGCCAGTGGTTTGCCCGGGGCGGCGTGCAGATGACCGCCATCTACCACCCCGCCGCTCTGCTGCGGGATGTGAGCAAGCGTCCCGAAACCTTCGAGGATCTGAAATCCATCCAGTCCAAGATCCGGGAACTGTGTGACCGCACCGAAGTATGAAGATAGACAAACCTCCCATGGAATCCATGGGAGGTTTTTTCCGTCCGCGCGTTAAAACTCTGCCGCCTGCTGCTGCAATTCCTCAAAGGAGGAGATGTCATCTTTCCGCTTCAGCTTTTCCTGCACATCCGGCGGCAGCGCGTAAAAATACTCATAGGCCGACAGGTCCTGATCCAGCAGATCGGAAAGGCAGAGATACCCGGGATTTGACTCCTTCATCCACTTCACCTCCGCTGCCAGTATTGCCGAAAAAGCGTGGAAAACACATCTTTTCATCTGCTTTCATCTGTGGTATTCTGTATCCAATATATCCAAATCATCGTGAAAACGAGGAGCTTTTTATGTATCATTATCAGGTCGGCGGCCGGGCGGCCGTCTCCCTTTCCCCCATGCCGCTGCCGAAAGCAACGGAAACCGGCGCACCGGAACTGTTTCTTTTCTCCCGTGACCCCGGGTGCTGCCCTGCGGTCTTTCGTCCCGCTGATTCCCGCCAGCTGACGGCGGAAGCCGTGGATGTCCGCTGGCTGGATCCCGCCAGACTGGGCGATTTGCCGCAGCTTCCCGAAACCATCCTCTCCGCGGCGAATGTGCGCCACCCCCGCTGGCAGGACGCCCTCCGCTTCCCTGCCCCAAAGCCGGGGAAAAAGCGCGTGCATCTGCTGGCGGCAGGCGATGTGGGCAGCACGCTGCTGACGGCGCTGAAGCTGCTGGGAAGCGACTGCATCTCCACCCTCGGCGTCTGCGACCTGAACGAAGCCACCGTGCAGCGCTGGTGTACGGAGCTGGGCCAGATCGCCTGGCCGTGGGATTACGATGCCCTTCCGGAGGTGGAAGCCGTTTCTGCCGACAGCCTCTTTGATTGCGACGTGTTCATCTTCGCCGCCACAAAGGCCATCCCGCCGGTGGGCAGTGAGATCCGGGACGTCCGCATGGCACAGTTCGCTGCCAACCGCCCTCTCGTGGAGCATTTTGCCCGACAGGCGCGCAGCGCCCGCTTCAAGGGCTTGTTCATGGTACTCTCCGATCCCGTCGATCCCCTGTGCAAGGCCGCGTGGCTGGCCTCCAACACCGCCGAGGACGGCAAACTGGACCACCTCGGTCTCCTGCCGGAGCAGGTGCAGGGCTTCGGTCTCGGCGTCATGAATGCCCGGGCAGCCTATTACGCAAAACAGGATCCCCGCTTCGCCTCTTTTCTGACCGAGGGCCGCGCCTTCGGCCCCCACGGCCGGGGACTTGTCATCGCCAATTCCATCACCCATTACGACGACGCCCTCTCCCGAGAACTAACCGAGGCGGTGGAGACCGCCAACCTCCGCATCCGGGAACTGGGCTTCAAACCCTATGTGGCGCCCGCCGTTTCCTCCGGCGCCATGCAGCTGCTGCTGACCCTGCGGGGCCAGTGGCATTGCAGTTCCCTGTGTCTGGGCGGCGTGTGGTTTGGCACACGAAACCGCTTCACACCCAACGGCGTGGAGGTGGAGACCCTCTCTCTGCCGGACACGCTCTTTGCCCGTCTGCAGGAAACAGAAGCCGCCCTGAAAACCATTCTTTGAGGAGATGATGGCATGCTGACCGTCATAAACCTGAATCCCGCAGGCGAGCCCCGCCTGTCCGCCATTCTGGAACAGGCGCTGGGAGACCGCCCCCACCGCACTCTCCCTGCCCTGACGGCGCCGCTGCGTGACTGCCGTCTCCTGTTCGCGGTGTCCCTTGGGGCGGACGGTATCAACCACGCGCTTTATGACCTGCTGTCCTATCTGCGCAGCCACCCCGGCTGCCTGCAAGGCTGCGTGGGCGGTGTGCTGATCGACGGCGCAGGCGACCTGTATACCAAAACCGCGGGACGGGAGCTGGTGCTGGCGGCATCGCTGGCAGGCTGCACCTTCATCGGACGGCCCCTGGTGGAGGCCACCGGCGACCTGCGCAACTTCGCCGTGCAGGCCAAAAATGCCGTCTGCTCTCTGGACGAGGCATACGCGCTGGCTGCCGCCGATCTGGTGCGGCGCACCCTCTCCTTCGCCCCCGTGAAAAGCAAATGCCCCAAACTTCTGGTGCTCCACGCTTCCAGTCACCGCACCTCCAATACCATGGCGCTGTGGAGCCGGGTGCGGGCAGGGCTGGCAGAGAAGTGCGATATCAAGGAAGTCGGCCTGCGCAACGGCACGCTGGAGGACTGCGCCGGCTGTCCCTACACCATGTGCCTCCACTTCGGCGAGCAGGGCGAATGCTTCTACGGCGGCGTGATGGTACAGGAGGTCTATCCCGCCATCCGGGAAGCGGATGCGGTGATCCTGCTGTGCCCCAACTACAACGACGCCCTCTCCGCCAACCTGACCGCCGCCATCAACCGCCTCACCGCCCTGTACCGTACCACCCCTTTCACCGACAAGGCTGTGTTCGCCATGGTGGTCTCCGGCTACTCCGGCGGCGACATCGTAGCCAGCCAGGTGATCTCTGCGCTGAATATGAACAAAGGCTTCTGGCTGCCGGCAAACTTCTGCATGCTGGAAACCGCCAACGACGCCGGTACTGCCATCCATCTGCCCGGCATCGAGTCTCGCCTGGAGAAGTTTACAAAAAATATATTATGTCAACTTATTGACTGACAAAAAAGCACACCGCCCGGTCAATGTCAATTAGAGTTAATTTGAGTGATTAAGCGAAGGGGCGAATCAAAAGATTCGCCCCTTAAAATTATCATTCAATAGCAATATTGCATTTAGCGAAGCTATTTAATATGAATTGCAAATAAAAAACGCATCCAAAAACATTTCAATGTTTGATAATGCATCATCAAAGATAGGCTTTTTATTCTGCGAAATACAGTTTCTTCTGTTTGTAACTCTTTCATTTCTATATTGTACCTACTTGGCAAAAAGTGAAAAAAGTCGTATAACTTAAATATCAAAGATTGGTTTATCTTTTGAAATTTTCGATTTAAGAAATACCGGAGGGAATGTTATGGGAGAAACTGTTTTAATTGTATTGGGTTTTATCGCCCTGTTGGCTTTTCCGTTTGTTCTGGGATTTCTGCTAAATTTGATTCTGGCACTTGTTAAGAATACTGCGCTAAAAAAGGTGCTAACTATCATATTCTTTGTCCTGTTTCTGCCCGGTATGCTTGCGTTTTGGAGCGCTGACAATTTGACTGAAAGTGAAAAGAAGCGGGCTCCGTTTAGTTATAGTTTACGGACGAAAAGCAGATTGGTTTTAATTACTTATGTCGCATATGTGATTGGGTACTATTGGCTATTTACAAAACTATTCTGAAACACGGTGCAACGTAATACTGAAGTGAGGATAGTGAAAACATGGAAATAATCTCTCTTTTAATTTCAGTTTTAGCAATTATTGTAGCTGTTGCCCAGCATTTTTCGGAGCGAAATCGAAGTAAAAAAGAAGCGACAATTCATGCATTTGATCAATTAGAAGAAACGGTATTTTCGAAAGAAGGTTATAAAAAACTTGCTGTATACGCAGGTGTGGAAAACGCAATATCCGGAAAACTAGAAGCGGATAAAACCGAGTGGAGTAAAGCAACTTTGCTTCTTTCCAGAATAGAACATTTTGCGGTTGGCGTGAATACAGGAATATATGACCTTAAAACTCTCAACCGCATGGCTGGCGGATTTATGATTGAGGAATTTGAGCGGTGGAAACCTATCATTGAAACAAAGCGAGTCAAAGATCCTGCTTCAAAACATTATGATGAATTTGAAATGCTATATAATTCTTTGTTGAAAATGAGAAAGTAACTATTGAAAAATAGTTTTACTGTATTATTTAATAATAAAATTAGTTGTTTTTTAACTATAATCGTTGATTGTTTATTTGATATCATATATAATGATTGTAGGGAATTATCCCGGGATGTTGAAAGTTTTTATTCGCATCCCGGGATTTTATTTTTTTGAAAGGAGGAAAACCGATGAAACTGGTGTTTGATGGTGCTTTATGGCCTGTTCTTGAGCAGTATTCTTCTCGTAAAGAGTGTGAAATTGATTATATGGCAAATGATATCAACAGCGAGATTTCCCGTGTCATGTCTTGGGTGGAAACCGAACTGAAGTCTGCTATTGACGGTTACAATTCTTTGAAGATGCTCATTGACAGCACCAATTAAGGCGAATAAAAAAAGCCAACCCCTTTTCCGACCTCTGAAAAAGGGGCTGGCCTTTTCTTTTGCTTGGCTTAATAAGATTTTCTACGCTTCAAGACATTGACCGGACGGTGTGCTTTTCTGTTCTGCGGGGTTACGCTTCCAGCCCCAGCAGCAGTTTGCCCTGGGAATTGAGGTGGGGCTCCAGCCAGTCATAGGAGAAATGGAATTCCTGCGGACCGGCGGCATAGGGCGCCAGTTCATAGGCAGAGAAGGTCACCGTCATGCCCTTTTCGTGGAAGCAGACCGCGTAGCTGCTCCAATCGGCAATGATCGATTCATGGTTCTCCCAGTACGTTTCCGCAGGAACCCAGCCGCCATCCTGAGGCAGCTTCGCCTGACGAAGAATCTCCGCCGCTACGGCTTCCTGCAATCCGTCGTCCTCGCCCAGCAGCTTGACGTCAAGGAAGGTGCCGGTCTCAACATCGAAGTTCCAGCCCATGTGGTATGTATTGGGGTGCGCGCCGCCGGTATAGCTGTAATAGATGCCGGACACACTGACCATCCGTTCGGTCTGGTAGATGCCGCAGCCCAGTTCCATAACATAGCCGCCCACCCATTCCGTACCGAATTCCTTCATCATGTCCAGATGCTCTTTTGCGGCGGCGGTCATGCCCTCGATGTCCGCGGTCTGCGTCCATTCCTCGAACTTTGCGTTAAAAACCTCCTGCGCAGCCAGCGCGGCCTGCTCTTTCTCGTTTTTCGCGTCGACGAGCTGGGTCCCGTCCGCCTGATAGACAGTCAGCGTGGGGATCTGGAAGGCATAGGTCACCAGAGGCGTGCCGTCCTCTGCTTTTTTTGTACCCTCGAAAGCCGTGGTCTCCGCCACGAAAGAAAGGGCGCCCGGTCTGTCCGGGGTCTGCTCCTCCGTCTTTCCCGGAAGATCTTCGGGCTGTTCGTCCGTTTTCTTTTCGCCGCAGCCCGTCAGCAGCAGCGCCAGCAGCAGCAAAACAGCAATTCTCTTTCTCATAAGATTACTCCTTTCCGGGGTCAAGTGCCAGTATATCCGGCATCTCTTTCCACAAACTGCCGCCCCTTGCGGCAGAAAGGTCGGGATAGGCCAACGCATACAGGTCGGCAGCGCGGACTTCCTGTTCAAACAGCCTCTGTGCCTCCGGGCTCAACCGCCGGACGTGGTTTGGTTTTGCCAGCACCGGCAGCACAGCGGTTTTTCTCATCTTTGCCAGCAGCTCTCTGCCCACAGCGTTGGCTGCCAGCGGCCGCAGATACAGCGGCACTGCGGGACGCTCCGCCGGGACGATGCCCAGATACGCCCACAGCGCCATCCGGCGCAGACGGGCATAGGCATAGCGCTTGGTCTTTGCCGCATCCAGTGCCTCCTCCAGAGAGGCCGTTTCCCGGACGGCGTCATACAGGCGGTGTCCCAACCCCTCCTGTCCCTCGTCCAGCGCGGCAAATTCCGCACGGCTCATGGAGCGCAGGCGGGCAAGCACGGCGCGCTCGCAATGTTCCGAAAACACAGGGGTCCTCCCCGCCGCTTCCTCGGCAAGATACTGCGTTCTCATGGCAGGCGCCATCAGTTCCAGTGCGGCTGAGTGCTCTCCCTGCCGCAGCAAGTCGCGGATCACAGAGGCCGAGGGATATTCCCCCGCCTTTGCCTCCCCATCGTGGGCGGCGCCGAGCCGCTTCGTCGTCACCGGCTGCACACAGGCCCCGTGCCGCAGCAATGCCTTGCAGTACTCCACGCCCAGATTGTTGTTGGGCGTTTCCAGCAGCGCGGCGGGCTCCTTCCCCAGCAGCGCTTCCACCGCACTTTGGCGGCAGGCGGCATAGGATGCACCCCCGCCCAGCCGGCTGCGAAGTTCGGTCTGATACGCCTCGGAGAGCAGGCAGGCCGCGATCTCCCGCAAGGCGGCGGCATCTCCGCACTCGCTGCCGAAGGTCAGATGCGTCACCAGTCCCGTGGCCAGCAGCGTCTGCACGCCGCCGTCGGCAAACCGCTCCGCCGAGGACACCGCCCAGGGCAGCGGCAGTTCCAATACCAGATCGACACCACTTTCCACAGCGGCTCTGGCTCTGGCCTGCCGGCGCAGCAGCGCGAAATCGCCCCGCTGGACAAAGTCGCCGCTCATCACGCCGATGATGGGGGTCTCCGCGCCCAGCTGCCGGCGTGTTTCCTCCATCAGGTATACATGTCCGCTGTGGAGAGGATTGTACTCTATAATCATACCGGCTGCCGGCACAGAATTCACCTCGATCCAATGACAAAAAAATGACATTTCGGTAAAAATGGTAGTTGTAACCTGCTGAAACTCTGTTATAATGAGTACTGTGTAGAATTCTGCCCAGACAGGTGCAGAAGTATTTTCCATTCCCATTTTATATCATTTACGGAAAACCTGCAAGGTTTTCCCAAAAGAAGAGGAGACGATTCCAATGAACATTCTTGTGATCAACGCTGGCAGTTCTTCCCTGAAGTATCAGCTGCTGAACCCCGAAACCGGCGATCTGCTGGCCAAGGGTCTGTGCGAGCGCATCGGCATCGACGGCAAGTTCACCTACAAGCCCCAGATCGAGGGCAAGCAGGTTCTGGACGCTGTTGACGTCGCCATGCCCACCCATTCCGAAGCCATCCAGGCCGTTATGAACGCTCTGGTGGATCCCGCCAACGGCGTTGTCGCTTCCATGGCAGAGATCGACGCTGTGGGCCACCGTGTGGTTCACGGCGGCGAGGCTTTCAACAAGTCCGTCCTCATCACCGACGAGGTCATGAAGGCTCTGGAGGACTGCATCCCCCTGGCCCCTCTGCACAACCCCGCCAACATCACCGGCATCAACGCCTGCACCGCCGTCATGGGCAAGGACGTGCCTCAGGTCGCCGTGTTTGATACCGCTTTCCATCAGACCATGCCCGCAAAGGCCTATATGTATGCTCTGCCCTACGAGTACTATGAGAACGACAAGGTCCGCCGCTACGGCTTCCACGGCACTTCTCACAAGTATGTCGCCGGCCGCGCTGCCGCCATGCTGGGCAAGAACATCGAGGACGTCAAGCTGATCTCCTGCCACCTGGGCAACGGCTCCTCCGTCACCGCTATCGACGGCGGCAAGTCCGTTGACACCTCTATGGGCTTCACTCCCCTGGCAGGTCTCCCCATGGGCACCCGCGCCGGCGATCTGGATGCCGGTATCCTGGAGTTCCTGATGAACAAGTACGGCATGGACATCAAGGAGATGGTCTCCATCCTGAACAAGAAGTCCGGCGTGCAGGGCGTTTCCGGCGTCAGCTCCGACTTCCGTGATCTGGAGAACGCCTTCAAGGACGGCAACGACCGCGCCGGTCTGGCTGTCGACATGTTCAACTACGGCGTCAAGAAGCTGATCGGCTCTTATGCTGCCGCGATGGGCGGTGTGGACGCCATCATCTTCACCGCAGGCGTGGGCGAAAACTCCAAGGGTCAGCGCCTGGATATCGCCTCCGGTCTGGAGTTCATGGGCGTGAAGATGGACGCCGAGGCCAACGACGTCCGCGGCAAGGAAGCCGTGATCTCCGCCGCCGATTCCAAGGTGAAGGTTCTGCTGATCCCCACCAACGAAGAGCTGATGATCGCCATGGACACCGCTGCCATCGTCAAGGGCTGATTCTCACAAAACCAACACAAAAAGGGCCTCTCCGATTGCGGAGAGGCCCTTTTTTCTTGCTGCCGTTTCTGCTATAATTTTCTTAATACGAAGAAACGGCGGTGGATCTTATGCAGCTGAACACCTTGAGCATGGTACACGAATTTCTGAAGCGGCACGTGGGCGAAGGGGCCCAGTGCATCGATGCCACCGCTGGCAAGGGCCGGGACACGGCGCTGCTGTGCCGTCTGGCCGGGAAAACCGGACACGTGATGGCCCTTGACATCCAGCAGGACGCCGTTGACCAGACCCGTGCGCTTCTGGCGCAGGAGGGTCTGCAGGCGCAGGTGTATCTGGACAGCCACGCCAACATGGAGCGGTATGCAGAGGAGGGGACAGTGGACTGCGTGGTGTTCAATTTCGGCCGGCTGCCCGGCGGCGACCCGCATATCGTCACAAAAGCCGCATCTTCGGTGCAGGCCATCGATGCAGGACTGCGGCTTTTGAAGCCGGGCGGCGTGATGTCCATCGCCCTCTACTACGGCGGAGAAAACGGCTATGAGGAGCGGGATGCGGTACTGAACCACCTGAAAACACTGGATGACCGCACCTTCTCCGTCCTCCGCTGCGACTGGATCAACCGACGCAACGATCCGCCGATGCCTATTTTTATCTGGAAGGAGCAATGACGCCGTTGCTCCGGCACATCCTCTGTGCTATACTATTTAAGTTATAACAACCGCTCTTTGGAGGATACCTATGAAAATCGGACTGCAATTTGCCATGCCTGCGGAAATCCACGCCCTGCCGGGCTTTGAAACCTTCCCCCTCATCGAAACCGTCTCCGGTGTGCCTTTCTATGAAGTCGCACCGGACATCATCGCCTGCGCCGGCGGCGTCAGCAAAGTCAATGCCGCCATGGCAGCGGAGATCCTGTGCCTGAAGTTCGGCGTAGATCTGATCCTCAACGCCGGCGTGGCCGGCTGCGCCACGGATTTGCCCATCGGCTCGCTGGTAGTGGCCTCCGAATTCGTGCAGCACGATGTGGACACCACCGCCGTGGGTGATCCCATCGGGCTGGTTTCCACCGTCAATCAGGTTATTTTCCCCACCTGGGAGCCGGGGCGCTGCGCGGCAGTTCTCTCCTCCCTTGGTTTTTCCGCCGTCACCGGTCGTGTCGCCACCGGCGACTGGTTCGCCGTCAAGGGCGAGCGCTCCGCGTGGATCCGCGACACTTTCTCCCCCCTGTTGGTGGAGATGGAGGGCTGCGCCATCGCGCAGGTCTGCCTGCGCAACGGCGTCAAGTTCGCTGCCGTGAAGTCCGTGTCCGACCATCTGTTCAGCGACCGTCAGGCCGAGGAATACTTCGATTTCGGTGCAGCGCTGGAAGCCATGGGGCGCGTGGTGCTGCCCCTTGCAAAACAATTACAGGAGGAATGCTGATATGGAACGCATCGCCAGCTTCAACGTCGATCACAACAAACTCGTCCCCGGTCTGTACTACTCCCGCCGTGACGGCGACATTGTTACCTTCGACCTGCGCTTTAAAAAGCCCAACACCGGCGACCTGCTCTCCAACAGCGAGATGCACTCCGCCGAGCACCTTATCGCCACGCTGCTGCGCAACTCCGAGGAAAAAGATGCCGTGATCTACTTCGGCCCCATGGGCTGCCAGACCGGCTTCTACTTCCTGTTCGATAACCGCCAACTCTCCTGCGAAGGCGCCATCGAACTGCTGCAGCAGGTCTTTGCCGCCGCAGCCGCCTTTGAGGGCGAGATGCCCGGCAAGAGCGCCATCGAGTGCGGTAATTATGTAAACCTCGATGTAGAGCAGGGCAAAGCCGTCTGCAAGTTCTACGCCGACCTGATCGCCGACTGGACGGTGGAGCAGCTGTCCTACTGACCGCACTTTCTGCCCCCGAGCCATGGCTCGGGGGCAGTTCCTTTTCGGACTGTCGAAGCATCCTTTCGCCCCCCGTTTCTCCACACACGGGAAATCTTGAATTTTTCTGATTTTTTCTGCACTTTTCTTTGAAAAAGGCGTTGACAATCGGTGCGTCGGCTGATATACTTGACAAGCCGCTTTGAATGGGTTTTACAAGTGCGCTCCGGCGCCGCCCCCGACAGCGAGCCCGTAAATGAAGGAGTTGAAAGGTAAATGAACGCAATTATCGTGACCGGCGGTAAGCAGTACAAGGTCGCAGAGGGCGACGTGCTCTTCATCGAGAAGCTGCCCGTCGAAGCCGGCGAAACCGTCAAGTTCGACCAGATCCTGGCGATCCTGGACGGCGAGAAGGCCACCTTCGGCGCCCCCGTTGTGGCTGGCGCTTCCGTGGAGGCTACCATCGTCAAGAACGGCAAGGGCAAGAAGATCCGCATCTTCAAGTATAACCCCAAGAAGGGTTATCGCAAGCGTCAGGGTCATCGTCAGCCTTACACCAAGGTTGAGATCACCAAGATCTCTGTCTGAGCATGACCACCATCACATTCCGCACCGAGGGTGACCGGATCATCGGTTTTGACTCTCAGGGCCACAGCGGCTACGCCGAAGAGGGCGCGGACATTGTCTGCGCGGGCATCACCAGCGCCATTCGTCTGGTGGACGCCACCATCAACGACGTGCTGGGTCTGGCGGCATCTGTGAAGGTTCGTGAAGAAAATGCCTCCATCTCGTTCCGTCTGCCCGGCGGCTTGTCCGAAACGGCGGAATACGCCTGCCAGTCTTTGCTGACCGGCCTGATGGTCTACTTCACCGAGCTCCACGACGAGTTTCCCGAAAATATCGAAGTCCTGGAGGAAGAATAATTCCTCTCCATCTACATTCTAAAGAAAGGATGGTCCCTATCATGATTCGTATTGGTCTTCAGTTCTTCGCCCACAAGAAGGGCGGCGGCTCCACCAAGAACGGCCGTGACTC
>SVLH01000005.1 GCA_015068025.1 Oscillospiraceae bacterium | reverse complement strand
GCCGTATCTCAGTCCCAATGTGGCCGGTCAACCTCTCAGTCCGGCTACTGATCGTCGCCTTGGTAGGCCGTTACCCCACCAACTAGCTAATCAGACGCGAGGCCATCTTTCAGCGATATAATCTTTGGTATCAAAACCATGCGATCTCGATACATCATGCGGTATTAGCAGTCGTTTCCAACTGTTGTCCCCCTCTGAAAGGCAGGTTCCTCACGCGTTACTCACCAGTCCGCCACTAAACTCTAATTCACTTGACCGAAGTCTTGATCCAGAGAGTTCCGTTCGACTTGCATGTGTTAAGCACGCCGCCAGCGTTCGTCCTGAGCCAGGATCAAACTCTCAATAAAATGGTATCTAAAGAACTTTCGCTCTTCAAATCTTTTATCGAGCTATTTGTCATAGCTTCTTTTTTATAGTTACCCTTCCGCGTAATTGACTTAACCGCGTACTGGGCAACTTCTTGGTTCGGTCTTTTCAGACCGTTCCGTCTGGTGCTTTCTTTTCGTTACGTTGTTTAATTTACAAGGTACACGCCGCTTTCGGCGGAACATTGCTATTCTATCAGGCTCGCCTTCATTTGTCAACCACTTTTTTCGCCTTTTTCAAGACTTTTTTCGTGGCGCATCCGGCGGCCCGCCAGACAGCTTTGTTAGAATACCACCCACCTCCACGATTGTCAACACCTTTTTCAAGTTTTTAAAAAAATCATCCGCACACCGTCTGGTGCGCGGATGACCGGATCCATATTTTATAAATTGTATGATGTGCTCAGTCCACACTGTTGGCAGCCTTTTCAAACAGCATATTCACTTCTTCAGAGGGCGCCTTGGTGCACTTGGACACGACTACCGCAGCAATCATACCCAGTACAAAACCGGGGATGATCTCATAAACACCGACAGAAGACAGGAATGCCAGCCATGCAATGTCAACGACCGCACCCACAACGATACCTGCAACCGCGCCCTCAAAGGTAAGGCGCTTCCAGAACAGAGACAACAGGATGGTGGGGCCGAACGCGGCGCCGAACACACCCCAGGCATTCTCGACCAGTCCCATAATGGTACCGCTGTTGGGATTGGATGCGATCACGACGGCGATCACAGCAATGATAAGTACCACAAAGCGTCCCGCCCACATCATTTCCTTATCGGAAGCCTTATTCTTGCGAATAATGGGCTTGTACACATCGCTGGCAAAAGCACTGGCACTGGCCAGCAGTTGAGAGTCAGCCGTGCTCATAGCCGCAGCAAGGATTGCGGAAAGCAGGATGCCGCTGACGATGGCAGGGAATATCTTGCGCACCATGGTAATAAATACAACGGAACTGTCAGCGATCTCGCCGAGGAAGAGATGGCCGATGCAGCCGGAGGCCACCGAGAACACCAGAATCAGAACCGTCCAGGTAACACCGATCTTCGCACTCTTCTTCAGATCCTTATCCGAGCGCACGGACATAAAGCGAACGATGATATGAGGCATACCGAAGTAGCCCAGACCCCAGCCAAGGCCGGAGAGGACATCCTTCCAGTTGGTAAAGAGATTCCAGTAATCAGCGGGCAGCTCCTTCATCGCAGCGGTTCCCTGACCGCCCCGAATCAGAGCCAGTGCGAAAATGGGGGCGATCAGCAGCGCGCCCAGCATCAGCATACCCTGGAAGAAATCCGTCCAGCAAACAGCGCTGAAGCCACCGAGGAAGGTATAGCCGATAATGATCAGGGCAGCGAGATACATGGCCGTTGTGGCATCCATGCCGATGACCGTGTTGAACAGCGTGCCGCAGGCCTTGATGGAAGACGCCGCGTAAATGGTATAGGCGATGAGGAAGATCACCGCGCAGATGATCTGCAGCGCCTTGCTCTTAGAGAGGAAGCGGTTGGTAAGATACTGCGGAATGGTGATGGAGTCATTGGCGGCAATCGTGAAGCGGCGCAGTCTGGGCGCCTCCACCAGCCAGCTGACCGTGTAGCCGATGCCAAGGCCAATGGCAATCCATGCCTGTCCGATACCGGCCGCATAGATGGATGCAGGAAGTCCCATCAAGACCCATGCACTCATATCAGAGGCGCCGGCAGAGAGCGCGGATACCCAGGGACCCATCTCACGGCCGCCCAGAAAATACGCTTTCTCGCCGCCGTCTCTGGACTTCACAAAGAAGAATACGCCGATCCCGAGCATAAACACCAGATAAACGATAAACACAATAATTTCAGCATTCATAAGTACAAAACTCCTCTCAGCACCGTGGTGTGCTATTTCACTTGCGGAGTATACCACACTCTTTCCAAGAATGAAATAGAGAACGCAGTATAGAATGTATTCTATACTGCGTTCACACAATTTTCAATATATTCTTTTATTTTCAACAGTTTATATACTGTACGGTTTTTGGTATTACAAATATCCGAAAAAATAAAATATCAGTTTCCAGCACCCTCACGGCTCCGGTAACTCTCCAAAAACATCGGCGTCACGGTGTCGGAATAGGACACCAGCGAGTATTCTCCGCCGGAAAGACACCAGTCATACATCAGCGCACGTTCCCAAAGGGCATAGGCCTTGAGGATCTCGTTGACCGTCCGGTCGCTGCGCAGCTGCCCTGCCTGCTGCCCCTCCGAAATGATCTGGCGCAGCAGCTTGAAATAGGTGCGGTTGCGATCCAGCAGGTGCTTTTCGCCCCTTGCCAGCAGCTGGGTGGAGAGCAGACGCGCCAGCAGGTCGATGGAAATACTGCCGTCGATCATGGCGAACAGCTCGTGATTGAGGTAGATCAGCTTCTCCATGGCATCCAACGCAGGATCCATGGTTTCTGTCAGCTGCTCATACTTCTCGTCAAACACATAGGCCAGCGTACCCAGCAGGGCGTCCTTGCCGTCGAAGTAGTGGTAGAAGGAGCCCTTGGAGGTCTCAGACTCATAGACGATATCCTCCACCGTGGTCTCCTCATACCCCTGCTCGTAGAACAGCTTCCATGCAGCGGAAATGATGCGCCCCTTGGTGTTTCTGGCGTTTTTTCTCGGCATAGACACTCCCTCACTTTCTCCTTTATCATAGCGGGGATGGCACTACAAATCAAGGCTGTTTCCCGCCGTTTTGGAGGATTTTTTGATTTTACAGATTTCCTATTGTCCTCGCCCCCTATGTGCTGATATAATACATTGTATATGGCATCCCGATGCACGCAAGGAGGTTGTTCTTTTGAAATTCTGGAAAATGAACGGAGCCGGCAACGATTTTATCGTGCTGAACAATCTGGAGGAGCACATCCCCGCAGAGCGCTTTCCCGAGATCGCCCGGACGCTGTGCGAGCGGCATATGTCCATCGGCGCAGACGGATTGATGGTGGTGGAAGCCCCCACCCAGGGCGGCGACTACAAGATGCTGTTTTTCAATTCCGACGGCACCGTGGGCGAAATGTGCGGCAACGGCGCCCGCTGCATCTGCCGCTACGGCTACGAAAACGGCCTGGCCGGCGACGTGCAGACCGTGGAGACCACCGCCGGCATCGTGACCGGCCACCGGATCGACCAGCGGCTCTACCGCATCCGCCTGAACGACCCCACCACCATCAAGCTGGACTCGCCCGTGGAGGTGGACGGCGTGAAGTACAACTGCTCCTACGTGGAGCTGGGCAATCCCGGTCTCCCCCACGCGGTCGTTCCCTATGCCAACCTGCGCAATGCCGACGAAAACGAGCTGCGCCAGCTGGGTCGTGCCATCCGCTGGCACAGCAGCTTCCCCAAGGGCGCCAACGTGAACTTCTACGAGATCACCGGCGAGGACGCCGTCTTCGAGCGCACCTTTGAGCGCGGCGTGGAGGACTTCACCTATGCCTGCGGCACCGGCACCGGTTCCCTGGTAACGGTTCTGACTCTGCAGGGCAAGGTCAGCGGCCAGGGCGTCAATGTGGCCATGACCGGCGGCACGCTGATCGTGGATGTGGCGCGGGAAGGCTCTGCCATCACCGATCTGTACCTGACCGGCCCCACCAACATCGTGGCAAAGGGCGAGGTCACCGACGAAGATCTGGCATAACGCAACCTGTGTAAAGGCGAGGAGCTTTGCTCCCCGCCTTTCTTTTCTCATTCGTAGGTCTCCTCCACCAGCAGTTTGCGGTCACCTCGTCCCGTGGGCGACCTGCCGAACCGCCGGTTGTAGGCACGGCAGAAGGTGCAGTAACTGTTGAATCCCGCCTTGTAGCAGGCCTCCGTGGCGCCCACGCCCTGTCCCATCAGGTCTCTGGCATTCATCAGCCGCCGATCCTGAATGTAGGCGTGGATGGTGATGCCGGTATGCTCCCGGAACAGGCGCATCATGTGATAGCGGCTCAAAAAGAAGTGCTCCGCCAGCGTCTCCACGCTGATCTCCTCACCCAGATGGACTTCGATATACCGCAGCATCTCCGCCACCCGGGCATCCCGGGGACGCAGGGGCTGCACCGCCGGAAACGCGCCCCGCTGCAGCAGGCGGTAGAGTTCCACCAACGTCCGAGCCAGCAACCCGCCGGAAAGGATGTCTTTCCCCGTCTCCGAGGAGGCCAATTCTCCCTCCAATTCCCGGACCAGATCCAAAAACCGCTCTCTGTCCCGGACGGGAAGCCGCAGGATATGCTGTCCGGGGCGGGAGAAACAGTCAGCCAGGTCACAGTCCCCGGCGGAGTAGGTCTCCAGAAACTCCGGCGAGATGTAAATGATCACCCGCTCATACTCCCGCTCAAACTCCGGCCGGTGGATCAGCCGCCGGTCCAGCAGCACCACGTCGCCGCTTTCCAGTTGGTAGCGCTCGCCATCGATCCAGTAGCCGCCGGTGCCGGAGAGGACGATCAGCAGCTTGTAGAACTCGTGATAGTGGTACTCCACCTTCTCCTTCGGGATGTCCCGCATGTGGAACAGGCGGAAGGATTCCAGCAGATAGCCCCGCTTTTGATACGTTTCGTTCATCCGTTTCTCCCTCATAGCACTTTTTGACATAATTATAGCATATATGGATATGTTTTTGCAATAAGTGTGGAATATAATAATGGTATCAAATCGGAGCAACAGGAGGTCGCATTATGGAATCCAAAACTGTTATGAAGAACTACCGCTTTATGTTCATCATGCTGGTGTGTATGATCGCCGGCGCCGCCACAGGCTGGTTTTTCCCTGACTTCGGCCACCTGATCAAGCCAGCCGGCACCGTATTCATCAACATGATGTTCTGCATCGTGGTGCCGCTGGTGTTTGCATCCATCGCCAGCTCCGTGGCCAACACCAAGAGCCGCAAGCGCGCAGGCAAGATCATGGGCACCACCGTGGCGACCTTCGTCATCACCGGCGCCATTGCCGCCGTGATTATGTTCATTCTGGCAAAGATCTTCCCGCCTGTCCTGACCCCCTGGACTGAGTACCCCTCCCAGGAGATGGGCGACTATGCCACCATGAGCCAGATGATCGTCAACTTCTTCACCGCTGAGGACTTTGTCGGTCTGCTGACCCGCCGCGCCATGCTGCCTCTGATCGTGTTTGCCACGCTGTTCGGCTTCGCAGTGAATCTCAACGGCGGCAGTGAGACCCTGGTCGGCAAGTTCCTGGCTGACCTGACCAGTGTGATGCTGAAGTTCGTGCAGATCGTCACCTACTACGCCCCCATCGCCTTCTTCGCTATCTTTGCCGATCTGGTGGCTACCTACGGCGCAGAGACCATCACCGGCTACGGCCGCGCACTGCTGCTGTACTATCCTCTCTGCTTCCTCTATATCTTCACCGCATTCCCGCTGTTCGCGCGGTTCGGCGGCGGCAAGGGTGCGGTCAAGACCATGTTCCGCCACATCACCCGCCCCGCGGTGGTGTCTCTGGGCACCTGTTCCTCCGTGGCCACCATCCCCACCAATCTGGAAGAAGCCGCCCAGACCGGCATCTCCAAGGACGTGGCCGAGATGGTCATCCCTCTGGGCGCGACCATGCACATGGACGGTTCCTGCTTCTCCTGCGTGCTGAAAATTGCTTTCGTATTGGGCGTGTTCGGCCAGCCTATGGGTTTTGATATGCTGATCCCCATTGTTCTGGTAGCCGTGCTGTCCTCCGTGGGCATGAGCGGCGTCCCCGGCGGTGGTTACATCGGTGAGTATATCATCTGCTCCATCTTCTTCCCCGACATCATCGAGGTCGCCTTCCCCATTCTGGTGGCCATCGGCACACTGGTAGATCCCCCCGCTACCATGATCAACGCCTCCGGCGACTATGTGGTCTCCTACATCGTCTCCCGCTTTGTGGACGGCAAGGACTGGCTGCAAAAGACGCTGGCCGGCAAGAACTGACCTCCATCCGATACAAGAAGGAAGGCTGCTTACCGCAGCCTTCCTTTTTTCGTTTCGATTGACTGTGCCGCCATCCTCCTTTATACTGAATGCAAAGAAAGGGGTGCACTCTATGTCCACACTTCTGGTGAAGAACATCCAAACGCTCGTTACCTGCGACGACAAAGACCGGATCCTGAACAACGTGGATCTGTATTGCGAAAACGGCTTCATCAGGACCATCGGTCCGTCCCTCCCCTATGCAGCAGATACCGTGATTGACGCCAGCCATCTCTGGTGCTATCCCGGTCTGGTGAACACCCACCACCACCTGTATCAGGTGTTTTCCCGCAACCTGCCGAAGGTGCAGAACATGGAGCTGTTCGACTGGCTGGTGACCCTCTACGAGATCTGGAAGGGGCTGGATCGGAATGTGATCCGCCTCTCCTCCCTCACCGGCATGGGCGAACTGATGAAGCACGGCTGCACCACCTGCTTCGACCACCATTATGTCTTTCCCGCCGGCAGCGGTGACCTGATCGGCACACAGTTGGAGGCCGCGGAAACGCTGGGCATCCGCATGGTCTCCTCCCGGGGCAGCATGGACTTAAGCCGCAAGGACGGCGGCCTGCCGCCGGACAGCGTGGTGCAGACGGTGGATGCCATTATGGCAGACTCCGTCCGGCTCATCGAGCAGTACCACGATTCCCGTCCCGGCTCGATGCGCCAGATCGTGCTGGCGCCCTGTTCCCCCTTCTCCGTCAGCGCCGATCTGCTGCGCCAGAGTGCGCTGCTGGCACGGCAGTACGGCGTCCGCCTCCACACACACCTGTGCGAAACGAAGGACGAGGAGAACTACACCCTGCAACACCACGGCGTCCGCCCGCTGGAATATATGGCCTCTCTGGGCTGGACGGGCAGCGACGTCTGGTACGCCCACGGCATCCACTTCAATGACGAGGAACTTCGAGAGCTGGCCCGCACCGGCACCGGCGTGGCTCACTGCCCTGTTTCCAACATGAAACTTTCCTCCGGCATCGCCCGCATTCCCGAGATGCTGGCGCTGGGCGTTCCTGTGGGTCTGGCGGTGGACGGTTCCGCCTCCAACGACGGCTCCTCCCTGTTGGAAGAACTGCGCGTGTGCTACCTGCTGCACCGACTGAACGCCAGCAAGGCAGCCCCCTCCGGCTATCAGGTGCTGAAGATGGCCACCCGGGGCGGCGCCCGCCTGCTGGGACGCGATGACATCGGCTCTCTGGCAGAGGGCAAGTGCGCCGACTTCTTCCTTGTGGACTCCCGCCGGCTGGAACTGGTGGGCGGCGAATACAGTCCCGCCGATGTGCTGGGCACTGTTGGCCTGCGCGGCGCGGTGGATATGACCGTGGTGGCCGGCAGGATTACTGTAAAGGACGGGCGCCTTACATCCATTGACGAGGAACAGACTGCCGCAGACGCCCGCGCATGCTGCGCAACCTACCTCTCCAAACAATAAGCGCGCAGCAAAAAAGCGTGTATCCATTCGGATACACGCTTTTTTCATTCAGTCAAGGATCTGGACTGCCGCGCCCAGAACCCCCTCACCGAGGTAGACGCTGAGGGTGCTGTCGATCTCGCCCGCCCAGAGGTTGTCGTACTCTGGCAGCGCAGCCGTCAGTTTTTCTTTCAGTTTTTCCATTTCCTCCGGCGCACCTCCGTTGGCCACCGCCAGATTGTAGCGCTTATGCGCGCCGCAGGCCTGCACCGTCAGCTCCACCAGTTTGTCGATCACCTGATTGCGGCCGCGAACCTTTGCTTCGGAGCAAAGTTGTCCGTCCTCCGCAAAGGAGAGGATGGGCTTGATCTGCAGCAGCGTGCCGGCCGTGGCGGTCACTTTGCCGATGCGGCCGCCCTTTTGCAGGTATTCCAGCGTATCCACCGAGAAGTGCGCCGTTGCCCGCTCCAGCAAGAAGGGCACGCGCCGCTCCGTCAGCTCCTCCCAGCTCATGCCGCTGCGGATGTCCTCCGCCAGCTGCAGCAGGGTCATGCCCTGTCCCAGAGAGGCGCTGAGGGAATCGTAGGCGCGCAGAGGGAATTTCCCCTCGCACTCTTCCGCCGCGATCCGCGCCAGATTGTAGGTGCCGGACAGCGCACTGGACATCATCACGGCAATGGCGCCGTCATAGCCCGCCTTCACGATCCGATCCAGCGCGATCTCAATATCCTCCGCCGCAGGCAGTGAAGTCTTGGGCATCTCACCCCGCTTCTGCCGCCGGTAAATATCCTGATTGCAGATATTGACGCCATCCTGATACTCTCCGTCCTCACAGAGGATCCGGAGGGGGATCACATAGATCCCTTTTTCTTCCGCAAGGGCCTTGGGAATATCCGCACAGGAATCCGTCAGCAATGCAATGTTCTTGGGAGACATGAACGAACCTCCTTTACCCCCAACTCACATAATGGTTTATTATCCCATATTTTCCCCAAAATCGCAAGAACTATCTCCGCCCTTTCGAAAAACATTACAATGCGCGCAAAAAACGCACGCCGCCGCAGGCAGCGTGCGCTTTGATGCAATTCAGGTCTCCGCCTGCGCGGCGGTCTCCACCGCCCGGATCTGCCGCAAAACATAGCGGATCACCGGAATCGCGAGGAACAGCGTCAGCACATCCGCCACCGCCTGCACCGCGGCAACGCCGTAAGCGCCGCCGAAACGCGCCATCACCCACACAATGGGCAGGAAGCAGGTGCCCTGCCGCGCCGTGGACAGCAGCATGGCGCCCTTTGCCCGTCCCAGACCGGCGCAGAACATATTGACGATGGCCACCCACGCATGGATGGGCATGGCAACACATTGCAGGCGGATTGACAGCGCGCCGATCTCGCGCATATAGACGTCCTCTTCTCCGAACAGGCTGATGGTCTGGTTTGCAAACACAGCCAGTCCCAGCGACATGACCACAGCTACCACCAGCGCCATCTTGGAGGCAAAGCGATAGCTCTCCATGACCCGGTCATAGCGCTTTGCACCCCAATTGAAGCCCACCACCGGCTGGAAGCCGGTACCGATGCCCAAAATCACACCAAAGGGGAACATCATCACCCGATTGGTCACGCCGATACCGGCAAGCACGGAGTCAGAGATGTCGCCGGCGATGTTGTTCAGTACGATGGCGGACACCACCGCCAGTCCCGAACGCAGCAGCGAGGAGGAACCCACCGTCACGATCTGGGTCAGGATGTCCAGATTGGGCTTGCAGCGGCGGAGGGATATTTTCAGCAGGCTGCGGCGGCTGGCATAGGGGAACACCAGAATGGCAAAACTGACCAGCTTGGAGATCGCCGTTGCCAGTGACGCGCCCGCCACGCCCATATCAAATACAAAAATGAAGATAGGATCCAGGAAGCAGTTCAGAATACCGCCGGCCGCCATGCCGATCATGGACAGCGTGGCGCTGCCCTCCGCCCGCAGGCACTGGTTCATCACGAAGTTGCAGGCCATAAACGGCGCCACCAGCAGCACATAGGTGGCATAGTCGATGGCATACTGCTCGCAGGTGGGCGTGGCACCCAGCAGACGCACCATGGGCGCCATAAAGACGCTGCCGAAAATCAGCACCAGCGCGCCGAAAGCAAAGGCCAGATAGAACGCCACGGACAGCACCCGGCTTGCATACTCCTCCCGCTTGGCGCCCAGCAGTCTTGCGATGTAGCTGTTGGCGCCCACCGCCAGCATGGAGCCGGCCATCATAATGATCTGATCCAGCGAGGCGTTCACACTGACCGCCGCTGTTGCATTCGTGCCCAGCGAACTGACAAAATAGGTGTCTGCCAGATTGTATATGGAAGTAATCAAAAACGCCACGATGGTCGGCACAGCCATTCTGGGGATCAGTCTGGAAACCGGTTCCTGCTCCATCATGATCTTCCGATATTCCTGCTTGTCACGCATATCCTGTCCCATCACAGCACCCGCCCATTGTAAAATCTTTATTGCTCTATTATGGACTCGCCCTGACAGAATGTCAAACAAATTGCGATACCGCCGTTCCTGTACAACCTTCTCTACCCGCTCTCCGACCAGTCGGACGACTGACAAGAGTCAAAACCTTCGACTAAACCGGAGGCTTGGGCAAGCTCTATAGGGCTTTATACACACAAAGCCCCTTAAGGTTTTGGTTATGCCTTGGTACTCTTTCCGCCCGTAAACGATCCACGAATCCCTTGATGCTTACCTGGTCTACTATTTGATTTTCTTGCAATTCGTTTTGTATGTAGGCTTTAACTGCTTTTTCCGTCCCACCGCAACCGATGAACATATTGATACGATTCGGACATACGTTGGTCCCTATCATCTCTTCCCCTTTTTCTGGCACATTTTTTAAGTCTCTGTATTAGATAAGTATTGGTCTGCATAAATGACCTTTTTATTCATTTTTTGTGAATACCCAACGAAAAGGAGCAAGGCATATTCAACCCTGCTCCTATAGGATATATGCTATTCAGTTCAACAAATTGGAATTGGCTTACTTCTTCTTATCGTTGAAGTAGATGATAAATGCACCCATAACCGCAATAGCAATAAGGCATCCAAACTCAACAAAACCACCTAATAATTCAAGTCCTGCCACCATGCCTAAATAGCCAGCAATCAATGTAATAATCGCTGCTAAAATCGCTTTACCCATACAATCAAACTCCTTTGTCAAATTCAAGTTTGTTCAGTTGGCTTTTTGATGGTGAATAGCAATAACAGCAATTCAGCAACCAAGGAAAGTGTAATAAGACCACCAACCAAGGAAAAGTATGTAATACCAAAGGCCAATGGGCCAAGCGACATTACGATAGCAGCAAACAGAATATTCTTCGCTTTGATTGCCGTGCGAACATTCCCTTTTATGCAGTAAACCACAATCAATACAAAAATCAGGCAAGTGATAATAGCAGTGAGCAGAGGTGCGAAGTTTGCATATCCAAATGGGGTCAAGTCAAAATAGGAAAATGTTTTTCGCCAAGGTTCTCCCTCTGGATTGGCAAAATTACATACCGCACCAAAGGGCAAGATTTCCAAAATCAATGTGATAACAGGCAGTATCAAATATAGCAATCTCTTTTTCATGTGGATACCCTCCTTCGTCAAATTCAAGTTCGTCTAACGGTTTTATCATAGATAGAAAAAATCATCAAAATGTTCTACGTTCTTATATCATACAATAGTTTCATGCTCCTTTCAATGCTCGAAAAGATGCCGAAGTTGCCTTTGGCCCTTTTTCATGCCCTGCTTTGGCTGCGTTTGGGCTTTAGTGAAATCGCTGGAGTCAAATTCCAAGCGCCAAAGGTAAAAGGGACGCGTCTTTTACGCGGTTGACAGCGCGCGGAGCGCGTGATACGGTAAGCAGGAGGCGCGGCGCAAGAAATGCGGAGCGCCCACCATTTCCGTGCAGAGGTGCTGTGATGACAAAAAAGCTGTTCATAGAGGCAAGCCTCAAATTCTCGTTGGGCATGATCTGCGTGGGTCTGCTGATTTTCGCGCCGGCAGGAACGCTGCGCTTTTGGAACGGCTGGCTTCTTATGTGCGTTCTTTTTGTTCCGATGTTTTTTGCCGGGCTCGTATTGATGGCGAAAAATCCGGAATTGCTGCAAAAACGGCTAAATGCCAAAGAAAAGCAGAAAGCACAGGATACGGTGGTCAAGTTGAGCGGTCTTATGTTTATCGTCGGATTCGTGGCCGCCGGTTTCAGTTATCGCTTTGATTTTGGTATGCTGCCGACAGGCATCTCCATCGGCGCGGCAGCCGTTTTTCTTCTGGCGTATCTGCTTTTCGCAGAAGTGCTTCGCGAAAATACGTATCTGTCCAGAACCATCGAGGTACAGGAAAACCAAACCGTCGTTGACACCGGTCTTTACGGCATCGTCCGACACCCCATGTACAGCGCGACATTGCTTCTGTTCCTGACAATGCCGCTGATTCTGGGTTCCCTTTTCTCTTTTTTCGTTTTTCTCGCGTATCCGTTCCTCATTGCCGCCCGGATCAAACACGAAGAACGGCTGCTGGAAAAGGAATTGGACGGCTATCGCGCCTATCAAAAAAAGGTTCGCTTCAAGCTCATCCCCTTTGTGTGGTAAGCGGATCAAACTGACAGAATGGACATCGTACTTATGAAAAACCGCGACAAACTGCTGGGCATCTTCTTTGCTCTGTTCACCATTGCGGTCTGGGGTTCCACCTTCATTTCCAGCAAACTGCTGCTGGAATATTACACGCCCTCCCAGATCATGCTGACCCGCTTCCTGCTGGCTTACGCCGCCCTGTGGCTCCTGCGCCCCAAAAAGCTGGCGCTGTCCGCAAAGCAGGAGCTTCTCTTTCTCCTGCTGGGACTTTCCGGCTGTTCGGTCTATTTTTACACAGAAAATACGGCGCTTACTTTCACACTGGCCTCCAATGTCAGCATCATCGTTGCCGCCGCACCGATCTTCACCGCCATTCTGGCACATTTCGCCGGTGTGGAACGTTTTCGTGCCAGCACGCTCTGGGGCTTTCTCATCGCCTTTGCCGGCGTCATTCTGGTGGTCTGCAACGGAACGTTCGTTCTGAAGCTGAATCCGAAAGGCGATCTGCTGGCGCTGTCCGCCGCCGCCTGCTGGGCCGCCTATTCCGTCCTGATGCGAAAGGCGGGTGAGTTTCCCGATTCTATCCTTGTGACCCGCCGTGTCCTGTTCTGGGGCGCAGTCACCGCGCTGCCCATCGTGCTGCTGGAAGGCGCCGCCTATCCTGCCGCTCCCCTGCTGCTGCCTGTGGTTGCCGGCAATCTCCTCTTTCTGGGGCTCATCGGCAGCGGATTGTGCTATGTGCTGTGGAACAAAGCCTTCCGCCTGCTGGGCGTGGTCGCCACCAACAACTTCATTTATCTCAATCCCTTCATCACCATCGTGGCGGCCCGCATTTTCCTCAACGAGCCAGTCTCCCCCCTTGCCCTGCTGGGTGCCGCGCTGATCACCGTGGGCGTGGTCGCCGCCCAGCGGCCGTCCCGCAAAGCATAAGAAAAAGCACCGCCTTCGGGCGGTGCTTTCGTTTTATTGTTTTGGAATAAAGTGCAGGTTGCCGTCCACATGACCGCCGATGCCGTCGATGGTGCAGCTGCTGGAGAACTGCCAGTAGTCCACCTGATAGAGGAAGCCCGGGGCAAGCTTTTCCGTTTTTTTGCTCTTATACTCCGGAAGCCAGCGAGGATAGGGATCAATGGCCTCCTGATCGTATTTGATGTAACCGACATAGTTGCTGGCATAGATCATGGGCGCGTAGCCGCCCTCCTCAATGCGCTGGCAGAAGGCGATGGCGCAGGCGGTAGCGACTTCCGGCTTTGTTCCGTATACCCGATAGGTGGAGTCGTGCATCTCCCAGTCATAGGCCACCGGGCCGTTGATCTCATGGTCTTTCAGCAGTTCCAGAACGAAATCAGCCTCTTCGAGCGCCTCCTCCACAGAAGTGGCCTGGGAGAAGAAGTACACGCCCGTTTCGATGCCGGCAGCCATGGCGCCGTCAATGTTCTGAGCATAGAACTGGTCGGCGCTGACCTTGCCGGAGGAATATCCGCGCATTCCCACGCGCACCATGGCAAACTCCACACCGTCGGCCGCAACGGCCTCCCAATCAATGGTCTGGTTTTCACTGGCACGGTTCTGGTAGGCGGAAACGTCGATGCCAAAGCGGACGTCAAACTCGTTCCCGGTATAGGTCAGGCGGTCCCCGTCCCAGGCAAAATCCTCATTGCGAAGGCGGTTTTTCTCCACATTGGCATAGATCGGCCCTTCGGCCTTGTCGTAGATAATGGTCTCTCCCGTCGTGACGCCCGGCGTATAGACACCGTAGGGACCCTTGGAGGCGTTGCCTTCCTCCTCATGGGAGGGTTCCTCCTGCGGCGGCGGAGGCGACGTCTGGGGCTGTTCGTAAACGATGCGAAGCGGTGCATCGCCAAAGGTGCGGATCTGTCCCTCAACAGTCACATTGGTCAGCAGCACTTCACCGGAAACACCCGGCGCTACCAGCACGTCACCCTGTACAGTCATATTTTCAAGGACTGCGCCTTCTGTGCTGTTGACCAGCACCGTTCCCTCCACATTCTGTCCGTAAGGCTCGTTTGTCGAGATCAGGACGCAGATCATATTGTCAAGGATATGTACCAGTTCCGCACGGGTAATGCTGTCCGTGGGGCGGAACAGGTCATCATGACAGTCGGTCAGGTAACCCCGCGCCGTAAACTCCGCCACGGCATTTCTCGCGTAGGAGGCGATGTCATCGGCGTCGGCATAGGGCAGCACAGTCTCCTCCCCGCTGACGCAAAAGGCTCTGGCCAGCATGGCCACCGCCTGCTGGCGGGTCAGGGAGCTTCCGGAGAGCGCCTCGCCGTTGTTGCCGTTGTACACGCCTGCGGCATGCAGCTTCAGGATGGCGTCCTCCCAGTAAAGTCCCGCCGTGTCGGAAAAGGTGTCTTTCGGAGAGATCGCCTCATACTTCAAAAAGCGATCCAGAACGCCCGCAAAGGCACCCCGGGTGATGTTGGCATCCGGCTGAAATGTATTGTCGGCATAGCCGCCCAACACGCCGTATTCCTCGCTCCACTTTTTAATGCTCTCCTCCGCCCAATGCCCGGCCGTATCCGTAAATGCGGCGGCGGGCGTCAGGCACAGTGCAGCAGCTAATGTGAAGCACAGCAATGTTTTAGGCAGTCGAATCTGTCCCATGGCAGTTCCTTTCTGTCGCTTTTTGTCGAATCCGTATCAAAAAAAGACACCGCAGCCCCATTGGGCTGCGGTGTTATGTCACCTGATTAACAGCGCCTGTAATTATTATACAGTACTCCCTGTATCAGGTCAATATCTGCGTTTCCATTTCCGCTGGAAATATTATGTAGACCATTTTTTCGATTTTTGGTCTTAGAAACGATCAAACCGTTCACAGGTGCAGGCCTTGCCAATACTTTCTGAAATCTCCGAGAAAGATTTTCCTCACAACTTGGCTTGACATATACCCCCCGGGGGTATATAATCAATAAAATCGAGTTTTCGTTTTCCAAGGAGGTTTTATGCGGGAAGAAAAATATGACATCACCGGTATGCACTGCGCCGCATGCAGCAGCGCCGTGGAGCGCGTGACAGGAAAGCTCAACGGCGTGGAGCGCAGCGAAGTAAACCTGACCACCGGCATCATGACCATCCGCTATGATGAAAGTCTGGTAAGCGAAGCGCAGATCATTGCAAAGGTGGAAAAGGCCGGCTTCGGTGCTGCGCTGCATCCGGAGAAGCAGGAAGCGCCCCAGCCGGACGCCGCCGAGGCGGAAACCGCCGCGCTGCGCCAAAAAAAAGCCGAACTGATCGTTTCCGGCGTTTTTTCCGCCGCACTTCTGTATGTTTCCATGGGACAGATGCTGCCCTTCGGACTTCCTCCCCTGCCTCTGCCGGAGCTTGTTTCCATGCATACCCACGGGATCAATTTTGCGATTTTGCAGTTCCTGCTCGCCATCCCCGTCCTCTACTGCGGACGGAGCTTCTTCATCGGCGGCTTCAAGGCGCTGCTGCACGTAAACCCAAACATGGATTCTCTGGTGGCCATCGGCTCTGCCTGTTCCTTTTTATACAGCGTTGTGATGACCGCTCTCATTCCAAGCGATCCCCACAATGTACACAATTTATATTATGAGTCCGCCGCCGTGGTCTTGACTTTGGTTTCTCTGGGCAAGTTTCTGGAGAGCCGGAATATGCAAAAGACCCGTGGTGCCATCACCGCGCTGATGCAGCTGGCGCCCGACACCGCCATTCTTGCAGAAACCGGACAGGAAGTGCCCACGAGCCACCTGCACATCGGCGACAGTGTGCTGGTCAAGCCCGGCGCCCGTATCCCCGCAGACGGCGTGGTCACCCAGGGCGAGAGCAGCGTCAACGAAGCAATGCTCACCGGTGAGAGCCTGCCGGTGGGAAAGACGACGGGCAGCGAAGTGATCGGCGGCAGCGTAAACCAAAACGGCGTGCTGTATGTCCGCGTGACCCGTACCGGAGAGGACACCACCCTCGCCCGCATCATCCGCTTCGTGGAGGATGCACAGGGCAGAAAGGCGCCCATTTCCCGCACAGCAGACAAGGTGGCTGGCATTTTTGTCCCCACCGTGATTACCATCGCGCTGCTCTCCGCCGTCTGCTGGGTCGTCGCGGGACAGTCCTTTGCTTTTGTATTAAAGGTATTTACCTCCGTTCTGGTCATTGCCTGTCCCTGCGCATTGGGTCTGGCCACACCCACAGCCATCATGGTCGGCACCGGGCTTGGCGCCCGCCACGGCATTTTGATTCGTTCCGGCGAGATCCTGGAAATCACCCACAGCGTCGACACCGTGGTACTGGATAAAACCGGCACCGTCACCGAGGGCGCACCCGTTGTCACCACCGTTCTTCCCTGGCAGACCGATACCCAAACCCTGCTGTGTACCGCCGCGGCGGTGGAGTCCGTTGCCGCCCATCCGCTGGCGGACGCCATCACCTCCTATACCGCAGCACAGGGACTCAACGACCTGCCCAAACCGGAATCCTTCGAAACCCTCTCCGGCCGCGGCGTGAAGGCGGCAGTATCCGGCGAGACCGTTCTGGCCGGCAACCGCCGATTGATGGAGGAAGCCGACATCGACCTTTCCCCCCTGCTGCCCGAGGCGCAGCGGCTGGCCGCACAGGGCGAGACGCCTATGTTCTTTGCCAAAAACGGTGTGCTGCTGGGACTGATCTCCGTGGCCGACCCGGTCAAATCCACCAGCGCAGAGGCCATCGCCCGCATGAAGGCCATGGGCATCCGCACCGTTCTTCTCACCGGCGACAATCGCTTTGCCGCAAGCCACATCGGCAGCCTTGTGGGCGCGGACGAGACCATTGCCGAGGTTTTGCCGGAGGAAAAAGCCACCGTGATCCGCCGCTTGCAGTCGGAGGGGCGAACCGTGATGATGGTGGGCGACGGCATCAACGATGCCCCCGCCCTGACACAGGCCGAGGTAGGCTGCGCCATCGGCGGCGGCAGCGACATCGCCATCGAAGCCGCCGACATCGTGCTGATGCGTTCTGATCTGAATGATGTCCCCCGGGCTCTGCGTCTCTCTGCGCTGACGCTCCGGCACATCCGGCAGAACCTGTTCTGGGCCCTCTGCTACAACACGGTCGGCATCCCCATCGCCGCCGGTCTGCTCTATTGCTTTGGTGGGCCGCTGCTCTCCCCCATGTTCGCCGGTGCCGCCATGTCTCTCAGCTCCGTCTGCGTGGTGGGCAACGCCCTGCGGCTGGGCCGTGCCAAACTATAAAGGAGGACTCCTATGGAAAATAAGATGACCTGCTGCCAGCCGGAAGGCTGCCGCCGCAAGCACCGGGAACAGGACGAGTACGAAGCCCTGCTGAAACGGCTCAGCCGCATTGAAGGGCAGGTACGCGGCGTCCGCGGCATGGTGGAAAAGGAGGCCTACTGCACCGATATCCTGACGCAGGTCTCCGCCATCCGCTCGGCGCTGAACGCCTTTTCCCGGGAATTGCTCGCCTCCCACATCCGCACCTGCGTGGCGGACGGGCTCCAGCGAGGCGAAGTCGAGCTGATCGACGAACTGGTTCACACTGTGGAGAAAATGACAAAATGACACCCCCCGCTTTTGGACATGCGACCCTGTACTATTTTTAAGGAGGAACCAACCATGACCACCATCAAAGTCCCCGAAATGATGTGCCAGAACTGTGTGCGGCGCATCACCGACGCCCTGACCGCGGCAGGCCTGACCTTCTCCGTCAGTCTGGAAAGCAAAACGGTCACCATCGACGGCTGTGCACACTGCGTTGCCACCGCCGTCAGCGAATTGGAGGATCTCGGCTTTTCCGCCCAACCGGAAGCCTGACCCCTCGCCCACCGCCCCGCATCCGTCACGGATGCGGGGTTTTATATTGCTGTATCTGTTACTGTTTTGTAATCTTTTTATCCTGAAATTGGCGGTGGATTTTTGTCCGTTTCTTTCTGTTTTTTGCCCGAAACCATCGAAAAACAGGCCGTTCTTCAACAAAAACTTGACAAGGACGCACAAACGGTGTATACTGTGCAAAGTTTTTCAGTTGGTAACAAAAGTTACAAATCGTCCCGAACGGTCTTGTACTACTTCTTTTGGAGGCTCGAAAAACGCATTTCAGGAGGTACCTTTTTTGAAGTTACATGATCTTCCACAAAAACTGCATGAGATCAGAAATCGCCGCTTGACCGCCCTGTTGGTTCTCGCCGCGGTCTTCATCAGCAGCTTTTCTGCCACCAACTGGGCAAAGGCGCTGAATATCTTTGTCGAAACAGAGGATCCTGCCATTGCACTGGCCGCTTCCGCACCGCCTCCGGATTATTCCGACCAGATTCTTTATGTTGCTTCCGGCGCCTTCGGTTACGACATCACGCTGCCCGAGAACCTTGCGGTAACGGTGCAGAAAAACGGCAACACCTACACCTGCCACTCCGACAGCGAAACCATTTCCTGCCTGCTGACCCGCCTGGGTGCTGTTCCCACACCCTTTGATACGGTCGCCGTGGATCTCACAGTGGATTCCGCCATTAACATCACCATTGCCGCCGAGGTCGTTTATTACGAAACCGACAAGGAACCGTCCGACTTTGAGACCATCCGTGTGGCAAGCGACCAGCTTCCCCAGGGAACGGAACAAGTGGTGCAGGAAGGTGCCGCCGGTGTGCGCACCATGGTCTACGAAGTCGTCTGGTCCAACGGCCGGCAGGTCTCCCGCGAGTTCTTTGAGGAAACCGAAAACACCGCCGTGGATCAGATCGTGGAATACGGCACCGCCGTTTCCTCCGTCTCCCGCGACGACAGAATTGCAGAGGTTCGCAAGAACGAAGACGGTAGCGGCACGCTGGTGTTCAAATCCGGCGCCACGATGAACTTCTCCTCTGCCCGCTCCATGACCGCCACCGCCTACACCACAGGGCATGACGGCGTCGGTACCATTACCGCAAGCGGCACGGTGGTCCATGTCGGCTCTGTGGCCGTTGACACCCGTTATATCCCCCTGGGCACCCGCCTGTATATCGTGACCAACGACGGCATCGTCTACGGATACAGCGTTGCCGAGGACACAGGTTACAGCATCAAGGGCGACAAGATCGACCTGTTCTACAACACCTATCGCGAATGTATCAACTTCGGCAGAAGAAACTGCACCGTGTATGTTTTGAAGTAAATCCATCATGCAGTCCGCCCCCGGTACCCATCGTACCGGGGGCTTTCTTTTTCCCGGCAAACAGGGTTTGCAAAGTGCGGCATTTCTGCTATAATCACCATAATCCTTGAAAGGCGGTACTGCCATGAATCTCTGTGACCAGAACACCATCCGCGACCTGCTGGGCAGACACGGATTCCACTTCTCCAAATCCATGGGGCAGAATTTCCTGATCGATCCGGACATCCCCTATAACATCGCAGCCGCCTCACAGGCCGACAAGCGCTGCGGCGTGCTGGAGATTGGCCCGGGCATCGGCCCGCTCACCTGCGAACTGGCACAGCGGGCGGCGAAGGTCGTCTCCGTGGAACTGGACAAAGATCTCCTCCCTGTTCTGGCGGAGACCATGGCTCCCTACGACAACGTGGAGATCGTGCCCGGTGACGCCATGAAGCTGGATCTGGGCGCATTGGCTGCCGAAAAATTCCAGGGGTTGATGCCCATCGTGTGCGCCAATCTCCCCTACAACATCACCTCTCCCATTCTGGAAAAGCTCATCGAGACCCCCTGCTTTGAAACCATCACCGTGCTGATCCAGAAGGAAGTTGCACAGCGGCTCTCCGCGCCCCAGGGTTCCCCCGATGGCGGCTCCTTCTCCCTGTTCCTGCAATATTACATGGAAACGGAATATCTGTTTGATGTTCCCCGGGAAAAGTTCCTCCCCGCCCCCAAGGTGACCTCCGCCGTTCTGCGCTGCGTGCGCCGCGAAAAGCCCGCCGTTGCCGTGGAGGACGAGGCGTTCTTCTTCAAGGTTATGCGGGGCGCGTTTCTGCTGCGCAGAAAAACCCTTGCAAACAGTCTTTCTGCCGCCCTTCCCGCATACGGTAAGGAGGATATCCAGGCCGCCATCTGCGCCTGCGGACTTCCTGCAGACATCCGCGGCGAGCGGCTGACGCTGGAGGATTTTGCCCGTCTGTCCAAATCCTTGAAACGTTAAACGTTTACGTGTTGCATTTTCAAAAACGATGGGGTACGATGGTAATAGTGTCCCAGCTATAATTTAAGGAGGTTCCCTGTATGTCTACGAAAGCCTGCTATTCCAGAACCGAGATTGGCCCCGGTCAGGTCGGTTTTTCCAAGACCCGTTCTATCATTGAAGCCCCTTTCTACGGCAACAATGTCATTAAGGTCAATACCCTGAAGGAAGCTTATGAGCTGGCCAAGAACTCCCCCGGCACCGTTGTGACCGATATGCCCGTTTACCGCGGCGAGGAGTTCGGCCTGGAGCCCGATGCCAAGGTCCTGCTGTTCAACGATGGTTCCATCACCGGCCGTTACGCCCCCGCCCGCCGCATCACCGGCAAGCCCGGCGTCGACACCACCGCTCTGGACAAGATCGTGATGGACGCCGTGTACGACACCCGCTGGAAGACCATGTATCACGCCGAGACCTTCATCGGTCTGGATGAGGAATTCATGGTCAAGGCGCACCTGCTGATCCCCGAAGGCGAGGAAAACCTGCTGTACAACTGGATGCTGAACTTCCAGTATCAGTCTGACGAGTACGTCAAGATGTACAAGAGATCCAAGCCCGTTGGCGACGGCAAGGAAGCCGACATCTACATCTTCTCCGATCCCCAGTGGCCCGGTGCCCCCGGCATGGAGCATATCTGTGATCCCAAGTGCCTGTGCTACTTCAACACCGAGACCAACTGCGCCGCCATTCTGGGCATGCGCTACTTCGGCGAGCACAAGAAGGGCACCCTGACTCTGGCTTGGGCCATCGCCAACCGCAACGGCTACGCCTCCTGCCACGGCGGCCAGAAGGAATACACCCTGGAAGACGGCAGCAAGTACGTGGCAGCCGTGTTCGGTCTGTCCGGCTCCGGCAAGTCCACCCTGACTCATGCCAAGCACGGCGACAAGTATCCCGCCATCAAGGTGCTGCATGACGACGCCTTCATCATCAACTCCGACACCTGCTCCTCTGTGGCTCTGGAGCCCACCTATTTCGACAAGACCGCGGACTATCCCGTGGATTCCCCCGACAACAAGTATCTGCTGACCGCCCAGAACTGCTCCGCCACTCTGGACGAGGACGGCAAGGTCGTTCTGGTCACCGAGGACGTGCGCAACGGCAACGGCCGTGCCATCAAGAGCAAGCTGTGGTCCCCCAACCGCGTTGACAAGATCGAATCTCCCGTCAACGCCATCTTCTGGATCATGAAGGATCCCACCATTCCTCCCATCGTCCGCCTGAAGGGTGCCGCTCTGGCCTCCGTCATGGGCGCCACTCTGGCCACCAAGCGTTCCTCTGCCGAGCGCCTGAAGGAAGGCGTCGACCCCAACGCTCTGGTCGTCGAGCCCTACGCCAACCCCTTCCGTACTTATCCTCTGGTCAATGACTATGAGAAGTTCAAGAAGCTGGTCGCCGAGAAGAACGTTGCCTGCTACATCATCAACACCGGCGACTTCATGGGCAAGAAGGTCACCAAGGAGATCACTCTGGGCGTTCTGGAGTCCGTGGTGGAGTCCAAGGCCGAGTTCAAGCCCTGGGGCCCCTTCTCCGACATCGAGATCTTCGAGCAGGAAGGCTTCGTGCCTGACCTGTCTGACGCCGACTATGTCGCCCAGCTGAAGGCTCGTATGCAGGATCGCCTGAAGTATGTGGAAGGCCTGAAGGACGCCGAGGGCGGCTTCAACGTGCTGCCCGACGATGCCGCCGCCGCCATCCGCAAGGTGGTCGACGAGGCCAACAGCCTGTAATAGGATCAAACAAAAAGCACCCAAATCGGGTGCTTTTTGTTTTTATCGTGACTTTTCGACGCTGCTGTGTTATATTGAAAAAAAGGAGGTGTCGCCATTGAAACGCATTTTGCTCCTGTTGCTGACAGTTCTTCTGGCATTTTCCCTGACCGCCTGTGCTTCGTCGGAGGCTTCCTCGCAAGAATCCACTTACGAGAAAGACGGCTTTACCGTGGACACGGAGAATGGGACCATCACCAAGGGCGAGGATGTGTATACCTTCACGGTTTCGGAAACCAGCAGCAGCAAAAGCATCAACATCACCTACCCCAACGGCGCCACCTACTATTTCACCTGGAACGGAAATATGGGGCTGGGTGGATGGAGCGACAACTACGATCCGGAGCGCTATGCTGACGGCGATACGCTCTGCGACCTCATCTCCTTCGAACCGCCGGAGCAAGAGCGCGGCAGCAGCGGTCATCCGCTGTTCGGTCTGCTCTTCATCGCCCTTGGCCTCTTCAGCGCCCTCTCTCCCCACACCGCATGGTATCTGGAGTGGGGCTGGCGCTATAAGGACGCAGAACCCTCTGATACCGCCCTGATGATGGAGCGGATCGGCGGTGTTTTTGCCGTCATTGTCGGCGTGCTGGTAATGTTTATCTGAATCTGATTTGCCAAAAAGGGCGCTGTTCACACAGCGTCCTTTTCCTGTTCCCTCAAGGGTGCTTCAAATACCGCTCACGCATCCAACGCATAAGCTCTAAAAAAATGGGCACACTCCATCTACATGCAAACAAAAGGAGTGGCCCGCTATGTTCAAACACGAAAAACTGCTGTTTCATCCCGTAGAGATTGAAAAGCCCAACCCCCAGTATGCCGCACTGCTGCAGGAACAGCTGGGCGGCGGCAACGGCGAACTGAAAGCCGCCATGCAGTATATGTCCCAGAGCTTCCGCATTAAGGACCCCAAGATCAAGGACCTGTTTCTGGATATTGCCGCCGAGGAGCTCAGTCATATGGAAATGGTGGCGCAAACCATCAACCTCCTCAACGGCCACGATGTGGATGCTGCCGCTGTCCCCGCCGGCGAGATCCAGACCCATGTGATCCTCGGCCTGAACCCCGGACTCATCAATGCCTCGGGCTACTCCTGGACCGGCGACTATGTCACCGTCACCGGCGATCTGTGCGCCGATTTGCTCAGCAACATCGCCTCCGAACAGCGGGCAAAGGTTGTATACGAATACCTCTATCGACAGATCGCCGACAAGAAGGTGCGGGAAACCATCGACTTCCTCCTCAACCGGGAAGAAGCCCACAATCAGATGTTCCGGGACGCCTTCAACGAAGTGCAGAACTCCGGTTCCAACCGGGACTTCGGAACCACAAAAGCCGCAAAAATGTATTTCTCCCTCTCCGATCCCGGCCCCAACGCGTTCGCGGGCAAAGACGTCAAGCCCGTTCAGTTTGAAAAATAATTTTTACCCCCACTTAACCAAAGCACGCCGCACAGCATTGTGCGGCGTGCTTTTCTCATTCTCAGGTACGGTCGGGAAACTTTCGGCAAAGGCCGTCCAGCTCCGCGATCAGAGAGGTCATCTCCTCCATTGTCATGTGGGCATACAGCTCCGCCACATCCTCATCCTCCATGGTGTTGGGCAGTGTGAAGGACACAAAGAAGCGAAAGCCCCCCTCCACCGCGTCGGCAGAAAGCATGAAGTACGGCTCGGCAAATTCGCTCTCATAGCGCTGCTTCAAGCCCGCCTTCACCACCTTCAGCCCCGCGGTCATCTCCTGCAATTCATAGGTCAGCAGACAGCTGTTGGAGTCCTTGATAACCAGACCGTCCTCATTGACCCAAGTGGCGCGCAGCACCAGCCAGTTGCGGTCGTCGCTGCCGGGGGCTCCCCCGTCGGGCGGGAACTCATAATTGACAACATCCAGCTTCAGGCTGGATTCTTCATTTTTGAACAGCATTCTTCCCTCTCCTCATTGATCATTGTGATGCTCTGCGTAAAACGCATCGTAATCCTCCAGCATCAGTTGCAGCAGCGCCGGGGTGTCCAGCCCGTAGGGGCAGCGGGACTTGCAGGCGTCGCAGTGGATGCACGCCTCGATCTTGTGCATCTTGGCATACCAGGTATCCGTCATATACTGCTGATAGGGCGAGCGGCGCAGCAGTGCATTCATACGGGCGGCCTGGGGAATGTCGATCCCCGCGGCACAGGGCAGGCAATAGCCGCAGCTTCGGCAGAAGTTGCCGGCCAGCTCCTTGCGATCCTTCTCAATAACAGCCCGCAGTTCCGGTGTCATGCGGGGGTCACGCTTGTCCAGTTCCAGCCACTCGTCCAGCTCCCACTCGTGCTGGATGCCCCAGATGGGCACCACATGGGGATACTCCCGCATAAAAGCGTAGCAGGCCTCGGCGTTGTTCAGCAATCCGCCGGAGAGCCCCTTCATGGCGATATAACCCATGTCCGCCTTGCGGCAGGCTTCCACGATGGCAAAATCCGTATCTGCGGCCAGATAGCAGAACGGGAATTGCAGCGTTTCAAAGTTGCCGGACGCCACCGCCTCCATGGCCAGCTTCGGACGGTGGTTCGTGATACCGATGTGGCGGATATGGCCCTTTTTCTGCATCTCCAGCGCAGCGGCAAATGCTCCGTCAGGGTCGTCGGGATCGGGAAGTTCCGCAGGATTATGGAACTGGAACAGGTCAATATAGTCCGTCTGCAGATTGCGCAGGCTCTGCTCGATATGAGCCAGCACCGTCTGCTTGTCCTTTCCGGCACTTTTGGTGGAGATGATAACATCTTTACGTACATCGTGCAGGGCTGCGCCCAGCTTTTCTTCGCTGTCGGTATAGGCATTGGCGGTGTCAAAGTAATTGACACCGGCGTCAAATGCCCGGCGAACCAGTCTGGCCGCATCTTCTTTTGAGATCCGCTGGATGGGCAGCGCGCCGAAAGAAGTGCGGGACACCAGCAATTCTGTCTTTCCCAATCTGATTTTTTCCATGCTTGGCCTCCTGATACATCGCCATGTCAGGCGGTATTTTTCAACAAAGATATTCTAGCACAGTTTCCGCTGTTTGCAAATCGGCAGAAATGTGGTACACTAAAAAAAACTGCGGCACCGCAAATCGCTTTCGGCGCCGCTTCGGAGGGAAGACCGATGGATAAGGAACTGCATCTCAAACTGATCCTGCGCCTGTATTCCGGGGACGACCGCCGCTGCTTCGGCCCCGGTATCGCCACCCTTCTGGAGCGCGTCCGGATCCACAAATCCCTGCGGGCTGCTGCCGCTTCCATGGAAATGGCCTATTCCAAGGCCTGGCGCATCATCCGCACGGCAGAGGACGTCTTTGGCTGCAAAATGCTCCAATCCACCATCGGCGGGCAGCACGGCGGCGGCGCGGTGTTGACCCCGGAGGCCGAGCAGCTGCTGAACACCTACAACGCCTGCGTGGCCGAGGTGGATGCGTTTGCACAGGCGCGTTTTGAGGAAGCCTTTGCGTTTTTCAAGCATCCGGAACATTGAAAACAAAAAGAACGGGCTGTGTCAGCCCGTTCTTTTTTTGCGTTAGTCGTTGGGGCGGGTGGGGTCGAACTCTGTGGGACTGGGGATGGGGTGCTCCTTGTGGGCTACCATAGCCTGAATCAGCTCCACCGTTCTGCCGAGTCCCAGATAGCTGGAATCCAGGCAGAAATCATAGCTTTCCACAGCGCCCCATTTCCGGGAGGAATAGTACTCGTAATAGGCCGCGCGCCGTTTATCCGTTTTGACGATCAGCTGTCGCGCCTTTTCCGGCGTCAGGTTCTGCCGCTTGGCCACCCGCTGGATGCGGACGTCCATGGGTGCATGGATGAACAGGCTCAGGAGGTCGGGATTTTCCGCCAGCGCATAGTCCGCGCAGCGGCCGATCATCACACAGGGACCCTGCTCCGCAATATGGCGGATGGTATCAAAGGTGGCCAGATATACCTGCTGCTCCAAAGAATCTCCTGCCCCGGCACTGGGCAAGCCAAGCATATAGGCATCCATGGCAAGGGAATACAGTGCGCTTCTGGGACGTTCATCAAAACTTTCCATGATCTGCTGGCACAGGCCGCTCTTTCTGGCTGCTTCCTGCAAAAGTTCCTTGTCGTAAAACGGAATACCCAATTCCTTTGCGACACGAATTCCGATCTCCTTGCCGCCGCTGCCGAATTGCCGGCCGATGGTGATGATGGTTTTCATGGAGAAACCCCCTTTTTAGTGTTCTTTACGCGGCTCTTACCGGGGCAGTTCTTTGCCCAGCCGACGGTACATGGTCTTTTTCACGGCACGGAGGATGTTTTCATAGCCGGTGCAGCGGCACAGATGGCCGGAGAGCAGCTTGCGCAGCTCGTCATCGGCATATTCCCTGCCGCTTTCCAGGATCTCCCACGCCGTCAGGATGAAGCCCGGCGTGCAGAAGCCGCACTGGATCGCCGCCTCCTCCACAAAAGCCTGCTGAATGTCGGACAGCTCTCCGTTGGGGCCAAGCAGACCCTCCAAAGTGGTGATGTGCTTCCCCTCCGCCCAGACAGCCAGATAGATGCAGGAGTTGAAGGCCTCGCCGTCGATGATGACGGTGCAGGCGCCGCACTCCCCCACCTCACAGCCCTTCTTCACGGAGGTCATACGGTAATCGTTGCGCAGCATATCCGTCAAACTGGCGCGCACATCCACGGTGCGCTCCACCTCACGGCCATTCAGGGTAAACCGAACGGTCTGATACTGTGTAATGTGCTTTTCCATTACAGTTCACCTCCCGCAAGTCTTACAGACTCAACAAAGGCGCGTTTTGCACTCTCCACTGCAATGTGCATCCGGAAGTCTTTGGCGGCACGCCAGGAGTCGCGGGGGTTGATGTCCTCCTTCACCGCACAGGCAAAATCCTCTGCCAGTTCCATGCTGACGGCCTTTCCGGCAGCCAGTACCTCGGCAGTCTTTGCCCGCAGGGGTACAGGTCCGGCCACACCAAAGGCGATGCGGGCGCGTTCCACCGTCTTTTTGTCAGCAGATAGCCGGACATTGACAGAAGTGCCCAGCGTGGCGATGTCCATGGCATTGCGCATGGCGTATTTGATGTAATGGCCAAAAGTGTTCTCGTAACTCTCCTTCGGGATGAGGATGGCGGTCTGGATCTCTCCTTCCCGGATGTCCACCTTGCCGGCCTTGATATAAAACTCATGAATGGGGCAATGGCGCACGCCGTTGGCACCGGTCAGTTCCACGATGGCATCCAGCGCATGAAGCGTAGACGCGGAATCCGCAGAGGTCACACCGTTGCAGGTATTGCCGCCGATGGTGCCGATGTTGCGGATCTGGGGGCCACCCACCTGATCCACCGCCTCACCCAGCACATTGATATGCGCCTGAATAATGGGGTCATGGGTGATGTGGGAAAAACTGGTCAGGGAACCAATGCGGATGGTGCCGTCCGTCTCCAGCTTCACACCCCGCAGCTCGTCGAGGCCGTAGATGGAGATTAGCTCCACACCGGCGCGTTTCCCTTCCCGCATCTGCACCAGCACGTCGCTGCCGCCGGCGATGATGTGGGCATCAGGGTGTGCCAGACGGAGGGAAACAGCGTCTGCCACGGTTTTGGCCTGATACAAGGCTTTCATATCATACATAACGCGTTTCCTCCTTTAATCTGTGATAAGTCCCGCCTCTTTGAATGCCCGGTAGAGCACATGGGGTGTGATGGGACAGCTGTCAACGGCAACGCCGGTGGCCTGCAGAATGGCATTGCGGATGGCAGGCGCCGGCGAGCAGGCCGGCGGTTCGCCCAGCGACTTGGTTCCGAATGGCGCGGTTGGCTCGGGATTCTCCGCGAAAGCAGCCTGCAGCGCAGGGTGATCCATAAAAGTGGAGAGCTTATAGTCCAGCAGGTTGTTGTTCAGCGGCTTGCCGGTCTTTTCGTCGAATTTCAGTTCTTCCGAGAGACCGAAGCCGATACCCATAGACATGCCGCCGTGAACCTGCGCCTCCGCCAGTGCGGGATTGATGAGCCGGCCACAGTCATGCACATTGACAAGGTTCAGCAGCTTCACCTTGCACATGGGGATATCCACTTCCACCTCTGCAAGGCTGCAGCCGAAGGAATAGGCGTTGGTCTTGATCTGGGCAGTGGTCTCCGCCGTGATATGCTGGCTGGATTCCAGAGAATACAGGCTCTCCGTGGCCAGTTCACCCAGCGATTTCAGCACACGGCCGTCGGACTTGCGGATGATCTGCCCGTCCACCAGATCCAGATTGGACACCGGCATCCGAGTCTGTTCGTGAGCAATGTTCAAAATCCGCTCCCGCAGCGCCTGTGCCGTCTGCACGATGGCAAAGCTGCCCACATAAGTCTGCCGGGAGGCATAGGCACCAAGACCGAAGGGCGTAATGTCCGTATCCTGTGTAGACACCACGTGCACATCCTTCAGCGGGATGCCCACGGCATCTGCCACCATCTGGGAATAGGCGGTATCGCAGCCCTGACCGATCTCCGTTTCGCCGGTCTGGAACTGGAGGGAGCCGTCCTGATTCAGCACCATGCGGCAGGAGGAGGACTCCAGCGAAATGGGCCACACTGCGGTGTTGTACCAGAACACCGCCAAACCCACGCCGCGGCGGACGGAGCCGGTCTGGTTCTGATATTCCTTCCGCTTGCGCGCATAGTCCAGCAGCTCCATTCCGCGATCCATGCACTGGTTGAAGCTGTCGTAATACAGCTCATTCTTGGAGAAGGCGTCCTTATAGCCCACCGGCATCAAATTTCTGCGGCGGAATTCCAGCGGTTCCATACCGATAGCCTTACAGATGTCGTCGATATGGGCTTCCCCGGCAAACATGGCCTGCGGAATACCGTATCCGCGCATGGCGCCGGCAGCGGGGCGGTTGGTGAATACCGACCAGCAGTCGCATTCCAGATTGTCGCAGGGGTACAGCTGTGGGAACGCGCCCATACCCTTGGCTACCACGCCGTGGCCGTGAGAAGCGTAAGCACCCTGATTGGAGAAGGCCTCGAACTTCCGAGCCACCAGTGTACCGTCGGGACGGACATAGGAGATGATGTGGGTGCGGATGGCGTGGCGGACGCGGTTGGAAACGAAGGTCTCCTCCCGGCTGCACTCCAGTTTCACCAGTCGGCCGCCCACCTGGGTGGTACACCACGCGCAAAGGGGCTCGTACAGGGCGTCCTGCTTGTTGCCGAAGCCGCCGCCGATATAGGGCTTGATGACACGCACCTTGCCCCAGGGGATACCCAGCGCCTGACCCACCACGCGGCGGATGATGTGCGGGATCTGGGTAGAGGAAACCACCACAATGCGGCCTGCCTCCTCATAGGCGAAGCAGCCGTGGTTTTCGATGTGGCAATGCTGCACGGTGGGGGTATCGTACCACCCCTCCACGCAGATCAGCCCCGGCTCCTTCCGGGCGGTCTCATAGTCGCCGCGGCGGATGTCCGTGTGTTTGAGGATGTTGCCGGGATATTCCTCATGGATCAGGGGCGCGCCCTCCTCCATGGCTTTCTGCACATCCAGCACGAAGGGCAGTTCCTCGTATTCCACCTTCAACGCGCGGACAGCCTGCGCCGCAGCCACCTCGTTTTCCGCAATGACCACCGCCACATCGTCGCCCCAGTAGCGCACATGGCGGTTGAGCAGCAGTCGATCCGCCACATCCTGATGTCCGGGGTCGGTGGACCAGGGATGGCCTGCCGTGGGAAACGGGATATTGGGCACATCAAAGCAGGTCAGAATCTTCACCACGCCCGGGATCGTCTCTGCCTCTGCAGTGTCCACAGCGGTCACATAGCCGTGGGCAATGGTGGAGTGACAGATCTTTGCGACCAGTGCGCCCTTGTCGCAAAGGTCATCCATGTATTTGGCGCGTCCGGTGGCCTTTTCGTAGGCATCCACGCGGATCACACTTTTTCCGACACTTTTGCTCATATGGCTGTCCCTCCTCATGAAATCGGGCTCTCCCCCGTTGACGGTTTGGGGAAAAAACGGATATACTACAAGCAGCGAGGTGATGCTTCTTGGAAAAATGCCTGAAAATCGGATGTGTCGTCATGGCAGCGGGAAATGCCAAACGCTTTGGCGAAAACAAATTGGCCGCACAACTGGATGGCCGCAGCCTGATTCTGCGTGCGCTGGAGGCCGTTCCGGCAGCGCTGTTCCACAACGTAGTGGTCGTCACCCAGTATCCGGAGATCATGCGCCTCGCAGAGGAATTTCACTTTTCCGCCCTGCATAACCCGCACCCGGAGTATGGCATCAGCCACACCATCCAGTTGGGACTGACCCAACTGCGCGATTGTGACGGCGTTTTGTTTCTGGTCTCCGACCAGCCGCTGCTGCGGAAGGAAACCGTGGCGGCGCTGGCAGAGTTTTGGAAACAACAGCCGGAAAAGATCGCCGCTCTTGGACACAACGGCATCCGCGGCAACCCATGTATCTTCCCTGCCCGCTTCTTCCCGAAGCTGATGGAACTGACGGAAGACCGGGGCGGCAGCAGCGTCATCCGCCGTCACGAGGCTGATCTGGTACTGCTGGAAACCGATGACGCAGAGCTGTTCGACGTGGATACTCCGGAAGCGCTGCACAGCCTTCCTTTATAAGATAAGCCGCGGCGGCTTTCCGCCGCGGCTTCTTTTATTTACGTGTATAGGGGGTATCCGCCAGCGGCAGGCTGGTGCGGAACTGTCCGTCATAGCGGTAATAGGCATCCGCAATGGCAGGTGCTGTGGGGATGGATGTGATCTCGCCAATACCAATGGCGCCGCAGGCCACATTCAATCCCTGTTTTTCAACGATGATGGGAACAATCTCCGGGATCTGGTTGGCCCGGAACAGACCCAGCGTGCCGTATTTGGCGGTGGGCTTGCAGTCCTCCAGCGGATAGCGCTCTGTCAGGGCAAAACCCATGGACATGACCACGCCGCCTTCGATCTGGCCTTCAATGGAGGTGGGGTTCACAGCCTTGCCCACATCGTGGGCAGCCACCATCTGACGGATCTTTCCGTCCTCATCCAGAACACACACCTGGGTGGCATAACCGTAAGCCACATGGCTGACAGGATTCGGCACCTCGGCGCCCAACGGGTCGGTTTTTGCCAGATATTCTCCGTAAAACTCCTGCCCATTCAGGTCTGTCAAGGTTTTTCCCTTTAATGCTTCTATCAGTTCCTCACAGGCTCTGCGACAGGCTTCGCCGGTCACAAGGGTCTGGCGGGAACCGGATGTCGTGCCGGAATCCGGCGCGTTGTAGGTGTTCGCCCGCTCGTACACCACCTGTTCCCGGGCAACACCTGTCTGCTGGCAGACCATCTGCACCAGCACGGTGCCCAGTCCCTGCCCGATACAGGAAGCACCGGCCAGTATGTGGATCTTGCCGTCCTGCACCACCAGCCGGACGCGGCCGGTATCAGGGATACCCACGCCGACACCGGCGTTTTTCATGGCGCAGGCCAGCCCCACATAGGGGTTGGCATCCACATAGGGCTTCACCGCCTCCAGCGTCTCCACCAGACCGGTGGATTCGTCCACAATCTGGCCGTTTGGCAGTTCCTGTCCGGGGCGGATGGCGTTGCGGTAGCGGATCTCCCACGGGGTAATACCCACCAGATCGGCCATCCGGTTCAGCAGACTTTCAATGCAGAAGCAGGTCTGGGTCACACCGAAGCCGCGAAACGCACCGGCAGGCGGGTTGTTGGTGTAGTAGGCCCAGCCGTCGATCTCGAAATTCTGATAATTATAGGGGCCAGCGGCATGGGTGCAGGCGCGCTCCAACACCGGACCGCCCAACGAGGCATAAGCGCCGGTGTCGGCAATGACTTCCGCCGCCACGCCCTGAATGATGCCGTTTTCATCACAGCCCAGAGAAAATTCCATCTCCATCGGGTGACGCTTTGGGTGGATCAGGATACTCTCGGCGCGGGTCAGCTTCACTTTCACCGGCCGCTTGGTCAGGTATGCGATCAGCGCCGCATGGTGCTGCACGGTAACATCTTCTTTTCCGCCGAAGCCGCCGCCCACCAGACAGTTGCGGACCTTCACCTTCTCGGCGGGCAGGCCCAGCATCCCCATCGTTTCGTGCTGGGTATCGTAGGCACTCTGATCCGTGGAGAGGATCATAACGCCGTCATCCTCCGGATAGGCCACGGCGCACTCCGGCTCCAGAAACGCGTGTTCCGTCCAGGGCGTGGAGAAGCGCTGGGTCAGCACATACTTGGATTTTGCGATGGCCTCCGCCGGATTGCCACGCTGGATGTGCTTGTGAGCCAGCAGGTTGCCGGTCTCGTGTACCAACGGCGCATCAGGCAGCATGGCCTCTCGGGGCGAGCGCACCATGGGCAGTTCCTCATAGTCCACCCGCACCAGCTCCTTGGCCTTTGCCAAAATCTCCGGCGTTTCCGCCGCCACAAGGCAAATGGCGTCGCCCAGATAGTGGGTGATGTCGCCCACGGCGATCATAGTGTCCCAATCTTTTTTCAGGTGTCCCACCTTGTTCTGGCCGGGAATGTCGGCGGCGGTAAACACGCCTACCACGCCGGGCAGCGCTTCCGCTTCTTCTGTGTGGATGGCAAGCACCCGGGCGCGGGGATAGGCAGAGCGAACGGCGCTGCCGTAGATCATGCCGTCCAGATAAATATCATCGGGATAGATGCCGGTGCCGGTGACCTTCTCCTCCACGTCAATCCGGGGCACGCGCTGGCCCAGTGACCAGTCCGTGGGGGCTTCCGGAATCTTACCGGAAGCAAACACCTCCGCCGCCAGCAGGATGCCGTCGATGATCTTGACATAGCCGGTGCAGCGGCAGATGTTGTTGCGAATGGCAAAGGCGGCTTCTTCCCGGGTGGGAGTCGGATTTTTGTCCAGCAGCGCCTTGGCGGAGATCACCATACCGGGGATGCAGAACCCGCACTGCACCGCGCCGGCCTTGCCGAAGGCGTATGTATAAACCTCTTGTTCAAATGGGCTGAGACCCTCAACAGTCAGGATCTCCTTCCCTTCCAGTTTATCGGTCTGGGGGATGCAGGCCTTGGTGGCCTTGCCGTCGATCAGCACGGTACAGGTGCCGCAGGCACCCTCGCTGCAGCCGTCTTTCACGCTGGCCAGGCGCAGTTCATCCCGGAGGTAACGGATGAGTTTCTGGTTTTTTTCCACGGTCACGGTGCGGCCGTTCACGGTAAATGTCGCCATACTCTTCGCTTCCTCCATTCTCGTTTGCGCAAGCCGTTTGCGGAAAGGTCAACCTTTCTTGGTCTAATTATACAATACCTATGTGCCTACCGCAACGAAAGATTATCGAAATCGCTATTCTTTTTATAGAACACCGTCTGTCTGCCAGCCGACGACCAGCGCGCCGCGCCGGACAGAAATCACCGCTTCATCCTCCAGAATGTGATTGCTGACGCCAAGAGGGAAGTCTGAAGTCAGCACACCCTCTGCCAGCGGATACTGCACACCGGTGACGGATACGCCCTCCACCTTTTCGCCCAAGCAGAACAAAGAAAGCAAGCCCCAATCCACGGTGCGTTCCACCGTGAGGGATTCGTTCTCGATGGCCGTCCAGACAAAGGCATCGTCATACAGCCAACCGCGGGCTCCGTGACGGCGCAGGAACAGCAGCGCCTGCAAATTGGCAAGGGTGTGATCCAGCCGCCTGCCGCCGGTTCCGCCATAAATGTGAAATTCCGTGCAGCCTTGTTCCAGGCCGTATCGAATGGCGGCCATCGTGTCGGTATCATCCTTCTCCACCGGCAGGCGGCAGACAGCCGCGAAATCCGTCGGCGCATCCATGGAATCAAAGTCCCCCAGAAGCAGCGACGGCACGATACCCTCCTGCCGGCAGATCCGGTATCCGCCATCGGCGGCAATGACGAGATCGCCCTGCTCCGGCCGCTGAACCAAGCCGTAAAAAGAGCCCGCAGCAAAGATCAAACAGCGCTTCATGCGCAGCGCCCTCCTCTTATTTTTCTTTTCAGTATAGCAAATCCCCGCCCGGATTACAATTAAAAATGCCGGGATGCCCAGATCGAAAACCGCAAAAAAAAGCAGACCGTCCGTTAGACGGTCTGCACTCTTATTCGTGTTGCGTTGTTTACTCCGCCACGGCGGCTTTCAGCGCCTCGGTGCGGTCGGTCTTTTCCCAGGAAACGCCCAGATCTTCACGGCCCATGTGGCCGTAAGCGGCCAGCTGGCGGTAAATGGGCTTGCGCAGATCCAGATCGCGGATGATGGCGGTGGGGCGCAGGTCAAAGACCTTGCGGACGGCATCTTCCAGCTTGCCGTCATCCACCTTGCCGGTGCCGAAGGTATCCACGAGGATAGACACGGGCTGCGCCACGCCGATGGCGTAGGCCAGCTGCACCTGACACTTGGAGGCAAGCCCGGCAGCCACCACGTTCTTGGCCACCCAGCGGGCGGCGTAGGCTGCGCTGCGGTCCACCTTGGTAGGATCCTTGCCGGAGAAAGCGCCGCCGCCGTGGGGAGCACTGCCGCCGTAAGTATCCACAATAATCTTGCGGCCGGTGAGGCCGGAGTCGCCCTGGGGGCCGCCAATGACGAAGCGGCCGGTGGGATTGACGTAGATCTTGGTGTTCTCGTCCATCAGCCCTGCGGGGATGGAGGGGTTGATGACCATATTCACCATGTCGGTGCGGATCTGCTCCAGCGTGACCTCGGGGCTGTGCTGGGTGGACAGCACCACGGTATCCACGCGGACAGGCTTGCCGTTTTCATCGTATTCCACGGTGATCTGGGTCTTGCCGTCGGGGCGCAGATAGTTCACCAGACCGGTCTTGCGAACATTGGTCAGGCACTTTGCCATCTTCTGGGCGATGGAGATGGCCAGAGGCATCAGCTCCGGAGTCTCGTCGCAAGCGTAGCCGAACATCATGCCCTGGTCGCCGGCACCGTTCTGCAGTTCGGCGTCCTCACCCTGCTTGTTCTCCAGCGCCTTGTCGACGCCCATGGCAATGTCGGCGGACTGCTCGTCAATGTTGGAGATGATGCCGCAGGTGTCGCAGTCAAAGCCGTACTTGGCGCGGTCGTAGCCAATGTCACGGATGACCTCACGGGCGATCTTGGGGATGTCCACATAGCAGCTGGTGGTGATCTCGCCCATCACGTGGACCAGACCCGTGGAGACCGTGGTCTCGCAGGCCACGCGGCCCATGGGATCCTGCGCCAGGATGGCGTCCAGCACCGCGTCGGAGATCTGGTCGCAGATCTTGTCGGGGTGACCCTCGGTCACGGACTCGGAAGTAAATAAATAACGTCTTGCCATAGTTGTTCTCCTTTTCTTCTCTTACCAAGAGGCGAAAAAAATGCGCGTTTCGACGACGAAACGCACAATGACTCCGGCTGTTCGCTCCTCATCTGTCGCTTTCCGTCGGATTTGGCACCTTGTCATAAGCAGGTTGCCGTGGCTTCATAGGGCCGTTCCCTCCGCCACTCTTGATAAGGGGTATTGATTTTTCTCGTTTATTCTATCAGGTCTTTTCTGTTTGTCAAGACGGTTTTTTCCTCTTTTCCGCCTCTTTTTGCCATCGTTTAAAATTTATACATGACTTTTCTGCCATATATGGGTATAATGAAATATCATTTCCTGTTTTGGGGGGATTTTCTTTGAAAAAACTCAATGCCGCCGTGGAGCGGTTTGCCTATAACCATCCCAATTTCGGCATTTCCAACCTGATGAAATACATCGTGGCGGGCAATGTCATCGTATATCTGCTGATGACCTTCTCCAATTACAGTTCCCTGTCCTTCCTGGCCTTCAACTGGGGCGCCGTTCTCCGGGGCGAGCTCTGGCGGCTCATCACCTTTGTGTTTCTCCCGTCCACCACAAGTCCCTTTGCCTTCATCATTTCCACCTACTTCATCTATTTCATCGGCAACCTGCTGGAACGGGAGTGGGGCACACCCAAATTCAACCTGTATTACTTTTCCGGCATGTTCCTGACGGTTCTTGCCGGCATCGCAGGCTACTATGTTCCCGGAAGCAACACGATCTACGGTACCTATTATATCAGTTTGTCCATGTTCCTCGCCTTCGCAGCCCTGTTCCCCGACATGCAGGTGCTGCTGTTCCTCATCATTCCCATTAAGGTCAAGTGGCTCGCCTGGTTTGACGTGGCGCTCTTCGCGCTGGACACGTTCACCGCCCTGCTGGTCGGAGATTTCCTCGGCGCACTGCTGCCCGTGGTGGCCATGCTGAACTTCGTGGTCTTTTTCTGGACGGCGATGACAGAATCCCTCTCCTACCGCCGCCGGCGGGCACAGCACCAAACCTCCTCCCAGACCATTCAGTTCAAGTCCGCCGTCCGCCAGCAGAAAAAGAAAGAGGCAGAGCGGGGTTACCGCCACAAATGCGCCGTCTGCGGCAAGACGGATGCCAGTCATCCGGATCTGGAATTCCGCTACTGCTCCCGCTGCGCCGGATACCATTGCTTCTGTCAGGATCACATTTTCCAGCACGAGCATTTTACCGAATAAGCCGAAGGGTCTGCCGCTTACTGCGGCAGACCTTTTTTCGCAGAAACCGCTTCCAAAATGCCGAAAAGTGCGGTATACTTTTTCCAGCACCTGATGAACGGAGGCGTCCCATGGATAAAAAGCTGTATCTCCGCATGGCGGAGTCCTTTGCCGAAAAGGCATTTTTAAGAAAACTCCATATGATCCGGACTGACCTTTTCGCCGACGTGGACTGGGAGGCCCTGCTCGCGCCTCTGCTGCCCATGGAAACGCGCGTTTCCTGTCAGCGGGCGCTGGATGCGTTTACGCCCCTGCTGGATCGCCTCGCCCCCGTTCCCGAGGAGGGCTGGCTGGCCTATACCTATCAGACCGCCTGTTCCCGCCTGTATACCAGAGAAGACACCGCCCACGCCGCCGCCCAGCAGGACGGTGCGCTGTGCTTCCTCCACTTCCTGCAGGTTTTGCTGGACGCCGAACACGAGGTGTTCCCCTTTGACCCGCAGCTGGATTTCGCCTTCTGCACGGAGGAGGAACTGGCAGACTGCATCTCCGCCGACGAATACCGCCGCTTCCTCCAGTGCTTCCGGGATGAGTACGTCTATGAACTGATGCGTCTGGGGCTGGAAGTGACGCCCTTCCGCACACTGGAACACATCGCCGGCGTCCACCATGTGGCCATGACCGTGTCCCGCACCTTCCATTCCTTCGGCGGTCTGGTCGATCTGGGCCTGATCTCCGGTGCCGCCGCCGGACATGACATCGGCAAATTCGGCTGTAAACCCGGTGAGCGCGTCCCCTATCTCCACTATTACTACACCGACCAGTGGTTTACCGAGCGAAGTCTCTCCAACATCGGCAACATTGCCGCCAACCATTCTGTCTGGGATCTGGAGATTGAAAACCTCTCCTCGGAATCCCTGATCCTGGTCTACTCCGACTTCCGCGTCAAGCAGTCCCGCACCGAAAACGGTCAGGAGATCACGGAGCTGTTCAGCCTGCACGACGCCTTCGATGTGATCCTCAACAAACTGGACAATGTGGATCCCGCCAAGCGGCTGCGCTATCAGCACGTCTATGCAAAGCTCCACGACTTTGAAGAATACCTCACCTATTTCGGCGTGGACACCAACCTGAAAACCGTTATGCCCATTCCGTCCCGCAAGGCACCTGCCCTGATGGGCGACCGGCAGGTGGTTTACACCCTGCGGCACACCGCTGTGGATCACAACATCCGCCTGATGCACCGGTTGAGCCACGAGCGGCTCTTTGCGGACATTCTGGAAGCCGCCCGCAGCGAAAAAGACCCCTCCCGCATTCGGGCCTATGTGTCCGTCTTTGGGGAGTATTTTACCTATCTGAACGCCAACCAAAAGGAACAGACGCTGGAATTCCTCTATGAACTGCTCCTTCTGCCCGACGGCGACCTCCGCCGTCAGGCGGCGCAGCTGATGGGGCGTATTCTTGCCGGGTTCCTCTCCGGATACAAAAAGGAACTGCCGGCCGGTATTGCGCCCAGCCCCACGGAAAACCGCCCCTTTGAACTGTGGGCGGAGTATCTGCAGCGGCTGATCCATCCCGACAACCGCCTGACGCCCCGCCAGACCAGTATGATCCGCTATCAGGCCAAAACCGTGGTGGACGCGCTGCTGGACAGCAGCTCCGCAGGCAACCGTCTGCGTTTCGCACTGCAGCTGTTCAGCCACTACTCCGACCCCCAGACGGTCGATCCCGATGGCGCATTCGCCCTGCTGGATACTGTGCTGAATGTCCCCATGGACTGCATGACTGGCGACACCCGCCACACGCTGGTAATGTTCGCTATCTGGTGGCTGAAGCAGGGTGAGGATCCCCACAAGGCAGCCGCTATGCGCCTGTTCCGCCATCTGCTGGAGTCCCTTGACCCCGCCTCCACCGAATACGCACTCATCACAGAGGCGATGACCACCGCAGATTTCGGCACCAGCACGCCGTTGTTCTTCCTGCGCACGCAGCTGTGCGCCATGCTGGGTCTGGAACCTCCTGCTTTCAGCGGCACGCTGGATCAACCGGAGACTGTCAGCAATGTCTTTTTGGATAACCTCAAATCTGCCACGCCCTGGATCCTGAAGGCTGTGGGTGTGGAATATCTCCTGCATCAGGCCAAGCAGAATCCCGGCTACGATCTGGACATCGCCACCCATTTCTCCAACCTCATCAAGGTCAGCGAGAACATCGTGGTGCGCCGCATGGCCGGCGCCGCCCTGCTGGAGATCGCCCCCGGTCTGACCCCGGATCGCCGGAATGAGATCGCCGTGGAACTTTCCAAGGCGCTGGAAACCGGTCAGGCGGAGATCGCCCAGTACATCCCCGGTTATCTGGGTCGTTTCTGCCTGTGGCTGGCGCCCCGGGAGCTGGATGAGGCACTTTCCAGTCTGCAGGAAATGCTCTCCTCCTCCAACACCGGCGTCGCAACCGCCACCCTTGCCACCATCGGCGCGGCACTGGAATACTACGAAGAATATGGTTCCCGCTTCGGAGAGCCGCAGGACGTGGTGCTGTGCAGACGCAACCGCATGGCCAGCCTCCTGCTGAAAGGACTTGCCTCCTGCCACGAAAGCGTGCAGCAGGAAGCGCTGCACGTTCTGGGCAACGGCCTGTTTGCCTCCCCGGTTCTGAGCTATGACGAAAAGACCAGCCTCTTCACCCTGATCGCAAAGAAGCTCCTTTTCCTGATGAACGAGCAGCCCGCCCAGGAACTGACCTTCTTCTATTCAGCTTCCGCCCTTTCCTCCATTTACCGCTTTATCATCGAGCATCGCTACAAGAGCGGTCTCTTCCAGTTCGAAAGCCATACCAAAGCCGCATTCTTCCCTGGCACCTTCGATCCCTTCTCCCTGTCTCACAAGGGCATCGTGCAGGCCATCCGGGATCTGGGCTTTGAAGTCTACCTGGCTGTGGACGAGTTTTCCTGGTCGAAGAAAGCCCAGCCCTCCCTCATCCGCCGCCAGATCGTCAATATGTCCGTGGCGGACGAGTTCGGCGTGTACATCTTCCCCCACGACATCCCCGTGAACCTGGCGGCCCCCGAAGATCTGATCCGTCTGCGACAGGTATTCGGCGATCAGGAACTCTACCTGACCGTCGGTTCCGACGTGGTGGCCAACGCCTCGTCTTACAAAGCCGCCCCCTGCGAAGGCTCTGTCCATTCCATGAACCACATCGTGTTCCGCCGTGCCAGCGGCACGGCGCATCAAGAGGTGGAAACAGACCTCTCGGCGCTGCAGGGCGATGTCATCGAACTGCACCTCCCCACCCATCTGGAAGACATCAGTTCCACCCGCATCCGCGAAAACATCGATCTGGGACGCGACATTTCCAATCTGATCGATTCCACCGTGCAGGACTTCATTTTCCGCAACAGTCTGTACCTGCGCGAACCCCAGTACAAGCGCATCGTGCTGGCGGGCAGTCTGGAATTTTCCATGATGGAAACCTCCACCCCCAACGACTGGGAAGATCTCCGGGATGCGATACCTAAACTCCACGCCTATACGCCGGGAGAGTGTGTCTGCACCCTTTGGGACACCAGTCAGACGCCCGCCGCGGCGCTGGGCTGCGTGACGCTGCGCACCATCAACGACCGGGATCTCTACGACACTTTGGGCGATGTCACCCTTGCCAACTATGTTCGCTCTCATACCGCAGGCCACATCCGCCTGCTGACCGGTCTTTATGTCGCTCGTTCCGAAAGCACCACCTACGATGCCGGCCAGCTGCTGCTGACGGAAGTGCTCTCCCTCGCCGCGGCGAAGGATTGCAGTTACGCCGTCTGGTGGGGTGACCTCCAGTCTCCCCAGATTCTGGATCTGCTGGAGCGTCAGGGGTTCGTGCAGGCAGAGATGGAAACGCCCAAGCCGCTGATGGTGGTGGATATGCGCTCTCCTGCTGTCTTGCTGCAGAACATCCCCACCACACTGAAAGAGCCGTTCTCCTCCGATCCCGTGGTGCTTTCCGCCGTGCGGCAAGCCCACTTCCGCTTCCAGCGCGCCATCTGCGCCATGTATCCCGGCACGCTGGTGCTGTCTTTGAATGCAGAGGTCATCTACCATCGTCTGGTGCAGAAGATCACAGAACTCAACGGCGTGCCTGCCGTGCCTACCTATCCCCGTGTGCTGGGCCCCAAGATGTGCGTCCCCTTCGGCAAGATCCTGCGCGGCAACGCCGTCCCCAACACCGTCAGTAAGACCATCCACACGGATAAGCTGTTTGCACCGGATCTGCGTTCCTTCACTATCACCGCCTACCCCGGCTACGCACCTCTGGAAAGCCAGGTCCGCACCATCCACTCCTTCCGCCGTCCTGTGATGCTGGTGGACGATCTGCTGCACTCCGGCGCCCGCATCAACGTGTTGGAGCCCCTGTGCCGTCAGGAGGGGCTGGAGATCGACAAGGTGCTGGTGGGTCTGCTCTCCGGCAGAGGCCGCGACCTGATGGCTGCCAAGGGTCTGGACGTGGATGCCGTGTACTTCATCCCCTCCCTGCGCGCCTGGTTCGTGGAATCCACCATGTACCCCTTCATCGGCGGTGACACCGTGGACGGCTCTGCCCCCTCTGTCTCCGGATTGATGCCGGCAGCAAATCTGATCCTGCCCTACGCCTTCCCCCGCTTCTACAAGGAGCGTAACCGCGAAGCCGTGTTCCAGTTCTCCAAAACCTGTCTGGAAAACAGCCGCGACATTCTGCTGGCTCTGGAGAACACCTATCGGGAGCGCTATTCCCGCAACCTGACCCTCTCCCGGCTCAGCGAGGCAGTCATCCTACCCCTTGCTCCGGACAAGGGCAACACGCTGCACTACACCCCCAACCTCTCCGCCGCCGCCTGCATTGACAACGATCTGAAAATGCTGCTGCGCATGCGGGAACTGATGGACTGACGGAATAATCCCCTTTTAAAAATCGGTTTTCAAACAGGAGGACTCGACTATGGAATCCGGAACACTTCTCCGTCTTGCCTGCGAGTATCTGGAAGCCGCTCCCGAAAATCGTATATCCGCCGAGGATGCCATCCGTCCAGAGCTGGCCGGAATGCAAATCTACGGCGTCCCGCTTTTCTCCTCCGCCAGCGCTGCCGATCCCCTGTTTGCAGAACTGCAAGCCCCCCGGGTCATCGGCGAGGGAGCCTTCCTGCCCACCGACTGGCTGCCTGAGGCGCAAAGCGTTCTCGCGTTTTTCCTGCCCTTTACGGATGCGGTCAGGCAGTCAAACCGCTCCGGCGATGCCGCCTCGGATGAGTGGCTCCATGCCCGCATTGAAGGCCAGATCATGCTGGACAAATTGGGCGGCTTCCTGTGCGAACAGCTACGAAAAGCCGGTCATTCCGCGGTATACCCCGCAGCAGACCCCCGTTTCCGTCTTCTGACTCCCTATTCCTCCAACTGGTCGGAGCGGCACATAGCCTATGTGTGCGGGCTGGGAACCTTCGGGCTCTCCAAAAGCCTCATCACTGCCAAAGGCACTGCCGGGCGCTTCGGGAGCATCGTCACATCCGCGCCTCTGCCTGCCGCAGACCGCCTATATGACAATCCTTTCGCCTACTGCACGATGTGCGGCGCCTGTGCTGCAAACTGTCCCGCCGGCGCCATTGATGTAAAGCGGGGCGTGATCGACGGAAAGGATCAGACCATCTGCGGTCCCTTTGTGCGAGCCACCTTCCTGCCACCCCACGGCCCCAACAACCGCATCCGCTACGGCTGCGGAAAATGTCAGGTTGGGGTTCCCTGCGAGAGTGGCATTCCCCTCAAAGCTCTGCGCTGACCAGAAGGTCTGCCGCATCTTCCGCACACAGCACAAAACCGTATAAAGACCCGCGCCCCTGATGGGGGCGCGGGTCTTTTTGCAAGCCATTATTCTGCAGGGAAAAGTGCGGGATAGCGCTCTTTCAGCGCCGCGATCAGCTCATCCGCCTCCATGCGATGCTCCGCCAGATCGGGATGTCCCTCACCGCCACCCTCGTGATGTGTAAAGGGAATAAAATTTACATTCTCGTAATCCGAAGCGATTCCACGGATCACAGCTTTGGCTGTCTCCGTCAGAGAGCGGCTTTTGAGCAGAAGAATGGGCGTCTCCTTGCCGTAGTTTGAAATGACGGTGTCCACCAGATGGCGAAAGGCCTTGTCGAAGATGGGTGCCGATTCCGGCCCTCGTTTCAACTGGCGATTATCGTTTGTGCCAAGGTAGATTACCACCAGATCAGGGATGCGTCCCACCTTCTGCTCGGTCTTGTTACTTCTCCAGAAGCACTGAAGGTGGTAGATCTCACTCATGTTGTTTTTGTTGACCGAGGCAAATACCACGCCGATGCCCGGGCGCGCCACGATATTCCAGTCCGCCCCCAGCTCGTCAGCCGTCATGTAGGCGAAGCCACTGGTGCTTTCCTCATAGTTGATGGAAACATCGCCCCAGTCCGGTCTGGCCAAATTGCCGGTACCGCAGGTCAAAGAATCCCCGATAAACTCGATCAGCAAGCGGCTGTCCGCAGGTCGCCGGCCAAATTCACCGGTAAGCGAAACAGCTTGGAGTTCGGTGATGCAGCGCAGGACATTGCTTTGCTTCAGGATCTTGAAGGTATGCCATCCTTCCGGCAGATCTTCTGCCAGAACCAGCGTGCCCTCGCCGTCGATCCGCAGGCCGTTCTCCCGGGGGTCTTCCTCCGAGCGGCGGACATCGTTGCGGATGCCGTCTACCCAGACGGTATAATAGCAGCCAAAGCTCTTTTCCGGCTCCGTACCGTAGGTGGGCGCAATGACTTTGACATCCACCGTCACATTTCCGCTGCAATAAGCGTTAAATTCAATACCGGAGGCACTGAAATCGCAGCTGAGCGCCTCATTTTCCAGCAGAATGCAGCGGCCGTAGACCTTGACCTTCTCCGCTTCCACCAGTTCCTTCAACGAATAGCGTCTGACGGCACTCATCTCTCCCATGGCAGCCTTCGTCCCTTTCTGTGCGTCTTCACCGGGCGTATAATAACGAAAATATCATAGCACACTTTTCCGCTGTTTTCCATGCAAATCAAATACTTCCTGCCTGCCGCGGCATAAAGAAAAACCCCGGAACTCTCGTTCCGGGGTTTTGGCAGCGGGTGAAGGATTCGAACCCTCACATACAGAGTCAGAGTCTGCTGTGCTACCATTACACAAACCCGCTATGTCTGTCCGCCGCAGCGAACAGATATCATTATAGCGAAAAGGCGGTTTTTGTCAAGAGGTTTTTTGAAATTTTCTGCTCTTTTTTTGCCTGCTTGCAAACGGCAATTCTGCGGGGCACACAGTCCGCATAGCAAAGGAGATCACTCGTTTTCTTCCAGAAACGCACCGTCCTCGTAGAAGTCCAAAAAGGAGTGCGTCTTACCCCGATATTTGAAGCCGGGAAACGTGTCCAACTGGACGCCGTGGATGGCACGGAAGATACTCTTTTCGATGTTGGGATTCGTCTTTTTCAGTTCCCACAACAGCACCTTCATCTCCTGCCGCTTGCTCTCGCCTACACCGTCGCCAGAGGCGTCCCGTGCCTCCGTAAAGCGGCAGGCACACTGCAGAAACCGCAGGCCGTTATAGTTCTTCCACGCGATGATGGAATCCTCATGCACGCAGTACAGCGGACGGATCAGCTCCATGCCGGGGAAGTTTTTGCTGTGGAGTTTGGGGGGCATGGCCTGTATCTGGGCGCCGTAAAACAGTCCCAGCAGCGTGGTCTCCACCACGTCGGAGAAATGGTGTCCCAGCGCGATCTTGTTGCAGCCCAGCTCCTGCGCTTTGGCGTATAAGCAGCCTCGCCGCATGCGGGCGCAGAGGTAGCAGGGATTCTTCTCCACCTGCACGGTCACATCGAAAATATCGCTCTCAAACACCGTGATGGGAATGCCCAGCCGCTGCGCGTTTTCCTCGATCAGGGCGCGGTTTGCGGGGTTGTAGCCGGGATCCATGACCAGAAATACCAGCTCAAAGGGCTGCTCCGTATGCTTTTGCAATTCCTGCATCAGCTTGGCCAGCACCACAGAGTCCTTTCCGCCAGAGATGCACACGGCGATCCGGTCGCCGGGCTGCACCAGCTCGTACCGCTTCACTGCGGCGATGAAGGGATTCCACAGCTGCTTTCGATAGGTTTTGATCAGACTGCGCTCCGCAATCTCACAGGGGCTCAATTCACGGGGCATAGCTACCTCCAGAGATTTGATTTAAAGCCAGATGGCACCCAGTCGAGCCAGGGACGCAAAGGCCTTTCGCAGGGAAGATCGCTTATTCCAGTCCTCCAGCGTGTACAGGGTGCTGTTCTCCATGATGGCATCCATGTCCTCCAGCAATTCCTCCACCGCCGGCATGTGATACATCAGAACGCCGCACTCGTAATGCAGCTGGAAGGTGCGATAGTCCATGTTGGTGCTGCCCACCAGCGCCACCTCCCGATCCGCCAGAACGCTCTTGGCATGGAGAAACCCGGGGGTGTATTTGTAGATCTTCACACCATGAGCGAGCAGCTCGCCCCAGTAGGTCTCCGCCACCATGTAGGCAATCTTCTTGTCCGGGATCGCCGGCACCAGCAGCCGCACATCCACGCCGGAATCCGCCGCGATGCACAGCGCCTTCTGCATGGACTCCTCCACCGCGTAATAGGGCGTGGTGATATACAGCATCTGTCGGGCGGAGGCGATCAGTTGGAGATAGGTCTCCTCGATGGGATTGTCCGGATTGTTCAGCGGGCCGTCGGCAAAGGGTTGGCAGAAGCCTTCCTTCTCCTCCCATTGGCAGCGGGGGCGGTAATAGTCGTCCTCGTTGGCAAGGGTACGGCCCATCATCTTCCACATCTGCATGAACTGCTCCGCAAAGGCCCACGCGCCCTCACCGCAAAGGCGCACCGCACTGTCCTTCCAATGGCCAAAGCGCTCGATGAGGTTGGCATACTCGTCGGCAATGTTGATGCCGCCGGCATAGGCAGCTTCACCGTCGATGACCGCGATTTTGCGGTGGTTGCGATAGTTGAAATAAATGCGGTTCACATAGCGGTGCACCGGGTTGAACACCGCCACCTCAATGCCGGCATCCTGCATTTTCTGCAAGGTGGCATCCGACAGGCGGGTCAGGTTTCCGAAATCATCGAAAATGATGCAGATCTCCACACCAGCGGCCGCGCGCTCTTTCAGCACAGAGAAGATCCGATCCCAGATCTGTCCCTCGGCAAGAATATAGTATTCCAGGAAAATATAATGTTCCGCTTTCCGCAGGGAGAGAATCAGATCCTCGAAAAAGGCGGCGCCGTCGCCAAAATACTTGGCTTCGGTGTTCCGGTAGAGCAAAAACTCCCTCTTTTGGAGATAACTTGCCAGCCTGCCCCAGGCCGGAAGCTGCCGACGCAGACGGGAAAGATTGTTTTCACTGCCCATTTTCTGGCTTTCCCGATGCTGAATGGGCGGGATCTTCCGCAGGCTCAGATTCTTAGCCTGATGGGTACCGCCCCACAGGCAGAACAGAATCATACCTGCCACAGGGAGCGCCAGCAGCAGGCACATCCATACCAGCTTATAGGACGGGCTGCCCGGCCGCTGATAAACGCCAATTGCAAAAATCGCGCCCACCAGTACCAGAAGGCCGTATGCAAAGCCAACCTTCTCCCGCAGCAGCGCGGTCAGCAGCAGCGTGGCGGCGATCTGTGCCAGTACCGTCAGCACACACATGGATATGCTGGTCACGGCAGAGATCCGGCGCTCTGTCCGCTCGGAAGCCCGAGGAAATCTTTTATGCATAACGCACCCTCCCTTTTTGGTTTTGTTCTTTCGACTCTATTATACGCAAACCCGCCCCACGCTTCAACAACGATTCCGTAACAAAATACCGCGGCCCGGAAACGGACCGCGGCAGTTGTCAGCTCTTTCCGCGCAGAAGCTGCTGCTTGATGTCCCACAGCTTCTGGCTGAGATCTACATAGAAGGTATGCGGATTTTCAAAGCGCTTCACTTCATCCCACAGAGAATCCACCTGCTCACGGCAGTACTGCTGGATCTCCTGCAGGGCAGGCCGCTTGTACACCAGCTCGCCTTTCAGGAACACAGGCACCTGCAGCGGTTTTGCCACATAGCTGGTATAGGTTTTTCGTTTCCATGTAGCCTGGGGATCAAACAGTTCCAGCGGCTTGGATTCATCCACTTCCTCGTCCCAGAGGGTCATGTAATCCGCCTCGGCCTTGCCGCTCTTTTTGTCGTAAATGCGATAGACCTTCTTGAAGTGGGGGTTGGTGATCTTATCCACATTTTCGCTGACCTTGATCTTGGGGATGATATTGCCGTCCGCGTCCTCCACCGCTGCCAGTTTATAGACGCCGCCAAAGACCGGCTGGCTGCTGGCGGTGATCAGCCGCTCACCCACACCAAACAGATCCAGCTTGGCATCCTGACGCAGCAGGTCGCGGATGATATACTCGTCCAGAGAGTTGGAGGCAGAGATCTGGCACTCCGTCCACCCCGCCTCATCCAGCATTTTTCTGGCCTCCTTGGAGAGATAGGCGATGTCGCCAGAGTCCAGACGGATGCCGCACTTTTTGATGCCCAGAGGCTTCAGCACCTCGTTGAAGGCACGGATCGCATCGGGAATTCCGGAGCCCAGTACGTTGTAGGTGTCCACCAGAAGCGTCGCATTGTTGGGATAAACCTGGCAGTAGGTCCTGAATGCCTCATACTGGGAATCGAACATCTGAACCCAGGAGTGTGCCATGGTGCCACCTGCGGGAACGCCGTACAGCTCATCGGAAATGGTGCAGGCCGTGCCCTTGCAGCCGCCGATATACGCGGCTCTGGCACCGGAGATGGCACCATTGATGCCCTGTGCCCGTCGGGAACCGAATTCCAGCACGGTGCGACCCTGCGCCGCACGGACGATGCGGTTGGCCTTGGTGGCGATCAGGCTCTGGTGGTTGATGCTCAACAGCAAAAAGGTTTCGATCAGCTGTGCCTGAATGGCGGGCGCACGAACCGTGAGCACCGGTTCCCGCGGGAAAATGGGCGTACCTTCCGGAATCGCCCAGATATCGCCCGTAAAGCGAAAATCCTTTAAATAGGCCAGAAATTCTTCCGAAAACAGTCCTTTGCTCCGAAGGAAATCAATATCTTCCTCATCAAAGTGCAGGTCAAGGATATAGTCGATGATCTGATCCAGACCGGCACACACGGCGAAACCGCCCCGATCCGGCACATCGCGGAAGAACACATCGAAATAAGTGATCCGATCCTGATAACCGGCCTGAAAATAACCGTTGCCCATGGTCAGCTCGTAGAAATCGCAGAGCATCGTCATATTCAGCTTTTTATCTCTGTTCATAAAGCACCTCAAACGCGAAATAAGTGTCTTGTCACCTGCCTTGATTATAACAGGAACAACCAAAAAAGCAATCTTTTTTCCGTTTTTCCGCCAAATACCGGAAATCCATTTGACATTGCCACGGCGCTCCTCTATGATGGATAGGAAACTACGGCGGCGTGTCCGCTTCATGAGAGGGCATTGACTATGGATGTGATCCTTGGAATTGACATCGGCGGCTCTACCACAAAAATCGTAGGATTGCGCACCGACGGCAGCATCGTTTCCATGCTGCGCGTGCGGGCGGAAGATCAGATCACCAGCCTGTACGGCGCGCTGGGCAATTTCCTGCTCAGCAATCACCTCTCGCTGCAGGATGTCCGCCAGATCGTTCTGACCGGCGTGGGCGCAAGCTATGTGGAAGGCGACATTTACGGTCTCCCCACCCGCAAGGTGGATGAATTCTCCGCCAGCGGCACCGGTGCGCTGGCCCTTTCCGGCCAGACTTCCGCCGTGGTGGCCACCATGGGCACCGGCACAGCCTTCCTTTGGGCGGAGAAAGGCGGCACCGTGCAGCATCTGTGCGGCAGCGGCATCGGCGGCGGCACGCTGGGTGGTCTGTGTCACAAGCTGGTGGGCATGGAACGCTTCGGTCAGATCAAAAAGCTGGCGGCACAGGGTGACCTTGCCAACGTGGATCTGACCATTGCGGACATTACCTGCAATCCCGCCGCTACCCTCGACCCCACTTTGACGGCCGCCAACTTCGGCAACCTGGCAGAGGATGCCTCCTCCGCAGACCTTGCCGCCGGCGCGGTCAATCTGGTGCTGCAGGCCATCGGCACGATGACCGTCCTTGCCTGCCGCTGCTGCAACACCAAAACCGCCGTTCTCATTGGCTCCATGACCACCATGGAACAGGTAAAATCCAACTTTGAGACCTTTGAACGTCTCTACGGTATCCATTATATCATTCCCGAAAATGCTACCTTCGCCACCGCCATCGGCGCGGCGCTGTGCAGTCTGGAAGATCAAAAGTAAAAAACAAACGCCCAGTGCCGATGGCACCGGGCGTTTTGATGCGGTTCTTTGGCAGAAAACGGGATTACTCCTCGTCTGCTTCCTCTTCTTCCAGGCTGTCCAGATCGAACTCCAGCTTCTCGCCGCAGTTGGGGCAGATCACTTCGCCGTCTTCCAGAATGGTCTCGTCAAAGAAGATGCTCTCCTCACAGGTGGGGCAGGTGGTTGCATAGCAATCCTCGTCCTCATCCAGCTCGTCCTCGTAATAGTCATCCTCATCCTCGTCGAACTCGTCGTCGAAGATCACGCTCTCCACATCTTCCAGATCGTCGCTGACCACGTCCAGACCCTCGGCCAGTTCCGCGTCGTTGTCCCACAGATCCTCCAGATCCAGAGCGATATCCTCCAGAACATCGATGATGGCGGAGAGCAGTTTGCCCTCCTTCTTCTCGGTGTCCAGTTCCATGCCTTCAGCCAGGCCCTTCAGGTAGGCGACCTTTTCCATGATTTCCATAGCAGTTACTCCTTCCAAAAAAGTTAATTTAGTGAGAGGGGGGATGCGCCATCCCCCCTCTTTATAGCTTTATTATTCCTTCACGCGGCCGACATACTCGCCGGTACGGGTATCGATCTGAATCTTCTCACCCTCGCTGATGAACAGGGGAACCTTAACCACAGCGCCGGTCTCCAGCGTAGCAGCCTTGGTGACGTTGGTAGCGGTATCGCCCTTCACGCCGGGCTCGGTCTCGGTAACAACCAGCTCCATGAAGTTGGGAGCTTCCACAGCAAAGACGCTGCCCTTGTAGCTCAGCAGCTTGCAGACGGTGTTCTCCTTGACGAACTTGAAGGCATCGCCCAGAACGTCAGCATTCAGGGGAACCATATCGAAGGTCTCGGGGTCCATGAAGTAGTAGAGATCGCCGTCGTTGTAGCTGTACTCGGCATCCTTGCGCTCCACGGTGGCCTGCTCGAACTTGGCGGTGGGGTTGAAGGACTCTTCACGGATGGCACCGGTCATCACGTTTCTATACTTGGTGCGCACGAAAGCAGCGCCCTTACCGGGCTTGACATGCTGGAACTCGACAACGGTCATGACCTTGCCGTCCATCTCGAAAGTAACGCCATTCCGGAAATCGCCGGCAGTAATGGTAGGCATAATTTTTTCCTCCTCACAAATCTACGAGAAATGACCTGTAAACAGATCTTTTCTCATTTTTCTATATCTAGTGAAATTACCGAAGCTATTTTACCGTATGTTGCCCGCTATTGCAAGTATTTTTCAGGTACTTTCCTGTTTTTTCAACCATTTTTCACCATTCGACGGCGACAGACCGCCTTGAAGGGCGCTTGCAGCGCGTGAAGCACCTTCTGCCAGGCGGTCACAGCGCCGCCCAGCGGCTCCACCATCAGCGCCAGAACGCCGGCGCGGTTGGCCGCCAGCATATCCGTCAGCAGCTTATCGCCCAACATGGCGGTGCGCAAACGATCCACCCCCGCCCGTTCCATGGCCGCCTCCAGTCCCCGGGTGGAGGGCTTCCCCGCGTGTCCCTGATAGGGCACACCCAGGTCGGCGCAAAACTCCGTGACCCGCACACCGGACCGGTTATTGGACACGATCATAAAAGCGATCCCCGACGTTTCCAGTTCCGCGATCCATGCCCGCAGCTCCGCGTCAGGACGGCGCACAGACTTGGGGGCCAGCGTGAAATCCAGATCACTCAAAAGCAGGGCGATCCCTTTTTTTCTTAAATATTCCGGCGTGACTTCCCGGTAATGGGCAAACAGCCGGTGGGGTATCAGCGATAACGGCATAAGCGGCTCCTCATCTGCATAACTTTAAAAAAAGTATACCAGATTTTTCCCACTTCTACAAGGGGGTGTCCCATTGCAGATCTACCTGATCGCCGCCCTCGGCGAACTTCCCTTTGCACGGCAGCACCATCCATCCCTTGCCTGCGCCGCCTATCACATTGGCGCAGGGTCTTCCCTGCTGCGGCAAAACACATTGCTGACCGTTCCGCCCGGAGGCGTCCTCTGTGTCAGCGACCAAAACGCCCCCTTTATCGACGACCCGGACGCACTGTGCGCCGCAGCCGTCAGGGAGTGCAGCCGCCGCACCTACGACGGCGTTTTGCTTGACTTCACCGAGCCCCCCACGCAGGATCGGCTGACCTTCGCCGCAAGGCTGGCACGCCTCCTTCGGTCGGAACAGCGCAAGCTGTATCTAACGGAACCCTATGGCGCGTCCATCCCGGACGCCGCGATCCTTCTGGACACGGCCCTCTCCGGTGGAAGCCTGACGGAGCATTTACAGGAGGCCGCCGCCAGATGGGGCAGCCATCGGCTGGCGCTGGACATCAGCCGGGTGCGGATGCAGTTCCCGCTTCCCTGCCCCTCCGGCGTCGGCACACCGTTGAACAGTGAGGCGCTTCAGGCTTTGATGGCGCAGGAAACGCCGGCAGTGTTTTTCTCTCCCGAACTGTGCGCCCGCTACTTTACATATACCTGTAACGGAAATACCCGGTTCGTCCTCTTTGACGATGCGGACACCCTGAAAGAAAAACTGCGGCTTGGACAGCAGCTCGGCATCACCGCTGCCTTTGTCCGCTGGGCGGATGTGGCGGACATTGCGGACTCATTGTTTGACTGAACACAGCGCATCCGCAAAGAACGCGTTGTCTGCGATTTGGTTCTCACGGGCAAAAAAATACCGTGTCCCTTTGGACACGGTATTTTTTACGCATTAATAGAAACGCTTCTTGTTCTTGCGAGCGGCCTCAGACTTCTTGCGACGCTTGACACTGGGGCTCTCATAATGCTCTCTCTTGCGGACCTCGGCAATGACACCGGCCTTGGCACAGCTGCGCTTAAAACGCTTCAGTGCGCTGTCGATGGACTCGCCGTCCTTCACATGGATCTCAGACATTTATATTTCCCTCCCTCCGAGGTATCCGGCTAAATCCAGGATACTTTAAGGGCCATAAAATATGGCGTTAACAACGATATTATACGGACGTTGGTCAGCCTTGTCAAGGAAATTTTTCCGAAATCCCGTATTTTCTGCAAATTCCTTTTATTGAGGCTTGACGATCAGGTTGACCAGACGATTTTTCACCAGAATGGTCTTGACGATCTGCATGCCTTCCACGGCCTTGGCGACCTTATCCACGGCCAGAGCGGCCTCCACGACGGCAGCCTCCTCGCTGTCGGCAGGCATGGCGATGGCGCCCTTCAGCTTGCCGTTGACCTGAACGGCCATGTCCACGGTGGAAGCCACGGTCTTGGCGGCATCGTACACAGGCCATGCGCTCTGGCAGCACATGCAGCCTTCCTTGGTGGCAAAGCCCAGAGTTTCCCACAGTTCTTCGGCAATGTGGGGAGCAAAGGGGCTGAGCAGCTGCAGCAGGATCTTCATGTCGCCGCGAGTCACGCCATTGGCAGACAGCTCGTTGACAGCGGTCATCATAGCGGCAATGGCGGTATTCATCTTCAGGGTATCCACATCGTCCGTGACCTTCTTGATGGTCTTGTGGAGGATGGGCTGGTTGGCGGGGGTCTCCTCATAACGGTCGGAAGCGCTCTCTGCCAGATTCCACACGCGGTCCAGGAAGCGCTTGGAACCCTTGACGGCCTCGGTAGACCAGATGGCGGCCTGCTCAAAGTCACCCACGAACATGATATACAGGCGCATGGTGTCAGCGCCGTACTCGGCGATGACATCGGTGGGGTTGACCACATTGCCGCGGGACTTGGACATCTTGATGCCGCCCTCGCCCAGGATCATGCCGTGGCTGGTACGCTTGGCATAGGGCTCCTTGGTGGAGACCACGCCGATGTCGTACAGGAACTTATGCCAGAAGCGGCTGTACAGCAGGTGCAGCGTGGTATGCTCCATGCCGCCGTTGTACCAGTCCACGGGGCCCCAGTACTGCTCGGCTTCCTTGCTGACCAGTTCGTTGTCGTTGTGGGCATCCATATAGCGCAGGAAGTACCAACTGGAACCGGCCCACTGGGGCATGGTATCGGTCTCGCGCTGTGCCTTGCCGCCGCAGCAGGGGCAGGTGGTGTTGACCCAGTCGGTCATCTTGGACAGAGGGCTTTCGCCGGTATCGGTGACCTCGTAGCTGTCCACCTCGGGCAGCAGCAGAGGCAGCTGCTCTTCGGGCAGAGCCACCCAGCCGCACTTCTCGCAGTTGACCAGAGGAATGGGCTCGCCCCAGTAACGCTGACGGGAGAAGACCCAGTCACGCAGCTTGTAGTTGGTCTTGGGACGGCCGATACCCTGCTCGGTGACCCACTTCTTCATGGCGGGGATGGCATCCTTGACGGTCAGGCCGTTGAGGAAGCCGGAGTTGACCATGATGCCGGTATCGTCCTTCAGGGTGAAGGCTTCCTTGGTGATGTCGCCGCCGGCCACCACCTCGATGATGGGCAGACCGAACTTGGTGGCGAACTCCCAGTCGCGCTGGTCGTGTCCGGGCACGCCCATGACGATGCCGGTGCCGTAGCCCATCAGGACATAGTCGGACACGAACAGAGGAACCTGCTTGCCGCTGGCGGGGTTGACGGCCTCGATGCCGGCAAGACGAACGCCGGTCTTGTCCTTGTTCAGCTCGCCGCGCTCGAAATCGCTCTTGCGGGCAGCCTCATCGCGGTATGCCTGTACCTCGTCCCAGTTGGTGATGATATCCTTCCACTGTTCCAGATAGGGATGCTCGGGAGAGATGACCATGTAGGACACGCCGAACAGGGTGTCGCAGCGGGTAGTGTAGACCGTCAGCTTGTCGCCGTTGGTGGCGGTGAAGTCCACCTCGGTACCCTCGCTGCGGCCGATCCAGTTCTTCTGCTGGATCTTGACACGGTTGATATAGTCCACCTCGTCCAGATCGTCGATGAGGCGGTCGGCGTACTTGGTGATGGCCAGCATCCACTGGCTCTTTTCCTTGCGGATGACCTCGCCGCCGCAGCGCTCACAGCCGCCGTCCACCACTTCTTCGTTGGCCAGAACGATCTTGCAGCTGGTACACCAGTTCACGGGCATGGAGGCCTTATAGGCCAGACCCTTCTTGAACATCTGCAGGAAGATCCACTGGGTCCACTTATAGTAGTCGGGATCGGTGGTGTTCACTTCGCGGTCCCAGTCGAAGGAATAGCCCAGCGCCTGCAGCTGCTTACGGAAGTTGGACACGTTGTCGTGAGTCACTTTGGCGGGATGGATCTTGTTCTTGATGGCAAAGTTCTCCGTGGGCAGACCGAAGGCATCGTAGCCCATAGGGAACAAGACGTTGAAACCCTGCATCCGCTTCTTGCGGCAGATGACGTCCATGGCGGTAAAGGGACGGGCATGGCCCACATGGAGACCCTGGGCAGAGGGATACGGGAACTCGATGAGACCGAAGAACTTCTCCTTGTCCGCACCGGTGACGGCGGCGTATGGCTTCTCGGCCAGCCACTTGTCCTGCCATTTCTTTTCAATGGCTGTAAAATCGTACTTCATTATGATTCTCCTTCATTTCATGAAAGTCTTTTTGCAATCAAAAAATCCCTGACTGCAAAAGCAGTCAGGGACGTCAAAAACGTGTTACCACCCTGATTCGACTGCCGGTTTCCCAAGCAGCCCTCAACGCCTCGCAGGAGGCCGGCCAATAACGGTGCCTACCGTTCCACCCTACTCAAGCCTTCAGGCGAAAGACTCCGGGACCAGTATACCTCCGCTCCCCCACCGGCTCACACCAGCCGCCGGCTCTCTGTAGGCGGGACGCTCAGGCTTTCTTCCCATCAAAGTCGCTAACAGGAGATATTTTATTGAAAATTCCCCGGTTTGTCAAGGTTTTTACCCCTTTCCGCCATTCTTTTTTCCCGTCTTAAGCCGTTTGCCTTTGCAGCAGGCATCCGGCACAGGGAAATGTCGTCCATTTGCAAAAAAACGCCCGCGGAAGGGTGGCTTCCACAGGCGTTTTTTGATTCATTCTTCCGTCAGCACGCCGCTGAGATCCAGGGGTCTGCCGTCATGCCACAGGCGCTCCAGCGAATAGAACGCACGAGCCTCCTGGGAAAACACATGGATGCAGACGCAGCCGTAATCCAGAAGCACCCAGGTGCCGTCACGGTATCCTTCCCGGCGGAGGGGATCCTCTCCCGCCTGCTCCTTCATAGCCTTCTCCACAGCACCACACAGAGCATTGATCTGGGTGCTGGAGGTACCGGAAGCGATGACGAAATAGTCTGCCAGCGTGGTCAGATCGGTGATCTCGATGGCGGCGATCTCTTTTCCCTTCTTCTCATCCAGCGCCTTGGCTGCGATAATGGCAAGTTCCTTCGGTGTCATATCAATTTCCTTTCTTTATCCCAGATCGGGCATTTCTGCGCTTTCAGGGTAGATGGGCGTGTCGGCCTCCGGCGCATCCGGCTCCTGCGTTTCGGGAAGCGGTTCTTCGGTCGTTCCCGGCTCCTCACCGATATCGGGCAGGGTGGGATCTGTGGTCTCCCCGCCCGTCTGCTCTCCGCCGATCTCCGGATCGGGTTCGATCACGGGGATCTCCGGCGGCAGCGCCGCCTGGGCGTCCTCCACATGGCCGGAGGTGGAGCTGACGCTGCCATCGTAGTTGACATACATGATATCCAGATCATCCAGGCCAAAGGGATCCACAAAGGGGCTGATCGTATCGTTGACCACCGTCAGCAGGTCATAGGCCCGAGGCAGCAGATAGTCCAGCTTCTGGTTGTAACTCCGGCTCCAGACCTCCGCGGCGGTGTAGGGCATGGTGATAAATTCCACATTCCGCATTTTCAGCCCGCCGGAGACTGCGGCCTTGCCAAACCAGAGGATCTCCGGCAGCTCAAGATCAGTCTGCACGCTTTCCTTGAATACCTGCACGATCTCGCCGATCTTCAAAACATTGGCAGGCTGCATGGCCTGTTCGATCAGTGCTTTGAGGAAATCCTGCTGCAGCTTCATGCGGCCGCTGTCACCGATCTTGGTGTAGCCGTAAGGGCTGTCCTTGTCGTTCATTCTCCAGCGAATGACCTGCATGGCATCTGTTCCGGTGAGCAGACGGTAGCCCTTGGTCTGCTCGATGACCAGATCCTGCAGAGGATCGTGGTAATCCATGTTGTACGGCACATCAAAATATACGCCGCCCAGAGCATCTACGATCCGCTGCACAGCGTTCCACTCCACCACGACCTGGAAATCAGGCTCAAAGCCCACCAGCTGGGAGACCTCACGGCGAACGGCGTTGATGCCGTTGTCCCCGCCGCCGTACGCATTGTAAACGGAATTGATCTTCTTCACGTCCCAGCTCACATTCACCATGATATCCCGGGGAATGGACATCACGGCGACCTTCTGGTTGGTCACATCATAGCTGGCCAGCAGGATGGTGTCGGTGTTTCCGCCGCCGCCGGTATCTCTGCCAAGAACGAGGACGGTGTAATAGTCCTTGCTCTTGCGCTCACCGTCCACACGGGGGATCAGGCTTTCGCTGCTCTCCGGGCCGCCTGCGCTTCCCTCCTGTCCGGTGGTAGGACGCTGGGGTGTGTCGTCCTTTCCGATATCCGGTCTGACAAACAGGCTCTTATACCCGATCATGACCACCAGCACCACCGACAGAACAATTGCGGCAGCAACCAGTTCCTTCTCCTGACGATTCAGGGGATTGGACTTCTTCTTTTTTCCCGTTTTAACCACCGGACGGCGTTCCGTGGTGCGTTTTTTATTCTCTCTCTGCATCGTTCTCAACCTTATCCTTTCAGTGCGTCCCGTGCCTCGATGGTGGCATGATGTACAGGATTTCCCATAGCGGTCATTTCCTCAACGGACATCTCCAAGCCCATCAGCAACCCCTTGTCCAGATCTTCGTAGCACGCCTTTCGCAGCGCATCCACACCGGGGAAGTTTCTGGTCGGCTCAATATAATCCGCAAGGTAGATGATTTTTTCCAGCATGGTCATTTCGGCACGCCCTGTGGTATGCCAGTAAATGGCGCTGTAAATCTCATTGTCAACGCCGAACAGCTCCCGCGCAACCGCCGCGCCGGTTTTTGCGTGCAGCAGTTTCAGCGCCTTTTGTTCCAGCGCATCCAGTTCAATGCCGTATTTGCGGCACAGGATCAGCTGTTCTTCCATGTTCAGCTTCTTTGTACAGTCGTGCAGCAGGGCGGCGATGCGCGCCTTTTCCACGTCCGCACCATAGCGCTCCGCCAGCCTGACCGCCTCCTGCTCCGTTCCCAGCACGTGGGGGATCCGCTTATGCTTCAAAAAGCTCATGGCCACGCAGCGCAGCTGCTCTATGGAAAGATGGCGCAAATCAGCGTCCGTTCCGTACAGTCTGTTGCGGAGGATGTATCCGTACACCGCCGGTGCCAGCAGTCTGGCTCCCTCCCCGTTTTTCAGTTGCTCACGCAGCTGGGTGGAGGAAACATCGATCACGCCAGGAATGGTCAGGGTGAAGATGCGGCTGCCGGGGTACTCCCTGTTCAGGAATTCCCGCTGCACGGCAAACAGTTCTTCCGTATCCGCCTCGGTGCGGCCAAACGCCGCGATACCAGCGAGGCGAAGCACCTCCTCCGGCGCATGCCAGGCCTGCAGCGTGAGGAACATATCTGTGCCCATCAATAGCCAGAGTTCATCCTCGGGAAATTGCCGTTTCAATTCGGCCAGCGTATCGGAAGTATAGCTTTTCCCCTTACGGAGAAGCTCGATGTCAAGCACTTCTACTTTATCGCCAATATCCAGTTGTTCTCCCGCAAGGCGGGTCATTTCCAGCCGCTGGAGCGCCGTGGGCGAGCCGGGCGGCATGAGCTTGTGGGGCGGCAGACCTGCCGGGATCAGAAGCAGACGGTCCAGCTTCAGCAGTTCAAACACCGCTCTGGCCGCTGTGATATGGCCCAGATGCGGCGGATTGAAGGTCCCCCCGTAAATGCCGATTCTCATGGAAGCACTTCCTCTTTCGGAATCACGCTCTGTGCGTTTACTTTGAGGTTCTTCTGCCGTCAGTTTCCGCGTTTCTTCAAGCTTTTGACAAGCTGGATCCGCTTTTCCTTCGGCTTGGAATGGGTCTCGCGGTACAGCACAAACTTGCTGCCGATGACCTGCACCACCTCGCTGCGGGTGGCTTTCGCCAGTTCCTCCGCAGCCAGACGTGCATCGTATTCGATATTATTATCCAAAACCCGACCCTTAATGAGTTCGCGAGCCTCCAGGGCTTCGTCCGCCTGCTTGATGAGGTTCTCGCCGATGCCATCCTTGCCGACCTGCAAAATGGTGTCGATGCTGTTGGCAAGGCCGCGGAGCTGGGCTCTCTGTTTGCTGGTTAATTCCATATGCTTCTCCTGTTGTCGTTATATCGTATTAGACGGTTCCTGTTTCAAAAAAGTTTCCAGTTTTTGCACAAACTCCCGCAGAGCGCGTCCTCTGTGGGAAACGGTCTCTTTTTCCTCCGCCGTCAGCTGACCGAAGGTCTTTCGGTACTCCGGCAGGAAGAACACAGGATCGTAGCCGAAGCCGCCCTCCCCCATGGGGGCAAAGGCAATGGTGCCGTCACAGCGCCCCTCGGCGGTCAGCGTCTTTCCATCGGGAAACGCGCAGGCGATGGCACAGGCAAAGTGGGCCGCGCGTGTGGTCTGGCCACGCATGCTGTTGAGCAGCAGCAGATAGCGGCCTTTATCATCCAGTCCCTCTCCGCCGTATCGGGCGGAATAGACGCCGGGCCCGCCGTTCAGCGCATCCACGCAGAGGCCGGAGTCATCCGCGATGGCAGGCAGGTTTGCCGCCTCGCAGATCGCTTTCGCTTTCAGCATGGCGTTTTCGGCAAAGGTGGTGCCGGTCTCCTCCACCTCAATGTGGATGCCCAGATCTTTCGGGCTGACCACTTCCACGTTCAGACCACCCAAAATAGCGGCCATCTCTGTCAGTTTCTTGGGGTTGTTGGTGGCAAGAACAAATTTCATCAGAATGCTCCTCCCAGCACTTCCTTCTGGATCGCCAGCAGCTCCCGGTTGCCCTTGGCACACAGACGCACCAGTTCCTGCTGCTCCTCCAGGGTAAAGGCGCGACCCTCGCCGGTGCCCTGCAATTCAATGATCTCGCCTGCTTCGTTCATGATGCAGTTCAGATCCACCTGGGCGCGGCTGTCCTCGCTGTATTGCAGATCCAGCAGCGCCACATCGTCCACGATACCGGCAGAAATGCCGGTGACGTAATGGCGGATGGGGCTCTCGGCAAGATAGCCTTCCTTCACCAGCTTGCGGCAGGCCAGCGCCAGCGCGATGAAGCCACCGGTCACGGATGCGGTGCGGGTGCCGCCATCGCCCTGAATGACGTCGCAGTCCACGGTAATGGTATGCTCACCCAGCTTGCTCATATCCACGGCAGCACGCAGGCTGCGGCCAACCAGCCGCTGGATCTCGGCGCTGCGGGGAGAGAGTTTCAGTTTGGAAACATCCCGCTTGCTGCGCTCCCGGTTGGCCCGGGGCAGCATGGAGTATTCGGCGGTGACCCAGCCCTCTCCCTCGGGAACATGGGGCGGCGTGCGGTTTTCAATGCTGGCACAGCACAACACCATGGTATCGCCGCACTGAATGAGGCAGCTGCCCTCCGCAAATTTCACAAAGTCGGTGGTGATCTGAATGGGGCGCAGTTCGTTGAACGCCCGTCCGTCCTGTCTGGTCATAGATTTCCTCTTTTCATTCATTCCGCAGCACAGGCTGGATCGCCTGCACGGCACGGTCATAGTCATCTTTTCTGACATAGATCTTATAGTCATGGGCAGCATCGGCATTCTGGAAGACATTTTCTCTCCCCCGTCCGCCCAGCCGTCCCAGAGGCGTTGCAGCCGTTGTGTGATAGGGGATCCCGGCATCATCCAGCGCCGCCTGCACGGCATAAAGGCGCTGATGAGAGAATACAGGCAGCAGTTCCTTTCGGTTGAACACGGTCAGCATAGCACTCCTTCTTTTTAATACCGCAGATACCTAAAACGCACCTTAAATGATGGCCTCCACATAGGCTCTGGCGTCGAAGGGTTTCAGGTCGTCGATGCCCTCGCCCACGCCGGCAAACTTCACGGGCACGCCCAGTTCCCGGGCGATGGCCACCACGATGCCGCCCTTGGCCGTGCCATCCAGCTTGGTCAGCACAATGCCGGTAAGACCGGCGGTCTCCTTGAAGGTACGAGCCTGAATGAGGCCGTTTTGTCCGGTGGTGGCGTCCAGCACCAAAAGGGTCTCTCTGGCGCAGCCGGGGCACTCCCGGTCGATGATCTTGCTGAGCTTTGCCAGCTCCGCCATCAGGTTTGCCTTGTTGTGCAGGCGGCCGGCGGTATCACAGAGAACGACGTCCACGCCACGGGCTTTGGCGGCCTGCAATGCGTCAAACAGCACAGCACCGGGGTCTGCCCCCTCCTTCTGACGGACGATCTCACACCCCGCCCGCTGGGACCAGATCTCCAACTGGTCGGCGGCGGCAGCGCGGAACGTATCGGCAGCGCAGAACAGCACCCGCTTGCCCTCGTTCTTCATGGCGTGGCCGATCTTGCCGATGGAGGTGGTCTTGCCCACGCCGTTCACACCGATGAACAGCACCACGGAAGGCGTGGTGGAGGTGTTCAGCGCGGTATCGCCCACCTCGATCATCTCCACAAGGATGTCGCGGAGGGCAGCTTTGACCTCCTCCTGATCCCGCAGTTTCTCCTTGCGGACGCGAGTGCGCAGCTTTTCCACGGCGTCCAGCGCCGTTTCCATGCCCAGATCTGCCAGAATCAGGGTCTCCTCCAATTCCTCGAAGAAGGCTTCGTCCGCCTCGGTGAAGCCGGAAAAGAGGTTGGTGGTGATTTTTTTCAGTTTATCAAAAAAGCCCATATGCTTCGTCCTTTTTAAGTTTTTGCGTGGGAGCCCTGTTGGGGCGTCACCATGCCTTAATTGATCTTCAGTTCCTTCGCCATATCGTTGAGGTTGATGGTCAGAATCTTGGAAACGCCCTGCTCCTGCATGGTGACGCCGTAGAGCACGTCAGCCTCCTCCATGGTGCCGCGGCGGTGGGTGATGACGATGAACTGCGTTCTGCCTGCCAGCGTCCGCATATAGCGGGCGGTACGGGTGACGTTGGCGTCGTCCAGCGCAGCCTCGATCTCGTCCATGACGCAGAAGGGCGTGGGATGGACTTTCAGGATGGCAAAGTACAACGCAATGGCCACGAAGGCCTTTTCGCCGCCGGAAAGCAGAGAGATGGTCTTCAGGCTCTTGCCGGGGGGCTGGGCCTTGATCTCGATGCCGCAGTCCAGAATGTTGTTCTCGTCCTCCAGTTCCAGTGTGGCGGTGCCGCCGCCGAACAGCTCCACAAAGGTGGTCTGGAAACTCTCCTTCAGCAGTTTGAACTGCTCGGAGAAGATGCGGGTCATCTCGGCGGTGATCTCCTCGATGATGCCGGACAGTTCCTCCTTGGCCTTTTCCACGTCGTTGCGCTGCTCGGAGAGGTAGGTGTAGCGGCCGTTCACACGCTCAAACTCCTCGATGGCGCCCAGATTGATGGTGCCCAGCGCGTTGATGTCGCGCTTGAGTTCGCCGATGCGGCGGCTGGCCTTGGGAACGCTCTCCAGCTCGATGCGCTGCATCTGGGCGTCGCTGTGGCTCAATTCGTACTGCTCCCACAGGCGGTCGAGAATCTGCTTCTCCTCCATGGCGGAGGTGACCATCTTCTGTTCCAGACGACTGACTGCGCGCTCCAGATTCAGCAGGGTCTCGTTCATCTCCTGACCAGCACGGTTCTTGGCGGTACGCTCGGCTTCCAGCGCGATCTTCTCCTCGTTCAGGGCGGTCAGACGGTCGCGGAAGGTCTGCGCCTGCGCCGCCAGTGCGGCAAGCGTTTCTCTGCGCTGTTCGATCTCCGCACCCGCAGCCTCAATGCTGCGGCGGTAGCCCTGCAGAACGGCTTCTTTCTGCGCCCGATCGCCGGTCAGCTCGGCAGCCAGCTGCCGCAGATCCGCCGCACGGCGGACAGCCGCCTCACGCTCCGCGGCACAGGAAGCAAGGTCGGTCTTTCTGACGGTGATCTCCTCCGTCAGGGCGCCGGACTTCTCCAGCAGTTCGCTCTGGCCGGACAGGGCGGCTTCCGCTCTGGCACGGAAATCGGCCGCGGCGGCCTCCTGCTCCTCCACGCACTTGCGCGCGGCGGCGGCTCGGACGGCGTTATCCTCCAGCCTGCCGGAAAGGCTCGTCAGCTCACCCTCCAGATTTTCCAGATTCTCCCGGATGGCAGCGAGCAGGATGTCAAAGTGATGTTTAATGCCTTCCAGCCGCAGGACCTCGTCCTCGGCGGTACGGCGCTGGCTCTCGGCCGTTTCCAGTTCGTACCGAGCGGCGGCCAGTTCACGGGCAGCGGACTCCTCCGCCGCTTTGGCGGCTTCCAGTTTTTCGTGCATAGAGGCGGCGCGGTCATTGAGTTTTTCCAGTTCCGCGGCGCGGCTCAGCACGCCGGCAGAGCGGCTGACAGAGCCGCCGGTCATGGAGCCGCCGCGGTTGATGACCTGTCCGTCCAGCGTGACGATGCGGAAGGCATTCTGGTACTTTCTGGCCATGGCGATGCCGCAGTCCATATCCTCCACGATGACCGTACGCCCCAGCAGAGAATCAAAAATATTCTGATATTTTCCGTCAAACGTCACCAGACGGGAGGCGATGCCCACGAAGCCAAACTCATTTTCCACGCCATTCTGCCGCAGTTCGTCGCCGCGAATGGCAGTAAGAGGCAGGAAGGTGGCTCGTCCGCCGTCCTTCTGCTTCAGGAAGTTGATGGCGCTCTTGGCGTCCTCCTCCCTGTCCACCACGATGTTCTGCAATCCGGCACCCAATGCGATCTCGATGGCGAGAGAATACTTGGAATCCGTTTTCATCAGGTTTGCCACAGGGCCGTGGATGCCGCGCAGGCTTCCCTTTGCCTGCATGACGATCTTGACAGCCTTGTTGAAACCCTCATATTCCTTTTCCATGTCGGTGAGCAGGCGGATCCGGTTATCCAGCGCGCCCACATCCATGGTCAGCTTGACTCGTTCCTCCGATGCGGCGGCAGCTTTCTTCTGCCGCTCGTCCATACGCAACGTGTGGCCGGCAATGATGTTGCCCACGGCTGTTGCCTCATCCTGGGCATCCTCCAGCCCACGGCGATTGCGGCGGGCTTCCTTTTCAGATTCTTCCAGCTGTGCTTCGGCAGCGGCCATCTCCGCCTTCACAGCCTCTCTGCGTGCCTCGATCTGCCCGTTCTCCGCGGCAATGGACGCCGCCGTGGTTCTGGCATCCGCCGCCGCAGCCACGGCAATGGCCTCCTGCGCCCGCAGGCTCTCCGCCTGACTCTGGGCGCCGCCGGCCTGCTCTGCCGCTGTGCGTGCCTCCGCCAGCAGGGCGTCCAGTTCGCGATTCAGCTCGGCAAGGCGGCTGTCGATGCCGGAGATCTGTGCCTCCTGCTCTGCAGCCTGCGCTTCCAGACCGCCGGCGCGGCTGTCCGTTTCCGCAAGTTCTGCGCCGGCGCGGTCAATGTTTTCCCGATTGTGAGAGATGTTGGTCTCCAGAACGGCGATGGCAGACTCCTGCTCCGCCGCCCGGGCATCCAGTTCAGCAGTTTGGGTGCGGATCCGCTCGGCTTCCATGTCCTTTTCCCGCATCCGCTCACCGTACTGCTCGCCCTCGGTATACAGCGCGTCCAACGCCGCGCGGGCTTCATCCCGCTGGGCCTCGGCGGCGTGGAAATCCATTTCCAGCTTGCGGACATTGGTTTTGAGATTATCCAGATTTTCCAGCCATACGGAGATCTCCAGCAGACGCAGTTCATCACGCAGGATCAGAAATTTCTTCGCGGTTTCCGCCTGATTCCGCAGAGGCTCAACCTGCAGTTCCAGTTCGGAGATCTTGTCATTGATGCGCACCAGATTTTCCTCGGTGCGCTCCAGCTTGCGCTCGGACTCCTCCTTGCGGTGGCGGAACTTGGAAATACCGGCGGCCTCCTCAAAGATCTCGCGGCGCTCGCCGCTCTTGGTGGAGAGGATCTCGTCGATCTTGCCCTGGCCAATGATGGAGTAGCCCTCACGCCCCATGCCGGTATCCATGAACAGCTCCGTCACGTCGCGCAGGCGGACGCTCTGGCGGTTGATATAGTATTCGCTCTCGCCACTGCGGTTATAGCGGCGGGTAACGGAAACCTCGCTCTCCTCCATGGAGGGGAAGATATGCTCCGTGTTGTCAATGACCAGGGTAACCTGGGCAAAGTGGACCTGATTGCGCTTCTCCGTACCACCGAAGATCACGTCCTCCATCTTTGCGCCGCGCAGACCCTTGGCGCTCTGTTCACCCATGACCCAGCGGATGGCGTCGGAAATATTGGACTTACCGGAGCCGTTAGGGCCGACAATGGCGGTAATGTCCTCGCCAAAGTTCAAAACGGTCTTTTCGGGGAAGGATTTAAATCCCTGAATTTCCAATGCTTTTAAGTACACAATTCCACCTCTGAACGTTCTTTCCGCACACCAATGCGCAGAATGATACATTTTAACCAGTATACTATATCAAAACAGCCGTTCATTTTCAACCGAAAATTGTTCTTTCTTCCACAAAAAAGAGGAACATCTACCATTGCAGATGCTCCTCCGGATTTCAGTTATATACACTTTTGGACTGGATCAGCTGCACATCATAACCATGACGACGCAGTGCATCCAAAATTGTTTCCTTATGCTCGTGGCCAAAGGCTTCCAGCGTCACCTGCAGTTCCACCTTGCTCTGGCGGTTGATGCTGACGAACTGGTTATGATCCAGCTTGATGATATTGCCCTTTTCCTCTGCCACGATCTGCGCCACACGCACCAGCTCACCGGGACGGTCGGGCAGCATGACGGAAAAGCTGAACACCCGCCCGCGGTTGATGAGTCCATACTGCACAAGGCTTGCCATGGTGATGACGTCCATATTGCCGCCGGAGAGGATCGACACCACATTTTTGTCGCGGCAGTCCAGATGCTTCAGCGCCGCCACACTCAAAAGGCCGGCGTTTTCCACCATCATCTTGTGGTTTTCCATGATGTCCAGAAACGCCTCTACCAGTTCATCATCCTCAATGGTCAGGATCTCATCCACATTCTGCTGAATGTACGGAAACACCTTGTCGCCCGGTGTGCGCACCGCCACGCCGTCGGCGATCGTCACCGCCGCAGGCAGAGAAACCACATGCCCGGCCTCCACAGAGGCTTTCATGGATGCCGCGCCGATGGGCTCCACGCCAATGACACGCACATGGGGATTGAGCAGCTTGGCCAGCGTGGCAACGCCCGCCGCAAGACCGCCGCCGCCAATGGGCACCAGGATCACATCCACATCCGGAAGGGACTGGAATATCTCATAGGCAATGGTGCCCTGTCCGCAGGCAATGTCCAGATCGTTGAAGGGCGGGATGTACGTCATGCCCCGCTCCTGCGCCAGCTGCTGGGCATATTCCGCCGCATCATCGAACACACCGCCGTGAAGAATGACTTCTGCACCAAACTTCTTTGTCCGGTCTACTTTCATCAGCGGCGTTGTGGTGGGCATGACCACGGTCGCCTTGATCCCCGCCGTTTTTGCGGCATAAGCAACACCCTGCGCATGGTTGCCTGCGGATGCGGTGATAAGGCCGCGATCCTTTTCCTCCTGGGTGAGCCGGGAAGCCTTGAAATAGGCACCACGGATCTTATATGCACCGGTCACCTGCAGGTTCTCCGGCTTCAAATACACCTGATTTCCGCAGCTGTCCGAAAGGTACTGGCTGTATACCAGCTCCGTCCCTGCGATCACACCCCGCAGCACACTGCGGGCTTCCTTGAACCGATCAAGTACCAGCATGACATTCACTCCTCATTCCGGATTCGAAATTAACGGCCGAGATTGTTCCATCATAGCAAAATAACCAAATTTGTCAATCTATTTTTGTCATTTTAATCATTCTGGGACTGCAGGAAAATACCCCTCGACTTCCCCCGTCCGATGTGTTATACTTATAAAAAAACAACGGTCGAAAAGGAGTGCGGTCATGCGGGAAAAGCAGCTTCGCCTGATAGTGGCCTTTCATACCACAGCCTGCGCCATGGCCACGGAGCGCCTTTGCAAAAAGCATGGGCTGGAGGGGCGGTTGATCTCCGTTCCCCGGCAGATCACCTCCGACTGCGGCATCGCCTGGTCGGCTTCCCCGGAAGTCCGCGAGACGCTGGACAGATTTCTTACCGGCGCAGGCATTGAAACCGCAGGGGTTTACGAGCTTTTCCTGTAAACTTTTTCTTTGCCGTCCGGTGTTCTTTCAAAAAAACATCGACAGGAGCGTGTGTATGAAAGGAAATCGTTTGTTGAAAGACTATGGTCTGCCGCTGGCAGCCGGTGTCATCGTCGGTGTTGCCGCCCTGATCCTCACCGCTATGGGCAACCCCAAGAACATGGGCTTCTGCATCGCCTGTTTTGAACGTGATATTGCCGGCGCCCTCGGTCTTCACAGCGCCGCCGTGGTGCAGTACATCCGTCCCGAGATCATCGGCATGGTGCTGGGCGCCATGATCGCCGCCGTTGCTTTCAAGGAGTTCAAGGCAAAGGCCGGCTCCTCCCCCGCCGTCCGCTTTATTCTGGGCGCCTTTGTGATGATCGGCGCGCTGGTGTTTCTGGGCTGCCCCCTGCGGATGGTCATCCGTCTCGGCGGCGGCGACCTGACTGCCGTGGCCGCTCTGGCCGGCTTTATTGCCGGTATTCTGGTGGGCATCGTGTTCCTGAAAAAGGGTTTCTCCCTGGGCCGCGCCTATCCCGGCCGCACCGCCGGCGGCTTCGCTCTGCCCGGCTTTATGGTGCTTCTGCTGGCCCTGCTGCTGTTTACCCCCTCCCTGCTGAAATTCTCCGAATCCGGCCCGGGCTCTTTGCGTGCCCCGCTGGCCATCGCGCTGATCGCCGGTCTGGTAGTTGGCTTCATCGCCCAGCGCAGCCGTCTGTGTATGGCGGGCGGTATGCGGGATGTGTTCCTGCTCAAGGACTTCACCCTGCTGACGGGCTTCCTCGCCATCTGGGTCACGGTCACCATCGGCAACCTGATTCTGGACAGCTACAAGCTCTCCGCCCTCTCCCAGCCCGTGGCGCACAGCCAGTATCTGTGGTCGTTCCTGGGTATGGCTCTGGTGGGCTGGGGCTCCATCCTGCTGGGCGGCTGCCCTCTGCGCCAGCTGATCCTCGCCGGCGAGGGCAACGGTGACTCCGGCGTCACCATATTCGGCATGATCTTCGGCGCTGCCATCGCTCACAACTTCGGCCTTGCCGGCAGTGCCGACAGCGTCGTGGACGGCGTCTACAAGGTCGGCGGCATCAAGACCCCCGGTATGGTGGCCGTGGGTATCGGCTTTATCGTCCTGCTGGTCATCTCCCTCACCCATCTGCCCAAGAAAGGAGACTGAATTATGATCGATACCAGAGGTCTCTCCTGCCCCATGCCTGTCATCATGGTACAGAAAGCCATCAAGAAAGACGCTCCCGCCCAACTGGAAGTTCTGGCGGACGCCAGAGTGGCCGTGGAAAACATCACCCGCCTGGCCAATCACAGCGGCTATCAGGTTTCTGTGGCAGAAGCAGACGGTGAATTTACCCTCACGCTGAAAAAGTAAACGCAAGACCGGGGACAACTGTCCCCGGTCTTTTTTTCAATGCGCCGCCGGTTTGTCCTTCTGCGCCGCGATCATCTCATACAGGGCGGAAAGGCCGTCGGACAGTCCGCCCACGGCGTCGATGATGCCCTCCCGTACCGCTTCCTCGCCGTAGAGAACGCTGCCCACATCGGCAGCCATGTCCTCTTTTTTCAGCATCAGTTCCTCGAAGCGTTTTGGAGCGATGCGGCTGTGGGCTGACACAAAACTCACGATCCGCTCCTGAAGCCGCTGGAAGTAATGGTAGGTCTGGGGAGCGGCGATCACAGTGCCGCTGGTACGCACAGGGTGGATGGTCATGGCGGCGGAGGGTACGGCAAAGCTGCGCTTCGCCGCCACCGCCAACGGCACGCCGATGGAATGGCTGCCGCCCAGCACGATGGACACCGTGGGCTTTGTCATCCCTGCGATCAGTTCTGCAATGGCCAGTCCCGCCTCCACATCACCGCCTACGGTGTTCAGCAGGAACAGGACGCCGTCCACCTCGTCGCTCTCCTCCAGCTTGACAAGCAACGGCAGAACATGCTCGTATTTCGTGGTTTTTGCGGTATTTCCCGCCGCTGTATGTCCCTCGATCTGCCCGATGATGGTCAGGCAGTAAATCGAGCCGTGAGGCGTGCGGGTCAGCGCAGAACCGAAATCCAGAATGGACTGCGTGGTCTCGCCGCCGTTTTCCTCAGCCTCCGCAGATTCCGTAGGTTTTGTATTTTCCGTCATCATATCCCTCTCTTTCCCAGGTAGCATCTCCATTTTTATGAAATCTACGCACGTTTGCGGCTTTCTTTTTTCGGCAGGTTGTGGTAAAATGATTCATCATTCCATCACACAGCAAGGAGAACGCCTTATGGAACAGAGAAAACAGCGCATCGTGGTAAAAGTCGGCACCTCCACCCTCACTCACGAATCCGGCGCTCTGGATCTGCGGAGCATGGAGCAGCTGGTCCGCACCCTCGCCGACCTCAGCGGTATGGGACACGAGATCATTCTGGTCTCCTCCGGTGCCATCGCCGTGGGAACGGCAAAAATGGGACTGCCGGAGCGGCCGAAGGAGCTGCGCATGAAGCAGGCCGCCGCCGCCGTGGGCCAGTGCCAGATGATGCACATTTACGACAAGCTGTTTTCCGAATATAACCGCTCCGTGGCGCAGATTCTGCTCACCGGTGACGATGTGGACGAGGAAGACCGCGCCGCGCATCTGCGCAGCACCTTCTCTGCCCTGCTGGAAATGGGCATCATCCCCGTTGTCAACGAAAACGACTCTGTTTCCTCCGCCGAAATCGAAACGGGACACCACAAGATCCTTGGCGACAACGATACGCTCTCTGCCATCGTAGCCGAGCTGTGCGGTGCGGATCTTCTGGTTCTGCTCTCCGACATCGACGGTCTGTATGACGCAGACCCCAAGACCCACCCGGAGGCCAAACTGCTCCATCAGGTGCGGGAGCTGACGCCGCAAGTGCTGGAAATGGCCGGCGGCGCCGGCAGCTGGCGCGGCACCGGCGGCATGGCCACCAAGCTTTCCGCCGCCCGCATTGCCATGGCCGCAGGCTGCGACATGGTCATTACCAACGGCGCACGGATGGACGATCTCTACGGCATCGTGGAAAACAAAGACATTGGCACCCGATTCATCGCGTGCAGATAAGGAGGACCCAATGACCGCATTACAGCAGCAGGGCAAGGCCGCAAAGGCCGCCACCTATATACTTGCCGCCACCGGCACAGCAAAAAAGAACGAGGCTCTGGAAGCCATTGCAAACATCCTGACTGCCCGGCAGGACGAGTGGCTCGCTGCCAACGCCCTGGATGTAGCCGCCGCAAAGGAGGCGGGGATGCGTTCGGCTATGCTGGATCGCCTGACCCTGACTCCGGAGCGGATCGCAGGTATCGTGGACGGCGTGCGGCAGGTAGCCGCTCTCCCCGACCCCATCGGTCAGGTCACAAAAATGGAGACCCGTCCCAACGGGCTGATCATCGGGCGCAGACGCGTACCTCTGGGCGTCATCGCCATCATCTTCGAGGCGCGGCCCAATGTCACGGTGGACGCCGCCGCCCTGTGCCTGAAGTCCGGCAACGTCTGCATTCTGCGAGGCGGAAAAGAGGCCATCCGCTCCAACCGCTGCGTGACCGAACTGATGCGCTCTGCGCTGGAATCCGTGGGTCTCCCTGCCGACTGCATTTCGCTGGTGCAGGACACCAGCCACGAGACCGCCAACGAGCTGATGCATCTGGACGGCTATGTGGATGTCCTTATTCCCCGGGGCGGCGCCGGGCTGATCCGTGCCGTGGCAAAGGAAGCCAGCGTACCGGTGATCCGCACCGGCGAGGGCGTTTGCCACATCTATGTGGACGATGAAGCCGATCTGGACATGGCGGCAAAAATTCTGCACAATGCCAAGTGCTCCCGTCCCTCCGTGTGCAACGCCGTGGAGTGTGTGCTGGTGCATCGGGACATTGCAAAGGCTTTCTGGGAGAAGGCGCTCCCCCTTCTGGACGCGCACAAGGTGGAGCTTCGGTGTGACGGAGAAGCACTTGACACCATTGGCTCCAGAGGTATTCCAGCCGCAGAGAGCGACTGGGATGCGGAGTATGACGACTACATTCTGGCCGTCCGCACCGTGGGCAGTCTGGACGAGGCCATCGGCTTCATCAATGCCCACAGCACCCGGCATTCCGAGAGCATTCTGACGAAAAATTACTTCAAGGCACAGCGCTTCCTCAACGAAGTGGACGCAGCGGCGGTGTATGTCAACGCTTCCACCCGCTTCACCGACGGCGGCGAATTCGGTCTGGGCGCGGAGATCGGCATCTCCACCCAGAAAATGCACGCAAGAGGCCCCATGGGTCTGGAAGAACTGACCTCCTGCAAATATGTGATCTACGGCGACGGGCAGATCCGCTGACCCGCCATTTGATAAAGATTGGAGAAATCGAACATGGCTACCTTTGGTTTTATCGGTACCGGAAATATGGGCGGTGCGCTGGTTCGTGCCGTGTGCAAGCGTATTCCCAGCGATCAGGTGTTTCTTGCCAACCGGACGCCGGAAAAGGCGAGACTTCTGGCAGAGGAACTGGACTGCCGTGTGACGGACAATGACGCCATCGCCCAGCACGCAGACTTTATCTTCCTCGGCGTGAAACCCCAGTATATGGCCGATCTGCTCTCGGACATCCGCCCCATGCTGGAAGAGAGAAGCGGCCGCTTCATTCTCGTCAGCATGGCCGCCGCATTGACGGTGGACGATCTGCGTGAGCGCGGAGCCGCCGGCTTCCCCATCATCCGCATTATGCCCAACACCCCCTCCGCTGTGGGCGAGGGTGTGATCTTCTATGTATGCAGCGATGAAGTAACCAAGGCAGAGGAAAAGGCATTTCTGGACGCCATGGCAGGCGCAGGCCGTCTGCTGCCCCTGTCCGACCACCTGATGGATGCCGGCAGCGCCGTGGCAGGCTGCGGCACCGCCTTTGCCGACCTGTTTATTGAGGCTGTTGCCGACGGCGGCGTTGCCTGCGGGCTCTCCCGCCCTATGGCGCTGGAATGTGCCGCCCAGATGCTCATCGGCACCGGCAAGCTGATGCTGGAAACCGGCAAGCATCCCGGCGTGCTGAAAGACGAGGTCTGCTCCCCCGGTGGCGCCACCATTCAGGGCATTCGCAAACTGGAAGAAGGCGGATTCCGTGCAGCGGTGATGAATGCCGTGATTGCGGCCTTTGAGCAGAGCGCCAAGATGAAATAAATGCTGCGGCTGCGTCCAAAGGGGCGCAGCCGTGCGCCTTTTCTGTGGAATCTCCCGGCGATTTGTGATATACTGTTTGCATACCCTATTAAAAAAACGGGGAGGGATTGTCCATGCGTACTCTGTTCAAGGGCGGCTGCGTGATTTCCGGCAACGGTGCAAAACGGGCCGATCTTCTGATCGAAAACGAAAAAGTGGTCAAAGTGGGAAAAAACCTGCGTGCAAGAGCAGACCACATCGTGGATGTGGAGGGATGCCTGCTCTTCCCCGGCTTTATCGACGCCCACACCCATTTTGATCTGGATGTGTGCAACACCACCACCGCAGACGATTTCTATACCGGCAGCCGTGCCGCCCTCCGTGGCGGAACCACCACTGTCATCGACTTTGCCTGCCCCAATAAGGGCGAGAGCCTGCAGCGCGGTCTGGATCTCTGGCATCAAAAAGCCGCCGGAAAAACGTTTTGCGACTACGGCTTCCACATGACCATCGACGACTGGAACGAGTCCATCCGGGCGGAGCTGAAAGCCATGTTTGCACAGGGCGTTTCCTCGTTCAAGATGTATATGACCTATCCCGCCATGATGGTGGGTGACCGGGATATGTACTGGGCGCTGAAGGAACTGAAATCCCTTGGCGGCATCTGCGGCGTCCACTGCGAAAACGCCGGCGTCATCGACGGCATGATCGCAGAGCGCAAGGCCGCCGGAGAGATGGCGCCCTCCTCCCATCCCCTGACCCGTCCGCCCCATCTGGAAGCCGAGGCCGTTTCCCGTCTGCTGCGCATCGCCCAGACCGCAGACGCCCCGGTGGTCATCGTCCATCTGACCAATGCAGAAGCGCTGCTGGAGGTAGAGCGCGCCCGCAAGCGGGGACAGACCGTCTATGTGGAAACCTGCCCCCAGTACCTGATTCTGGATGAGAGCGTCTATTTCAACGAGGACTATTCCTCCGCCGCACGCTATGTCTGCGCTCCTCCCATCCGGGAAAAAGCGCATCAGGACGCACTATGGAAGGGTCTGCGCCGGGGCAGGATCCAAACCATTTCCACCGATCACTGCTCCTTCACGCTGGCGCAAAAAGACGCCGGCCGGGGCGACTTTACCGCCATTCCCGGAGGACTGCCCGGTGTGGAGACCCGGGGCGAGCTGATCTACTCCGCCGGTGTGGCGCAGAAGAAGATCGGCCTGGATGTGATGTGCCGCACCTTGAGCGAAAATCCCGCAAAGCTGTACGGCCTGTTCCCCCGCAAGGGCACTTTGCGTCCGGGCAGCGACGCGGACATCGTGATCTACGACCCCAATGCCAGCCACGTCATCCGGGCCGAGGACTGCGCGGCCAATGTGGATTACAATCCCTACGAGGGCTTTGTCACCTTCGGCGGTATCCGGGAGGTCTGGCTGCGCGGCCGCAAAGCGGTTGAGAATGGCTACGTTCTGGAGAGCGTGCCGCAGGGAAAATATCTCACCCGGGGAAAATGTATGCTGTAATAAAAAAGTCCGGTGCCTGCGCACCGGACTTTTCCTGCTCTTTGAAATTACTCTCCCCACTTGGCATCCACGATGACCGTGTTGGAGAACTCGATCTGCTCCGTTTTAAGGATGTGAGGCTTACCGATCCGCACTTCCTGTGTGCCGACCTTGTTGCTCTGCACCTCTTCCACTTCCGTTTCCGTGACGATCGTGAAATAGAGGTTTACATGGTCAGGATCCTCCACCCACTGGCCGTCAGCACCAAGAACGAGATAGGGTTTCTTTTCCATCTCCGTGACATGCCCTTCCACCATTTTTCCGCCGGCAGAGAGCTGGCCCGGGATGTATGCCTGCAGTGATTCATACACATCGACAGAAACTTTTTCCGCAAGGACAACATAAGTGAGTTCCATCATTTCCGCTTCTTCGGATTCTTCTTCCGCCGACTGCCCCTTATCGCCCAGCAGCTTCCAGCCTGCCAATGCCACCACCAGCAGGATCAGAATCACAGCAATGATATCCACCACGTTGAATTTGCCAACTCGGCATGCTTTTTTCTCCATACGCTCCTCCGAAACAGGCGGTATCCGCCCGGTTTTCTTATGTAGACAAGGCTCGGGAAATATTGTATACTATTTTTTCAGAATCCACAAGACCATTTTTTGAATCGAGGTCTTTTTATGAGAATCATCCATCTTATCAGCGGCGGTGACTCCGGCGGCGCCAAAACCCACGTTTTGAGCCTGCTGCAAAACCTGAATGCCATCATCACCGCACAGCTTGTCTGCTTTCGTGACGGCCCCTTTGCCGCGGAGGCCCGCGCCATGGGCATCCCCACGGAGATCATGGGTGGAAATAACATCCCCCGCCTTTGCAAGCAGCTGACTGCCTATATCAAAACCGGCGGCTACCAGCTCATCCACTGCCACGGCTCCCGTGCCAACATGGTGGGTGCGTTGCTTCGCAAGGCCACCGGTCTTCCGGTCATCACCACCGTGCACAGCGACTACCGGCTGGACTATATGGGCCGCCCCTTGAGCCGTCTGACCTTCGGCAGCATCAATGCCTGGGCACTGCGGCAGCTGGACTATCGCATCGGCGTGTCCGACGCCATGGTGGATCTGCTCATCAGCCGCGGCTTTGCGCCCGACCGGTTCTATGCCATCTACAACGGCATCGATTTCACGCCCGCACCTCCGCAGAGCAGTCGACTGGAATACCTGCGCAGTCTGGGCGCCAATGTTGATGAGGACTCTGTTGTGGTTGGCATCGCCGCCAGATTGAACCCCGTGAAGGACATGTCCACGCTGATCCGCGGTTTTGCCGCCGCCTATGCAAACTGCCCCCGTCTGCGGCTGGTCATTGCCGGCGACGGCGAGGAGCGGGACAAGCTGGGTGCGCTGGCAAAGGAACTGGGTGTGGAACAGGTGGTCACCTTCCCCGGCTGGATCTCCGGCGGCATGGACCGTTTCTACGCCGCTCTGGACATCAACGCCCTCACCTCCCTGTCCGAGACCTTCCCCTACGCCCTGACGGAGGGCGCACGGTTCCATCTGGCCACCGTGGCCACCGCCGTAGGCGGCATCCCTTACCTGATTGATTCCGGCATCAATGGCTATCTGTTCCAGCCCGGTGACTGGATGGAGCTGGGACGGCACCTGACCGCGCTCGGCAATGACGACGCCCTGCGCACCCATCTGGGCGACGCCTTGTACCAAAAGGCCTCCACGCAGTTCTCCATCCAGAAAACCGTGGATACCCAGCTGCACATTTACGGCGAGATCCTGCGCCGGCACAGCCGCCCCAAGACCAAGCGGGACGGCGTTGTGATCTGCGGCGCCTACGGTCGCGGCAACGCCGGTGACGATGCCATTCTGGAGGCCATTTTACAGGAAATGCGCTCCATCGATCCGGACATGCCTCTTACCGTCCTTTCCAAAGACGCCAAGGATACCCGCCTGACCTATCGTGTTCCCGCCATTGCCCGGACAAACGTCATCCGCTGGTTCCGTGCCATGTGCCGTTCCAAGCTCTATATCAACGGCGGCGGCAGCCTCATTCAGGACGTGACTTCCCGCCGCTCTCTCTGGTTCTATCTGCATAATATCGCCTCTGCCAAGAAGGCAGGCTGCAAAGTTCTCATGTACGGCTGCGGCATCGGCCCTGTCACACGGCCGGCCCACCGCTCACTGGTCGCCCGGGTGCTGAACCGCAGCGTGGATGTCATCACCCTGCGTGAACCGGACTCTCTGGAAGAACTGCGCTCCATCGGCGTAACAACGCCGGAGATCCTGCTGACAGCCGACCCGGCACTCACCCTCCAGAAGGACGAAAGCGGCCGTGCGGAAAATCTTATGCTGCAGGCCGGCATCCCCCTTTCCGGGCGGTATATCTGCTTCTCTCTGCGCCAGTGGCGTTCTTTCGAAAGCAAGGCGTACCTGTTCCGCAACGCCGCAAAATACGCCTATGAGACCCACGGCTTAACCCCCATCTTCATGTCTGTGGAGAAGCACATGGATCCCCGTGCTGCCAAACTTGCCGCCGAGGGGCTGGACATTCCGCATTACTTCCTCAACGGTACAGGCCGTGCCGGTACCATCATCAGCGTCCTCTCCCGCATGGAAGTGATCGTGGGAATGCGCCTGCATGCGCTGATCTTTGCCGCCGGACAAGGCATTCCGCTGGCCGGTGTGGTATACGACCCCAAAGTTTCCGCCTTTCTGCGCTATATCGGACAGGACAACTTCACCGACCTGGACGCCCTCACCGAAGAAAACCTTCTGGCCATGGTGGATCAGGCCGTGGCACAGACCACCAGACCTGCCCAGCAAGTGGCTGCGGTGAACCGTCTGCAGGAGATGGAGCAGAAAAACGTAGACATCGCCCGGCGGCTGCTGGAGCTGTAATCTTACCGAAAAGGAGCATCCCCATGAAACTGGAGACCATCAAAATCGGCCGCATCGTCAACGCCCACGGCACCCGCGGCGAGGTTCGGGTGCAACCCCGGAATGTGGATCCCGAATTTTTGACACGATTCAAGACCTTTTATATCGACGGCCAGAGCGTCACGCCCACTGCCAATCATGTCCACAAAAGTTTTGTTCTCATGAAGTTCCCCGGTGTGGATGACATGAATGCCGCCCTGTCCTATAAAGAAAAAGCCCTCTATGTCCGCCGCGCAGACGCCAGACTGCCGGAAGGCGAATACTTCGACGATGAGCTGCTGGACGTGGAGGTATACAACCACGAAACCGGTGCACTGCTGGGCAAGATCGTCCGTGTGGAGGACTATCCCGCCAGCAAGATCTATACCGTCAAGGGCGAGAAAGAGTACCTGATCCCTGCGGTAAAGGGCGCCTTTATCAAATCCGTGGATCTGGATCAAAACCGCATGGAGATCCATGTGTGGGAGGGACTTGCCAGCGATGAACATTGACATCCTGACCCTGTTTCCCGAATCCGTGGACGCCGTACTGAAAGTAAGCATCCTCGGCCGCGCCATCGAGCGGGGGCATATCGCCATCCGCTCTCACCAGATCCGGGACTACACCACCAACAAGCAGATGCAGGTGGATGACTATCCCTACGGCGGCGGCCGCGGTGCGGTCATGCAGGCCGATCCACTGTACCGCTGCTGGGTCCATGTGGTGGAGACCCACGGCCCCGGCCGCACCATCTTCCTCTCCCCCTGCGGCCGCACCTTCAACCAGTCCGTGGCACGGGAACTGAAGGAGCAGCATGACCACCTGATCCTCGTGTGCGGTCACTACGAAGGCATCGACCAGCGCTTCATCGACGAGTGTGTGGACGAGGAGATCAGCATGGGGGACTTCGTACTCACCGGCGGTGAGATCGCCGCCATGGCAGTGGCAGACGCCGTTTGCCGCATGGTTCCCGGCGTACTGCCCGACCCCGAGTGCTTTGAGGAGGAATCCCACTGGAACGGACTGCTGGAATATCCCCAATATTCCCGCCCTGCCGTCTGGCACGACCGGGCCGTGCCGGAGATCCTGCTCTCCGGTGACCATGGCAAGGTTGCCGCATGGCGAAAGAAGGAGAGTTACAAGCGCACCATGCGCCGCCGCCCTGATCTGTTCGCGCAGTTTGACGAAAGTCAGCTGAAAACCAAGGCGGAGAAAAAGATCCTTCAGCAGGCAAAGGACGAGCTGACGGCAGAAAACGCCGAAGGCTGATCCTTTCCTCCGCTCTCCAGCACAACGCAAAAAAGGACCCGTGCCTGCCGCGGCACGGGTCTTTCCTTTTAATTTCTCGAACATTTTTCCGCATCAATGGCCAGCACCAGCATCAGTACCTGAAGGGCATACATGGGATCAGCCACATCAATGACATAGGTATCCGTCCAGTTGAACAGTTCCTTGGTGATCCGAGCCACCGGCGCACCGCAGGGTTCCGTCACCGTATAGTCCCACTCCATAAAGCTGCCGTCCACCTGCCAGCCGTTGCAGTCGATGTCAAAGCGAGGCGCGAAAAACGTAAATGCTTTCTGAATACAGCCCACATACTGCTCTCCGATGTACATCTCAAACTTCGGCAGAAAGGTAAGCACCCGTTCCCGCACCGTGCCTACATGCCTGCCGGAGGCATCCAGAATATGCAGGCAGTGTCCCCAGGCCAGTTTTCCCTCCACCGTGTATACGGTGTTTCCGGCCTCGTCATAAATATCATAGCTGTCAAACCAGGAGAAAAAGCGCTGTTTAAACAAAAGCTTCATCCTCGGTCACCATCCTTTCTCCAACTTTGCATCAGTCCAAAGCGCATCCGCCATGCAGCGGATGCTTTATTTTATCACAAAACATCCGGGAAAGGATTACAAAACAATCACAAAAGCCGGCGAAAATCCGCCGGCTTTCGTTCAGATCCTGATGGTCTCTCCGTCACAGCGGAAGCTGCTTGCATAGTACGCCTTCATGGCACGCACCAGATACTCCGCATCCTTTGACCCCGCCACCTCAAAGGCAGCATGCATGGCAAGCTGGGGCAGGCCGATGTCCACACCGGGGATGGAGAGATGCGCCGCAGCGATGTTGCCCAGGGTAGAGCCGCCGGGCATATCCGCCCGATTGCTGTAACGCTGGACGGGGACGCCCGCCCGATGGCACACCTGCCGGAACACAGCCGCAGAAGCGGCATCGGTCATATAGTGCTGGGCGGCATTGTATTTGATGACCACACCGCCGTTCAGCACGGGAAATTCGTTGCTGTCGGCATACTCCGGGTGGGCAGGATGGATGGCATGCGCATTGTCGGCAGACACCATAAAACTGTTGGCCACCGCCATGAGATATTCCTCTTCGCTTCGGCCCAGTGCGCTGTTGATCCGCCGCAGCACATCCGTCATAAAGGTGGAGTCCGCCCCCTGCCGTGTTCCGCTGCCTACTTCCTCGTTGTTGAATACCGCCAGAACGGGAGCACTCTCGCTCTCCTCCGCCTGCAGGAAACCCTGCATACAGCAGAACACACATTCCCGGTCATCCAATCCCTGTGCGGCAAGAAACTCCCCCTCCGCACCAAACTCGGCAGCCGGCGTTCTGGCATAGAGAAACAGATCCGTGGCCACGATGTCCTCTGTACGGACGCCCATGCTCTCCGCCACAATGGCACGGAATCCATCGGCGTCCTTTCCCTGGGAAAAGAGCGGAAGCAGATCCACATTGGCTTTCAGGACGGAGCCCTTGTTGATCTCCCGATCCATGTGCGGCGCTACGCTGGGGATCACCAACAGATCGCGGTCGACCTTCACCAGTCTGGACACCACGCCATCGCCCTGCCGCACCATGACCCGCCCTGCAACAGACAGGGGGCGATCCATCCAGGAGCGCAGGATCATTCCGCCATAAGGCTCAACCGAAAGACGCACGCAGCCTCCCGCAGAGGATACCTCCGCCGCCTCCCGTACTTTGAAGGTGGGGGAATCGCTATGGGAGGCACTAATCATGAAGCCGCGGAAATCCTTGCGGGGGATGCGAAATGCGATCACGCTGGACTCACCACGCACCACAAAATATTTGCCGCCTTCATGCAGTTCCCACGAGCCGGACTCCAAAAGCTGGGTATACCCCGCCTCCAGCAGTTCCTTCTTCAAATTTGCCGTGGTATGGTAGGACGTGGGGGTGGCGTCCAAAAAGGCACGCAGTTCCTGACTGTACGCAGCGCTCATGACAGCTCCTCCTTAAATTTAAAGGCTGGATCGATTATATCACATTGCACCCATCTTTCAACCGTGGTATGATGGTTTCAACGTAAAAATTCAAGGCTTCGCTTTGCTGCACCTTTCCCCCGTGCGGCAGAACGAACGTTGCAGGAAAGAGATTTGGTAGAAACAAATGATCATTTTGGATCTGGAATGGAACAGCGGATATGACAAAACGCCGCTGGAGGAGATCCTGCAGATCGGCGCCGTCCGACTGGACGGACTGGGCGGCCGGATCCGGGATACCTTCTGCGTATTTGTCCACCCCTGTGTCCACAGAAAACTCAACCGCACCGCAAAGGCGCTGCCGGAGCTGCATTCTGCATTGGATTCCCCCTACGACTTCCCCACCGCTATGGCCGCCTTTGCGGAATGGTGCGGTGAGGATCGCGTGTTTGCCGACTGGGGCGGCGATGACTTTGCCGTTTTGCAGCAGAACTGCAATTTCTGGAAAGTCCCCTGTCCCCGCCCCGCGCAGCTCATCGATTTGCAGGCTGCCTTTTCCGTCAAGGCGGGCACCAATCAGGGCGTGGCGCTGTTCCGCGCCGTGGAATACTGCGGCATCCCCACCACCTTCACCTTCCACAATGCCCTGAACGACGCCGTTTATACGGCGCTTCTGACAGCCTGGATCAATCAGGATATTCTGGACTTTCTGGCGCTGCCCAAGGAGATCCGCCGCCTGAACAACCGCACGACCTTCCCTCCCCAGCCCAATCGCTGCGTAGGCGGACTGCTCTCGGTGCAATCGGCACTCAACAGCCGAGGCTGCCGCAGACATCTCTGTCCCCTGTGCGGCGAGGGATCCTGGGTGCGCCGCTGGTATGAGGGCGAAGATTGCTATTATGCGGATTTCCGCTGCAAGAAACACGGAAGCTTCGTCTGCCGACTGACTCTGCAGGAAACGGAAAACAACCACTTGCTGGGGCAGGTGGAAATTCCGGAAGTTACCCCTGCCCTGCTGCAGAAATTTGACGCCGCCATCCGCACAGGCGCCATCCCCTGCAAGCCGAACAACCGCAAAAAGCCGCCCCATTACCGCAACCATCGCCGTTCCCCCGCCAAAGAGCGTTCGTCGGAGGTGGGTTCTTGAACATCCGATGCATTGCTTTGGATCTGGACCGCACCACATTGGGTGCGGACGGACGCCTTTCTGCTGGAAACCGTCAGGCGCTGGAACGCGCCATCCGCCGCGGAGTCCACATCGTCATCGCCAGCGGACGCCCCCTCTGTTCCCTGCCTACCGATGTGACGGCACTCCCCGGCATTGAATATGCCATCACCTCCAACGGCGCCGCAGTCTATCATCTGCCCACCGGGAAACGGCTTCACGGCTTCACCCTGCCTGCCGGCGCAGCACAGGAGATCCTTCGCCTGACGGCGGACGAGCCCCTCACCTACGAGGCCTTTGTGGGCGGCATCGCCTACGGCGACGCCGACTATGTGGCCGACCCGGTGTTATACGGCACACCGCCCACCTCTGTGGGCTATGTCCAGCGTACCCGCCGCCCCGTGCCGGACATCCGGGCGTTCATCCGCGCCCACAGCAACGAACTGGACAGTCTGGATCTGGTGGTGCGAAGCGCGGCAGAGAAAGAGCGCCTGTCCGCTTTGTTGTCGGCATCCGTTCCCGATCTCTATGTCACCTCCTCCGTCCCTCAACTGGTGGAAATTTCCCACCGGGACGCAGGAAAACACTCCGGTCTGCGATTCGTTGCCGACCTGCTTGGCATTTCTCCCACACAGATCGCAGCCTTCGGCGATGCAGACAACGATGTTGACATGCTCACTTTCGCAGGCTGCGGCATTGCGGTGGCAAACGCCTCTCCCGCCTGTCTTGCGGCGGCAGATCGGGTGACCGGCCGCTTCGACGAGGACGGCGTGGCACAGGCCATCCATCAGTTTTTGAACGAAACATTCGAAAAGTAATACTACTTTACATAAATTCATTTTCTTTATTTCAGGAGGAATTTTATGGTCACTATGGCACAGCGCATCGAAACCCTTCGGATGCAGAAAGGCGTGAGCCGCCCCGATCTGGCCGCCGCGCTGGGTGTTCCCCGCCTGTCTATCGAGAAGTTTGAAACCGGCCGCCAGACCCCCACACAGGAACAGCAGAAAAAGCTGTGCAGCTATTTCGGCGTCTCTTTGCCCTATCTGAAAGGCGAGACCGACGATCCCACCACCATGGATTCCTGGCTGAACGGAAACGTCCCCGATGACGAGCCGACACCTCCTCCCCGCTCCGCGGTCAAAACCGTGGTGGCGCAGTCCTCCGGATCTGCGCAGGAGGACGGCGCCGTCTTCAGCGCGCTGCTGAAAAGCCGCTCCTTCCAGTCCATGGTGCGGGAGACGGTACTGGAAGTCCTTCGCTCCCCCGAAGGGCAGGAGCTGATCGCAAAGGCCGTCCGCAAGGAACTGAAGCGATAAAAAAAGAGGTTCCCGAAATTCGGGAACCTCTTTTTATGCACTTTTCAGCAATCAGACCGTGTGGCCCTTCTGGCGAATGACATCCACCACCCGCTCGGCAAGGCTGCGGCAGCGATCCTCGCTCTCGGCCTCCACCATTACGCGAACCACAGGCTCCGTGCCGGATTCGCGAACCAGGATACGGCCGGTATTGCCCAGCTCGTCGGCCACGGCCTGCACGGCCGCCATCACATCGGGATCGGCCTGTGCCTCTTTCTTATCCTTCACGCGGACATTGATCAGCACCTGGGGATAGATGACCACAGGCTCTGCCAGACGGCTCAAGGACATCTTCTTGGCCAGCATGACCTCCATGACCTTCAGGGCGGTGAGAATACCGTCGCCGGTGCGGGCATACTTGGAGAAGATGATGTGGCCGGACTGCTCACCGCCGATGCGGTCGCCGTGCTGCACCATGTGCTCGTAGACGTACTTGTCGCCCACCTTCGTCTTGGCGTAGCCGATGCCGGCATCGTCCAGCGCCTTATACAGGCCGAAGTTGCTCATGACGGTGGTGACCACGGTGTTGTTCACCAGCTTGCCGCGCTCTTTCATATAGCGGCCGTAGATATACATGATCTTGTCGCCGTCCACCACTTCGCCGTTTTCATCCACAGCAAGGCAGCGGTCTGCGTCGCCGTCAAAAGCGAAGCCCACGTCCATGCCGTTTTCCTTCACATACTTCTGCAGACCCTCAATGTGGGTGGAACCTGCATTGGTGTTGATATTCACGCCGTCGGGACGCTCGTTGATCACATAGGTGTCGGCGCCCAGCGCCTTGAACACGCTGGGAGCAATGCTCCACGCGCTGCCGTTGGCGCAGTCCAGCGCCACCTTCTTGCCCTTGAAGGAGTAGACAGCCAGAGAAATGAGGTAGCCGATATAGCGGTTGCGGCCTGCGCTGTGGTCCACGATGGCACCGACGCCATCCTCCGTGGCCAGAGGAAGCTCTTTCCAGGGGTGACCGTCCAGCTCCAGCTTGCCGTCCAGATAGTCCTCCACCAGAGAGATCGTTCCCTCATCCATCTTCTCGCCTTCCCGGTTCATCAGCTTGATGCCGTTATCGTAGAAGGGATTGTGAGAGGCAGAGATCATCACGCCGCAGTCAAAGCCCTCCGTCCGGGTCACATAGGACACGGACGGCGTGGTGGTCACATGCAGCAGATACACCTCCGCACCGGAGGCAGCCATACCGGCACTGATGGCATATTCCAGCATATAGCTGGAACGGCGGGTGTCCTTGCCCACAACGATCTTTGCCCGCTCCGTGCGGCCGTAATACCAGCCCAGGAACCGGCCGATCTCATAGGCGTGGGCTGCGGTCAGGCCCTCGCCAGCCTTGCCGCGAAAGCCATCGGTTCCAAAATACTTTCCCATATCGTCACTCCGTTCTGTTTCAAAGCATTGGCAGGCTCATCTGACAGTATACGCCGCCGGATGATCCGCGATTCCTATACAGAATTTCCTTTGTTATCATACTCGTTTTTTTGCGAAATGTCCAGAAAAAGTCGCAGGATTCCGCATCTTTCCGCCTTCAAATTTTTCCTGTAGAATTACAGCATATTCTTTTCTTTTCGACACATCCTATGCCTGCGATACCCGATCGACCCAAACGTATGATTGAATCGAAAAGGAGAAAGCATTATGTCTAACAAGAGCAACAAGATCAACGTTCCCGAGGCCCGTGCCGCTATGGACAAGTTCAAGATGGAGGCTGCCGCCGAC
>SVLH01000029.1 GCA_015068025.1 Oscillospiraceae bacterium | reverse complement strand
AAGTTACCCCGCATCAGCTTCGCCACACATATATCACCAATCTGATATATGCCTCTGTCGATCCCAAAACTGTTCAGTACCTCGCGGGTCACGAGAACAGCAAAATTACGATGGACATCTACGCCAAAGTCAAGTATAATAAACCCGAACAGCTTTCAGCTGTTGTGAACACGGCGTTCGGTCAACCAGCCTAACAAAGTTTGACTGAATTTGAAATGGGTTAAATTGAGGGTTAAATTCCGAGAGCGATGCCGAAAACCCTTGTGTATCAAGGGTTTTCGGGTTTGCGAGAAGAAGTAGTACGGCCTGAAGGGCGCCCGCCGCGCTCCCCAGTTCTCCAAGCGCTGATTTACGACGCTTCGAGTTCCGTTTACACAGAACGCCATCCAAAAGGATGGCGTTCTTTTTTGCCGCCTTCAGGCCGTACTTCTCTTGTGATCGGGTTGGGACCCCCGCCAAAGCCCAGCGAAGCGGGTTTGGTGGGGAGAGGAGGCGCAGCGGCGCGAGTGAGAAATCGGCACAGCCGGTTGCGAAGGATGCAAAGCTTGCGCCGACGAAAGGGCGCCCGCCGCGCCTGCCCACCGTTGCGGCCTGCGATTCCCGCTCCTTTTGGTCGCGCCAATCGCGCCGCTGCCTCGAAACCGCCTTGCTTTTCCCGCCGCAGGCGGCGCGTCGGCGATTTCCCCAGTTCTCCAAGCGCTGATTTTACCCTGCAAGCTATCAAAGTGCCGCTCCCTTTGGGGCGGCACTTTTTTGCGCCCTGCATCGCCTTTGTCAGGATACAAGGCGTAGGTGCAAAAAAAGCCCGGCACCGTTTGCAGGTGCCGGGGCTTTTTTAAGTATGGCGGTTACTTTTCAACCACCACTTGGGCGGCGGCGAAGCTGAACCAGCCGCGGGGATCGCGGTAGACGCCCGTCAGATCTTCCCGGGCTTCCCAGCCGGTTTGTTCGGTGAACAGGGGCATCACCACATAGTCGTTGAGCAGCAGGGTCTCCGCATCGTGCAGGCAGCCCATTCGGGCCGTTCCGTCCTCTGCCACGGCGACAACCGACAGCAGCGTATCGTAGGCGCTGTTCTGATAAAACACAACATTGTCCGCACTGGACGACGTCCAATCCGCCAGGAAGCCTTCGGCATCGTTGATGTCGGACTCCAGCACCACACCGGCTATGGCATAGCTGCCGGAGCGAAGGGCTTCCCACAGTTCCGTTTCCGTGACGGCACGGGGCGCGACTGCGATATTCAGGCGGGTTTGCCACTGTCTGCACAGCGCCGCAGCCACCGCGCCGTTGCTCCCCTCGTCCACATACAGGTATTCCAGACCCTGCAGCACGGCGCTGCTCTCGTAGCCTGCGTTGGACAGGATCGTTTTTGCCTCATTGCAGCGGGTCATGTAATTGGCGGGGTCATTGTCCAGCACGGCGCCGCCCCCGGTGCGGAAGTCGCCGTCCTCATTTTCCGGCACACCGGCAGGAACCAGGCCCTCCGCAGGGCTTGCCGTACTGCCGGCAAGATCCGCAATGGCGTTGCGGTCGATGACCATGCCCATGGCCTTTCGGATCATATCGTCCCCAAACGGCTCCGTTTCGGTATTGAACAGCACCGCATAGGTCTCCAGCTCCGGCTGACCCACCCAGGTCTCATCCGCAGCCAGTTCCCCAAGGCGCGCCTGCGTCAGAGGCCACATGACCTCCACCTCGCCGTTGTGATACAGCGTCTGCGCCGTCTCCGCCGTATCGGCAAAGCGGAACATCAGCCGGGCAGGGCCGGTCTCATGATCTTCATAGTAGCGCTCGTTGGCCACCAGCTTCAGACAGTTCTCCTCACCGGCCGGGGCGGCACGGTAGGGGCCGTTGGCCACCAGCCAGGTGACCTCCTCCCACCAGAGCCGTCTTCTGCCCAGCTCGTCCTCTGCCTCGATGCCAAGCGCCTCCAGCTCCTGCACCACGTCTTCCCGCAGGGGCATGGTGGCCGTGGCGGTGCAGGCCTGGGGCAAAAACCAGCCGTAATCGCCGTCCAGCGTCACGATCAGCGTGCTGTCGTTTTTGGCGCTCACCTGCAAAAGGCTCATATCGCCGGATTCACGCGCTTCTTCATAGCCGCAGACCACAGACAGCAGCCCCGCATAGGGAGAATCCAGGGTCGGGTCGGCCAGTCGCCGCCACGCATACACGAAATCCTCCGCCTTGACGTCCCTTCCGTCCGACCACTTCGCGCCGCGCAGGCGGAAGGTATAGCTCACGGTTCCGTCCAGCTTCTCCTCTTTTTCCACCGTCTTTGCCATGCCGGGAACCAGCTGCTCGTTCCCCGCCTCATCCACAGCGATCCGCATCAGATTTTCGTAGAGATGGGCAAGAATGGTCTGGTCGCCGGGGCTTTCGGCATAAATGGGGTCCAGCGTATGGGGGTACGTTCCCACACACACGGAAAGGGACGACTCCTCGTCCTCCGCCGTCTTGCCGCAGGCCGCCAGCGATATGCACATGACCCCTGCCAGCAAAACCGCCGCCAGACGCTTCCTCTTCCGCATAAAATAACTCCTTTCGGGAGAAACACAAGAATACTTTTAAAGTCAACCGACCGCGTTCAGCCTTATACGACGGTCAGTTTGCCGTCGTCACCGAATTTCACGGAGACGATCTCGTTGCGGGTCTTCTGGGCAATATCCTCGATGCGGATCTTGGAGGGAAAATCCGCGATCAGGCTCACCGCCACGCCCTGCCGTTTTGCACGGCCGGTGCGGCCGATGCGGTGGATATAGTCCTGATTTTCGTCGGGGATGTCGCAGTTGAACACAATGTCCACGTCATCCACATCGATACCCCGGGCAGCAACGTCGGTGGAGACAAAGACATGCAGCTCGCCGCGGCGGAAGCGATCCATGACCTGCTCCCGCTTTTTCTGGGGGATGTCGCCGTGGATGCACTGGGCATCGATGCCTCGCATCTGCAAAAACTTGGTGATCCGCTCGGTGTTGCCCTTGGTGTTGCAGAACACCATGCAGCGGTCAAAGCCCGTCTCGTTGAGGATCTTCTCAATGGCGTCGGCCTTGCCGTCGAAGGATACATCCATGCGGAACTGCTTGATGTCGGGCTTGTTCTGCTCATCCTCCCGCACGGTGATCTCCTCGGCGTCGCGCTGGTAAACCCACGCAATATCCATCACTTCACGGGAGATGGTGGCGGAGAACAGACCCAGATTGCGGCGCTTGTCCATGCGATCCAGCAGGCGGGTCACATCATGGACAAAGCCCATGTCCAGCATACGGTCGGCCTCGTCCAGCACCACGGTCTTCACCGTATCCACCCGCACCGTGCGGCGCTTCATATGGTCGGCCAGACGGCCGGGGGTCGCCACCACGATCTGGGGGCGCTTTTTCAACGCGTCGATCTGTCTGCCAATGGGCGCGCCGCCGTACAGGCACACACAGCGCACACCCGGCTTGAATTCGGCCAAGGCACGGATCTCCTCTGTAATTTGAATGGCGAGTTCCCGGGTGGGGGCAAGGATCACGGCCTGGACGGTTTCGTTTTCGCTCTCCACATGCTCCACGATGGGAATGCCGTATGCAAAGGTTTTTCCGGTGCCGGTGGGTGCCTTGGCGATCACGTCCCGCCAATTCATCATGGGCGGGATGCAGCCTGCCTGAACAGGCGTGGAGACCTCGATCCCCCGCGCACGAACGGCACGCATGATCTCCGGAGACAGCGCCAGCGTTTCAAACCGGACGCCCTGCGTAAATTCCATACTCTTTTCCTCTACTTTTTGACATAATATGATATGGTATTATATCCGCAAACCGCATATTTGTAAAGCACCAGCTTGCTTTCTCCGGCAGCCCCTTTTCTTTGCACGCTCATAACAAAATTTTAGTAAATTTTTGGTTAAATAGACGATTATTTTAACTTTTTGCAGAAAAATATTGCATATTTGCAGTAAAATTGTGTATTTTATTACTATGGTAATCGATTTTTTGTGTTAAATTGTATGCGTATTAATTACCAATCGGGGGGTATCAACTGTGATTGAGATGGGCTATGTACGCATCTTAAGAGATTTGCGGGAGGATGCGGATAAGACCCAAACGCAAATTGCTGACGTCCTCGGCACATCGCAGACCATGTACGCCCGATACGAGCGCGGTGCCAACGAACTACCCATTCACCATCTGATTACATTGAGCAAATATTATGGTGTCAGCACCGACTATTTGCTGGGGCTCAGCAAGGAACGGTAAAAAACACGGACAGGAACTTTCCTGTCCGTGTTTTTTATTGCCTTGAATCGGGTTTACTTGTGGGGGACATGCCAGATATTGTCCGCGTATTCCGCAATGGCGCGGTCGGCGGCAAAGATGCCGCTGCGGGCAATGTTGTGGACGCTCATGCGGTTCCACTGCTCACGGTCGGCGTAGGTTTCCACCATGCGCTGCTCCGCCTCGCAGTAGGAGCGGAAGTCCGCCAGCAGCAGATACTCGTCCGCCGCGCTTCCGCCGGCGCCGAACAGCAGCCGCTGATACAGATCCTCGTAGCTGACGCCGTCCCGGAAGCCGGCACGCAGCGCGTCCAGACAGCGGCGCAGGGATTCGTCGCGGTTGTACAGCCGCTGGGGGACATAGCCCTCACGCTTGAGCTGCTCCACCTCATCGGCATGGAGACCGAAGAGGAACATATTCTCGTCGCCCAGCACCTCGTGCATCTCCACGTTGGCACCGTCCAGCGTGCCGATGGTCAGCGCGCCGTTCATCATGAACTTCATGTTGCCGGTGCCGCTGGCCTCTTTGCCGGCGGTGGAGATCTGCTGGGAAACTTCGCTGGCGGGCATCAGCTTCTCCGCCAGAGACACGCGGTAGTTCTCCAGGAACACCACCTGCAGCTTATCCTTGCAAATAGGGTTGTGGGCAATGTCGTCCGCCAGAGAGTTGATAAGGCGGATGATGCGCTTGGCCACAAAGTAGCCGGGGGCGGACTTTGCGCCAAACAGGAAGGTGTGCGGCTGGGTGATGCTGTTCGGATCGTCCTGCAGCTTCTGGTACAGGTGGATGATATGCAGCACGTTGAGCAGCTGGCGCTTATACTCGTGCAGACGCTTGACCTGCACATCGAAAATGGAACCCGGATCCAGCGTCACACCGTGATGGCGCTTGGTGTATTTGGCAAAAGACTCCTTGTTGGCGCGCTTGATGGCCTCCAGACGCTCCTGCACGGTCTTGTCGTCCGCGTAGGCATCCAGCTTCTGCAGCGCCATCGGCTCTGTCAGGTAATCGTCGCCGCCGGTGAGTTCGCGGATCAGGCTGTCCAGACCGGTGTTCACCTCGCTGAGCCAGCGGCGGTGGTCGATGCCGTTGGTGACGTTCTGGAACTTCCAGGGTTCCATGTCGCAGGCTTCCTTGAACACGTCCTTCTTCAGAATGTCGGAGTGCAGGCCCGAAACGCCGTTGACGGCCATGCCGCCGGCCAGACACAGGTTGGCCATGCGCACCTCACCGCCCCAGACGATGGCCATCTTCTGGGTCTTCACGGGATCGTGGTAGAAGTTCTCCACCTTGGCCTGCCAGCGGCCCGCGATCTCCACGATGATCTGCCAGATGCGGGGCAGCAGGGTCTCCATCAGGTTCTGGGGCCAGCGCTCCAGCGCCTCGGCCAGAACGGTGTGGTTGGTATAGGCCACGGACTTGGTGGTGATGTCCCACGCCTCGTCCCAGTTCATACCGGCCTCGTCGATGAAAATACGCATCAATTCGGGGATGACCAGCGTGGGATGGGTATCGTTGATCTGGATGACATTCTTCTCGTGGAAGTTTTTCAGCGTGCCATAGGTGTCCAGATGCTTGGTGGCAATGGACTGCACCGTGGCAGACACGAAGAAGTACTGCTGCTTCAACCGCAGGGACTTGCCCTCGTAATGGTTATCCTCGGGGTAGAGGACGCGGGCGATGGCCTTGGCCATGGCCTCCTCTTCCGCCGCCTTGGCGTATTCGCCCCGGGAGAAGAGCTTCATGTCCACGGGTCTTGCCGCACGGGCATCCCACAGGCGGAGGGTATTGACATGGTCGGTGCCGTAGCCGGCCACCACCATGTCGCAGGGAACGGCCTGCACCGCTGTGGCGTTTTCATTCACGATGTGCAGATGGCCATTGTCCCAAAACTCGCGGAGTGTGCCGCCGAAGTGGACGGTCTGGATCTCCTCGGGCTTGGGCAGCAGCCACGCCGCGCCCAGACCCTTCCAGTCATCGGGCAGCTCCACCTGCTGGCCCTCCACGATCTTCTGCTTGAAGATGCCCAGCTCGTAGCAGATGGAATAGCCGGTGGCGGGGATCTCCAGAGAGGTAAGAGAATCCAGATAGCAGGCGGCCAGACGGCCCAGACCGCCATTGCCCAGACCCGCATCGGGCTCTGCTTCAAAAATATCGCCGGCCTTGAAGCCCAGATTCTCCAGCGCCTCTTTCAGCTGGGGCAGGATCTCAAGGTTGTAGGCATTCTTCATCAGGCTGCGGCCCATCAGGAACTCCAGCGACAGGTAATGCACCTTCTTCTTCTGTTCCCGGCGGGTCTTGCGTCTGGCTTCCAGGCCACGGCTTGCCATCATGTCCCGGATCACCAGAGCGCAGGCTTTCAGCATCTCCTCGTCGGTGGCCTCCTCGGGCGCCTTGCTGAAGTTCAGCATCAGCTTCGCGGTCAGCGCCTCTTCCAGTGTTTTCGTGGTAAACGGTGTCATACGACTCTTACTCTGCGCCATCGGCCTTTACAGCCTTGGCGGCAGTCCCTTTCTTCTTGGTTTCTTTCTTTGCAGACTCTTTCTTGGCGGCGGGCTTCTTCGCCGCCTTTTTTACGGGCTTTTCAGCCGTTTCTTCTGCTTCTGCCTTTTTGGCGGTCTTTGCGGCGCGCTTCCTGGCAGGCTTCTCCTCCGCAGACTCCTGTGCCGCCACAGGCCATGCCTGACCGGTAATGCCTGCATAGATCCGCAGATACTCCTTCGCGCTGCGGCTCCAGCTGAAATCGCAGCTCATGGCGCGCTTGCGCAGGCGAGCAAAGGCGTCAGGATAGTCCTTATAGAGGCACACGGCCTCCCGGATCACATACAGCATATCGCTGCCGGCATAGTTTGCGAAGGTGAAGCCGGTACCGGCATCACGCCACGCCTCGTAGGGCTGGACGCTGTCCCGCAGGCCGCCGGTCTCCCGGACGATGGGCACCGTGCCGTAGCGCATGGCGATCATCTGGCTCAGGCCGCAGGGCTCGCTCTTGGAGGGCATGAGGAACAGGTCGGCGCCGGAATAAATGGCCATGGACAGCTCCTCATTGTAGTCCAGCCGCACGGCCATACGGCCGGGATACTGCTGGGCCGCCCAGCGGAAGAACTCCTCGTACTTCTGGTCGCCCTTTCCAAGAACCACCAGCTGCATCGGAAGCTCCATCATATCATGAAGCACTTCACAAATCAAGTCCAGGCCCTTGTGGGAGACCAGACGGCTGACAATGCCTACCACGGGTACATGGGGATCTTCCCGCAGACCCATCATCTTCTGCAAAACGGCCTTGTTGGCCGCCTTGCCGGAGGGATCTTCGGCGGAGAAATTCGCCGCGATGCGCTGGTCGGCGGCGGGGTCGTACAGCTTCATGTCGATGCCGTTGAGCACGCCGGAGAGCTTGTAGTCGCACATCTGCATAATGCCCTCCAGCCGGTGGGCAAAGTAGGACAGCTTCAGCTCGTTGGCGTAGGAGGGAGACACGGCGTTGACGGCGTCGGCGCACAAAATGGCGCCCTTGAGCAGGTTTAGGTTTCCGTCCATCAGGAGAGTGCCGTCCTCTACCCAGCCGGCGTCCAAGCCGAACAGGTCGCCCAGAATATACGGGTCGTACTGTCCCTGGTATTCAATGTTGTGGATGGTCAGGGTGGTTTTGATGGAATGGTAGCGTTCGTCACGGGTGCCGTCGTCCTTCAGATAGATGGGGATGAGTGCCGTCTGCCAGTCGTTGCAATGGATCACATCGGGCCAGAACTTCATGTGGCCCAGCATCTGCACCACCGCACGGGAGAAAAAGCCGAAGCGCTCGCCGTCGTCGTAATAACCGTAGAGATCAGGACGATCGAAATACTGCTCCTTCTCTAGGAAATAGTAGGTCACGCCGTCCTTCTCCATGGTAAACAGGCCGCAGGAGCTGTGGCGCCAGGCCAGATCCACATAGTCATAGCACACGAACTGCAGCTGGTCGGAAAACTTCTCCCGCACCTTCTGATACAGCGGCAGCACCACCGCCACCTCCGCGCCCTGCTCCACCAGAGCCGCAGGCAGGGAGCCGGCCACATCCGCCAGTCCGCCGGTCTTGCAGAACGGCACCGCTTCACTGGCTGCATATAAAATCTTCATAAGAAACTCCTTTTCCGAACTTTCTTTCAGGTAATCGGTTTCCCGGCTTGCCGGGAGAAAGGGGAGAACGTGATCTCCCCTTTTTTATCAGACCTTGCTCCCCTTCGCCAGAACGATGGGATAGCTCTCGTGGCCGATCAGCGTGCGGTCGGCCAGAATCTCCACATTCTTATCCGCGATGATATACTGCAGCTGGGCACCGCGGCGGACTGCCGTTTCCTTGAACAGCACGCAGTTGCGCACCTCTGCGCCCGCTTCCACCACCACACCGGGGAACAGGATGGAATTCTCCACCACGCCCTCGATCCGGCAGCCCTCTGCCACCAGAGCGTTCACACAGCGGCCGCTTTCACCCACATAGGTGGAGGCCTTGTCCGCGCCCTTGGCACGGATGGGACGCTCGGGAGTGAACAGGTCGCGGCGGATGACTGGATCCAGCAGCTGCATGCTGCGGTCGTAATACTCCTTCACGGTGCGCATCTGGGTGGCAAAGCCCGTCCAGACATAGCACTGCTCATGCAGCACATCCTTCTTTGCCAGCAGCACGTCCTGCCGCCAGCTGTACTGACCCTTGCCGTGGCACTCGTCCACCAGTTCCTTGAGCAGTTTGGTGGACAGAACGTAGGTCTCCAGACTCCGGTAGCCACGGGGCGTCTGCAGGTGATAGAGCACCTCGGTGACCCGGCCAGAGCCGTCCTTTTCAAAGTAGGTGCCGTCCTCAATGAAAAAGCTGTCGTTGGCGCAGACCATGGAGATGTCCGCCCCGGAGGCAATGTGCTGTTCCAGCACGTCCGCCAGAGGCAGGTTGGCCACCAGATCGCCGTCCATCAGCACCACATAGTCCTGCCGGATATTGTCCAGATAGCTGCGCACGCCGGCCAGCGCCTCGATCTTGCCGCGGAAGGGCATCACGCCCCAGTCTTTCTGGTAGTTGAAGGGCGGCAGGATCTTCAGACCGCCGCGCTTGCGGCTCAAATCCCAGACCTTGCCGGAGCCCAGATGATCCAGCATGCTCTGGTAGTGACCGTTGAGCACCACGCCCACATCGGTCACGCCGGCATTCACCAGGTTGGACAGAGGGAAGTCCACCGCACGATAACGGCCGGCGAAGGGCAGGGATGCCGCAGAGCGGATGGCGCTGAGTTCCTTCAGCCCGCTGCGCTGCTCATAGGAGAAAATAATGCCGTGCAGTCCGTTCATCGGGACACCTCCTCACCGTTGCTGCCCAGCATGACGCCGGGACGAATCTCTTTTTTGTCGGGCAGTTCACAGCCGGGCGCCAGGATCGTCAATCCCCAGCCGGGCTTGCCGGTGGGCGTGCCGCCCACCTGACAGCCTTTGCCGACGCGGCACCCGCTGCCGCCCAGAATGGCGTATTCCACCGTGGCGCCTTCCTCCACCACCGTGCCCGGCAGCAGGACAGAGTAGCTGACCTTTGCGCCCCTGCCCACGGTGACATTGGTGAACAGCACGGAATTTTCCACCGTGCCTTCCACATCGCTGCCGCGGTTGACGGCGCTGTGGGTCACCTTTGCCTCCGCACCCAGGAAGGCGGGAGGCGCATTCACGCTGCGTGCATAAATGGGCCAGGACTCATCCGTCAGATCCAGACCGGACGCGGGAGAGAGCATATCCATGTTGGCATCCCACAAAGAGTCCAGCGTGCCGACGTCCTTCCAATAGCCGTCGAACCGGTAGGCCGCCATGCGCTCGCCGCTATTCAGCATGGTGGGGATGACGTTCTTGCCGAAGTCGTTTTCGGAGTTGGGGTCTGCCTCGTCCTCGGTCAGGTACTTGCGCAGCGCCTGCCAGGAGAACACGTAGATGCCCATGGAGGCCAGATTGCTCTTGGGCTCCTTGGGTTTTTCGGCGAACTCGGTGATCATGTCGTCGCCGTCCACCGCCATGATGCCGAAGCGGGAGGCTTCTGCCCATGGCACCTCCATGACGGAGATGGTGCAGGCGGCACCCGCCGCCTTGTGGCGCTCCAGCATATCGGAGTAGTCCATCTTGTAAATATGGTCGCCGGAGAGGATGACCACATACTCCGGCTCATACAGGTCGATAAAGCCGATGTTCTGATAAATGGCATTGGCCGTGCCCTTGTACCAGGTGCCGCCCTTGGCGCCCTGATAGGGGGGCAGAATATGTACGCCGCCGTCACTGCCGTCCAGATCCCAGGGCTGGCCGCTGCCGATATAGCTGTTCAGCTCCAGAGGGCGGTACTGGGTCAGCACGCCCACGGTGTCGATGCCGGAGTTGATGCAGTTGGAAAGGGGAAAGTCGATGATACGGTACTTGCCGCCAAAGGGCACAGCAGGCTTTGCCACGTCGCTGGTCAGCACGTAAAGACGGCTGCCCTGTCCGCCTGCCAGCAGCATGGCGATACATTCTTTTTTCATGGTTTTTCCAACTCCTCTTCTTATTTCTTCCGGGGATATTTGCCCTCTCCGCGCAGGAACACCGCGCCAAAGGCCGGGATCCGGATGGCGGCGGAATGGTCCTTTCCGTGGGAGGGGATCTCCTCCACCATCACAGCCTCGGCATCGCCGAAGCCGCTGCCGCCGTATGCGGGGTCGTCCGTGTTGAATGCCGGCGTATACTTCCGGTGGGCAGGCACGCCCACACGGTAGGATTCATAGCTGTTGGGCGAGAAGTTCACCGCGCACAGCAGGTCGCGGCCCTTTTTGTCCTTGCGCAGAAAGACCACCACATTACTGCGGTTGTCATCCGCCACCAGCCACTCAAAGCCGTTCCAGTCAAAGTCGATCTCCCAAAGGGCAGGCTCCTTTTTGTAGAAGGCATTGATCTCTTTGAAAAACCGCTGCAGCGACCGGTTTTCTTCCCGATCCAGCAGATACCAGTCCAGCTGCTCTTTGGAATTCCACTCGTGCCACTGGCCGATCTCCGCGCCCATAAACAGCAGTTTCTTGCCCGGGTGCGCCAGCAGGTAGGCATAGAATCCGCGGGTGCAGCGCAGCTGGTTGGAATAGTCGCCGGGCATCTTGCCCACCACAGACCCCTTCATGTGCACCACCTCGTCGTGGGAGATGGGCAGCACGAAGTTTTCCGAGAAGGCATACATCATGGAGAAGGTGATGTCCTTATGATGATGCTGCCGGAACCACGGATCCATCTTCAGGTAGTGGCACATGTCATTCATCCAGCCCATGTTCCACTTCAAATTGAAGCCCAGACCGCCCGCATCCGCAGGGCGGCTCACCATGGGCCAGGCCGTAGACTCCTCCGCGATCATCAGCACCGACGGATCCAGCCCAAAGGCCATGGTGTTCAGTTCCCGCAGGAAGTCGATGGCCTCCAGATTCTCGTTGCCGCCGTAGCAGTTGGGCGTCCATGCGCCGCCGGCACGGTCGTAGTCCAGATACAGCATGGAGGCAACCGCGTCCACCCGCAATCCGTCGATATGATATTCCTCCAGCCAGTAGCGGGCGGAGGAGAGCAGGAAGCTCTTGACCTCCAGACGGCCGAAATCAAACACCCGGGTGCCCCAGGATGCTTGCTCCCGCTTGTTGGGGTCGGCATATTCGTAGCAGCAGGTGCCGTCAAACTCGTACAGGCCGTGGGCGTCCTTGCAGAAGTGGGAGGGAACCCAGTCCAGAATCACCGCGATGCCGTTTTTGTGCATATGGTTCACAAACCACATAAAGTCCCTGGGCGTGCCGTACCGGGAGGTGGGGGCGAAATAGCCCGTGCACTGGTAGCCCCAGGAGTCGTCCAGCGGATGCTCCGTGACCGGCAGCAGCTCGATGGCCGTGTAGCCCATCTCTTTGACGTATGCCGCCAGCTCCCGGGCCAGATCCTTATAGTCGATGTAATCGCCGTTTTCCCGCTTTTTCCACGAGCCCAGATGCACCTCGTAGATGTTCAGGGGTGCCTCGTAGACCGGACGCTTCCGCTTCTTCTCCCGGAAGGCAGCATCGCTCCAGCGGAAGCCGGTAATATCATACAGCTTGCTGGCCGTGGCGGGACGGGTCTCCGCATGAAAACCGTAAGGATCGGCCTTCAGGCGCGTCACACCGTCTGCGCCCTGAACGGCATATTTATAGGCGGTGTACTCCGCCAGGCCCGGAATGAAGCCCTCCCAGACCTGACCGTCGCGGTTCAGACGGGCGGCATCCGGGTTCCAGCCGTTGAAATCGCCAACCACAGACACGCTCTGCGCGTTGGGTGCCCAGACGCGGAATTCCCAGCCGGCCGCTCCGTCCCGCTGCGCCGGATGCGCTCCGAACCAGCGCCAGCCGTCCGTCAGCGTCCCGCCGTGGAAATGCCAGCGCACCTGGTCGTTCATCATACAATACTCCTCCTGCCCCGCCGTTCAGAGGCGGAGCCTGTTTTGCTCATCTTCGCATCAGCATAATATACCGAATTTATTATACTTCCGGCACAAACCACCGTCAAGGCGGGCAGCGCCGAAAAAACGCCCGTTCTTTTGGTATTTTCATCCAGTTCCTTTTCTGTTTTTGCCATATTTTTTAGATATATTTGTAGATTCTGCGCGGTATTTCCCGGTTCCTTCACGGGCGCACCGCCCCACACTCCGCCCGCAACTTGATTTTACCGATCCCCTTTGTTAAAATGAGTCGATTCTTCCCGCAGAAATGGAGTTCTTTCCATGCATACGATTTTTTCATTCTTCACAGAGTATACCATAGACGGCTTTGCTCTCTGGGCGGTGCTGCTGCTGTGCGCAGGCGTGTTTCTGGCCTCCTTTATGGATGCCATCGCCGGCGGCGGCGGCATCATCTCCGTCCCCGTCTACCTGATGGTGTTCGGCAGCGCGCCCACCTATTACGTACTGGGAACCAACAAGTTTTCCGCCGGCATCGGCACCATCTTCTCCACCGCCCGCTTCATCAAAAAGGGGTTTGTGGACTGGTCTCTCTGCATCCCTGCGGCGGTGCTGTCCCTTCTGGGCAGCATAGGCGGCACATGGCTGCAGCACCGCACCCCGGATGTGGTACTGAAATATCTGCTGCTGCTCATCCTCCCCGTCATCGCCGCAGTCACGCTGCGTGGTCGCAGCTGGCCGGATGAAGCAGAGGACGCCGCCGTGCCCCACAGACGGCTCATCGTCTGCGCCGCCGCCCTGCTCATCGGCTGCTATGACGGCTACTACGGACCGGGAACGGGCACTTTCCTGATGCTGGTATTCGTCCGCCTTGCCCGCATGGACACCCGCCGCGCTGCCGGCTGCGCCAAGGTCATCAATCTGGCCTCCAACATCGGCGGCATCTGCTCCGCCCTGGCCGCCGGCTACGTCTTTTTGGGCGTGGGCGCCGCGGCGGCCGCCTTTTCCGTGCTGGGGCACTGGCTGGGCGCGGGACTGGCTATCAAAAACGGCAGCCGGCTCGTCCGCCCCACGGTGGCGGCGGTTTTGCTGCTGCTGGCAATGAAAGTCCTCAGCGAGCTGCTGTTTCCCTCCTTCTGGCATTCCTGACAACGAGGTATCCATATGAAAAAAATGAGTCTTCCCAAAAAGATTTTTCTCTCCCTGCTGCTGGGCGTTGCCGTGGGTCTGGTCTGCGCTGTGACCGACAACGCAGCCTTTGCCGCCAGCTACCTCAAGCCCTTCGGCGACATCTTTGTGAATCTGCTGAAATTCATCGTGGTGCCGGTGGTGCTGTTCTCCATGATCGACGGCATATTGTCCATGGACAATATGAAAAAGGTGGGCAAGGTGGGCTGGAAAACGCTGGTCTACTTTACCGGCACCACCATCGTGGCCTGCGCCGTGGGACTGCTGATCTCCAATCTGTTCTATACTCTCGGCCTGTTTCCCGACCTCTCCGGAGAGGTTGGAAATGCCACCTACGTCCCCTCGGAGTTTCAGGGCTTTATGGCCACGCTGGTAGGCATCTTCCCCTCCAACATGTGGCAGGCCTTCACCGAGGCCAATATGCTGCAGGTCATCGTGATCGCGCTGTTCTTCGGCGGCGCCATCATGGCCGCAGGGGAAAAGGGACGCCTCTGCCGGGACATTGCCGCCTCCTTCTACGCGGTGATCGAGCGGCTGATGGCCTTTATCATCGGCCTTGCGCCCATCGGCGTGTTCACCTATATGGCATGGGTCGTGGCAACCCAGGGCGCAGCCATCCTCGGACATCTGGCACTGGTGCTGCTGTGCGCCTATATCAGCTATCTCATCCACGCCCTGATCGTCTATTCCTTCTCCGCAAAGGTCTTTTGCGGCATCCGCCCCACAGCCTTCTTCAAAGGCACCGCAGCCGCCATTATCTTCGCCTTCACCTCCGCCTCCTCCGCCGCCACGCTGCCCGTTTCCAAGCGCTGCGCCGACGAGCTGGGCGCGGACAGCGACATCTCCGCCTTTGTGCTGCCCCTGGGCTCCACCATCCACATGGACGGCACCGCCATCTATCAGTGCGTGGCCACCGTGTTTCTGGCCTCCTGCGCCGGGATGCAGCTGACCATCGGACAGATGCTGCTGGTGGTTGCCACCGCCACGCTGGCCTCCATCGGCACCGCCGGCGTTTCCGGCGCCGGCATGATTATGCTGGCCATGACGCTGGAGGCGGTGGGCATCCCCGTTTCCTATATCGGCCTGATCGTGGCCGTGGATCGCCTGTTCGACATGGGCCGCACCTGCCTGAATGTCACCGGCGACATCGCAGGCGCGCTGTGCGTGTCCACCTGGGAGCGCAGAAAGGGCTGAGAGGCTTCCCCGGAAAAGAGAACGCAAAATATCAAGAATAAACCTCCTTGCTTTGCAGATACTAGCATCGTAATTTGCAGAGCAAGGAGTTTTTATATATGAAAGCAACAGGAATCGTTCGCCGCATTGACTCTTCTGTTATAATAGGGGCAAAGGTCAGAAGCCTTGAAAACACGGGGTTTTCGCTGATTTTTGTCCAACTTCATCAATACCCCAAGCCGTGATGAGGCTGCCATCACAACAGCTCCTACG
>SVLH01000004.1 GCA_015068025.1 Oscillospiraceae bacterium | reverse complement strand
TCTTCTTCCAGCACCGCGAGGCCTGCAACCCCTACTACGATGCTCTGCCCGCAGTGGTCGAGAAGTACATGGGCAAGGTCAATGAGAAGCTGGGCACCAACTATCAGCTGTTCAACTACTATGGCGCACCCGACGCCGAGCGCGTCATCATCGCCATGGGCTCCATCTGCGACGTGGCAGAGGAAGTCATCGACTACATGAACGCCAACGGCGAGAAGGTCGGCCTGATCAAGGTCCGCCTGTATCGTCCCTGGAAGGCCGACAAGCTGCTCGCTGCTATCCCCGCAACCTGCAAGAAGATCGCCGTCCTGGACCGCACCAAGGAGCCCGGCTCCATGGGCGAGCCGCTGTACATGGACGTCGTTGCCTCTCTGGCCAACGCCGGCCGCACCGACATCAAGGTCATCGGCGGCCGTTACGGTCTGGGCAGCAAGGATACTCCTCCCCGCAGCGTGTTTGCTGTGTATGCCGAGCTGGCCAAGGACGAGATGAAGCGTCAGTTCACCATCGGTATCGTGGACGATGTCACCAACCTGTCCCTGGAGGAGAAGCCCGCTCCCGATGTGGCTCCCAAGGGCACCATCGCCTGCAAGTTCTGGGGTCTGGGCGGCGACGGTACCGTCGGTGCCAACAAGAACTCCACCAAGATCATCGGCGACCACACCGACAAGTACATCCAGGCATACTTCCAGTATGACTCCAAGAAGACCGGCGGCGTGACCATCTCTCACCTGCGCTTCGGTGACACCGCCATCAAGTCCTCTTACTACATCAACAAGGCTGACTTCGTGGCCTGCCACGTGCCCGCCTACATCACCAAGGGCTTCCCCATCGTCCGTGACGTGAAGCCCGGCGGCACCTTCCTGATCAACTGCCAGTGGACCGACGAGGAGCTGGCTCACCATCTGGACGCCGCTTCCAAGCGCTACATCGCACAGAATGGCATCAAGGTCTACACCATCAACGCCATCGACCTGGCCAAGGAAATTGGCATGGGCAAGCGCACCAACACCATCCTGCAGTCCGCCTTCTTCACTCTGGCTCAGGTGCTGCCCGCCGAGGAAGCCATCCAGTACATGAAGGACGCTGCCACCAAGTCCTACTCCAAGAAGGGTATGGACGTGGTCGAGATGAACCACAAGGCCATCGACGCCGGCGCCACCGCCTTCAAACTGTTCGACGTTCCCGCCGACTGGGCCAACGCCGTTGACAGCAAGGAAGAGGCCGCTCTGGCCGGCAAGGCCGAACTGGTCGAGCAGGTCAAGACCATCCTCAACCCCATGGGCCGTATGGACGGCGACAGCCTGCCCGTCTCCGCTTTCGCAAAGCACGTTGACGGCCAGTTCGAGCTGGGCGCTGCTGCTTACGAGAAGCGCGGCGTTGCCACCTCCGTTCCCACCTGGGACGCCACCAAGTGCATCCAGTGCAACAAGTGTGCCTATGTCTGCCCCCACGCCACCATCCGTCCCTTCGCTATGACCGAGGAAGAGGCTGCCAAGGCTCCCGCCGCCGCCAAGATCGCCGAGGTCAAGGCCGGCAAGGGCAAGGGCGTTTACAAGTACACCATGGCCGTGTCTCCTCTGGACTGCATGGGCTGTGCCGTCTGCGTGGGCGAGTGCCCCGTCGGCGCCATCACCATGGTCGACCAGGCCGGCGAGCTGGCCCAGCAGGACGTCTTCAACTACTGCGTGGCTGAAGTCTCCGAGAAGAAGGATATGCAGGACAACACCGTTAAGGGCAGCCAGTTCAAGCAGCCCTATCTGGAGTTCTCCGGCTCCTGCGCAGGCTGCGCCGAGACTTCCTATGCCCGCCTGATTACCCAGCTGTTCGGCGATCATATGTACATCTCCAACGCTACCGGCTGCTCCTCCATCTGGGGTGGTCCCGCTGCTACTTCTCCCTTCTGCACCAACAAGAAGGGCCAGGGCCCCGCATGGTGCAACTCCCTGTTCGAGGATAACGCCGAGCACGGTCTGGGTATGTATCTGGGCCAGAAGGCTATCCGCGCTGACCTGATCGCCAAGGTCGAGGAAATGATGGCTGCCGAGCAGGCTTCCGCCGAGTTCAAGGCTGCTGCCCAGGCCTTCCTGGACACCAAGGACGACGGCGATGCCAACCAGGAGCCCACCGCCGCTCTGATCGTGGAGCTGGAGAAGGCTGCCGCTGCCGGCTGCCCCATCGCTCCCGCAGTTCTGGCCAAGAAGGAATACCTGAACAAGAAGTCCATGTGGATCTTCGGTGGCGACGGCTGGGCCTATGATATCGGCTTCGGCGGTGTCGACCATGTTCTGGCTTCCGGCGAGGACGTCAATGTCTTCGTCTTCGATACCGAGGTGTACTCCAACACCGGCGGCCAGGCTTCCAAGTCCTCCAACATCGGTCAGGTTGCGCAGTTCGCAGCCGCCGGTAAGGAGATCAAGAAGAAGTCCCTGACCGAGATCGCCATGAGCTACGGCTATGTCTACGTCGCTCAGGTCGCCATGGGCGCCGACGCTGCCCAGACCCTGAAGGCCATCAAGGAAGCCGAAGCTTACAAGGGTCCCTCTCTGATCATCGGCTACAGCCCCTGCGAGATGCACTCCATCAAGGGCGGCATGATGAACTGCCAGAAGGAAATGAAGATGGCCGTCGACTGCGGCTACTGGAACCTGTTCCGCTTCAATCCTGCTGTCGAGGGCGCCAAGTTCACCCTGGACTCCAAGGAGCCCAAGGGCGGCTATCAGGAGTTCCTGCTGAACGAGGCTCGCTATGCTCGCCTGACCCGCGAGTTCCCCGAGCGCGCCGAGCGTCTGTTCAAGGAGAACGAGGCCGAGGCCATGGCCCGTTATCAGCACCTGCTGAAGCTGAAGGCTCTGCACGAGGCCTGATCCTTCCGCGGGAGACTGCGCAACATCTGAAAAAAGGACCACGGGATCTTCCCGTGGTCCTTTTTTGTGCATGGGGCAAGAGAAAAACGCGCCTCGGAAAGAGACGCGTTTTTGTTTCATTTACTCACTCTTTGTGGGGATGTAGCGCCGGATGGCGTTTGCCACGTTGATAATGGGCATGGTCTGCAAATAGACGCGGCCGGGCCCGGTAATCACGGTGTTAAAGATGCCCTCCCCGCCGAAGAACAGGTTCTTGGCGCCCTGTACTGCCCGCACCTCCATGCTGCAGGTGGCGTCCATGGCGGCCAGATGGCCGGTGTCCACAATAATGGACTGGCCGGGCGCCAGCTCATAGGTCACCACATGGCCATCCAGCTCCACGAAGGCGGTGCCGTTTCCGGAGAGTCGCTGCATGATGAAGCCCTCGCCGCCGAAAAAGCCGGTACTCAACCTCTGTTGGAAGTGGATGGAGACATCCACGCCCTCCTCTGCGGCCAGAAAGCCGCCCTTCTGCACGATGATGTCCTGCCCCGGACGGAGTTCAAAGGCGCGGATCTCACCGGGGAATTTGGAGGCGAAGGAGATCAGACCGTTTCCGCCCTGCGCCGTATAGCGGTTCAGGAACAGTGCTTCTCCGGCAAACATCCGTCCCAGCGCACGGCCCAGTCCGCCGCCGGAGGTGGTTTCCATCCGCATGTTGGGGGACATCCAGCTCATGCTGCCGCCTTCCGTAATCATGGTTTCGCCGGCAGTCAGTTCACAGATGACAACAGGAAGGGTATCTCCCTGGACCTGGTATTTCATAGACGCACTCCTCTCGGTTTTTTCTTCAATTATAGCCGCCGTGAGCGGGGCGTGTCAACGAATCGGGCTTGTTTTTTGTGTCGGACATATACTATATTTAAGGAAAAGGAGGTGTCCGGATGTTTGATCTGGCCAATCTGGAAGCATACCGGGAAACCGACCGCATTGAGGCCAAGCTGTCGCTGGGCGGATTGCCGGAGAGCCTCTGGGAGACCTATTCCGCCTTCGCCAACACAAAAGGCGGTGTGATTCTGCTGGGCGTAGGTGAGCGGAAGGATCGCTCCCTCTATCCTGTGGATCTCCCGAACCCCACGGCGCTGATGCGGGAGTTCTGGCGCATCATCAGCGACCCGAAACTGGTCAGCGTCAATCTGCTGTCCGATGAGGATGTTTGTTGGATGGAGATCGACGGCAAGGACGTCGTTGTGATCGAAGTGCCCCCGGCGCCCCGGAGCAAGCGGCCGGTGTATATCGGCACTGACCCCTTTTCCGGCGCTTACCACCGCGTCGGGGACGGAGACTACCGCCTGTCCCGGGAAGCGGTGCAGCAGATGTTGGATGAAGCGGAGAAATAAAAGGAAACAGCCGGAGCGAAAGCTCCGGCTGTTTTGTTTCGTTTAGGGGTGGCAGCGTTTTTTTAACTGCTCCGCCGTCACGGCGTATCCGGCTTCGGCGTATTCGTCCCGGGGCAAAGCTGTGGGCAGCGCTTCGCCCCGCCGGGCATAGATGGCGGCGATGACCGTGTCCAGCATCCGGGGATTTTTTACCAGCAGGGGGCCGGTGAGGTGGGAGCCCATGACGCTTTTCCAAAGGAAACCCTCGACGCCGCCCTTGCCCTCATTGCCAAAGCCCATATCCATGGCGGTGAGCAGCGGCGTTTCGATGCCGGAGAGGATGCTGCACTTGTTCATAAAGCCCACCACCGGCGCGTCATACAGGGAGGTGTGGCCGTAAACATCCTCCACAAACCGCTTCTTTCCCTGAACGGAGGTGAAGTCGGCCATGCCGATGCCGGCATAGACGCAACCTTCCGCATCGGTAATGGATTTGCCCAGCAGCTCCATGGCGGTGCCGCAAAGAAGCATGGCGCAGCCGTCCTCTGCGGCGGCTTTCACTGTCTCGCTGAACCGGAGGAAGTCCGCAAGGGCGGCTTTCTGCGCCCGTTCCGTGCCGGCACCCATAAAGAGGAAGTCCGCGCCGCCAAGGTCGATGGCCTGTCCGGGCTGTACCGTTTCTACGGAAACGGTGTTGCCCATAGATTCCAGCGCCCGGCACAGAACGGAGAGGTTGGCGTAGCTGCCGTAGAGGTTCATCAGGTCAGGGTAGAAATGGATCAGGTTCAGTTCCATAGCTTAGCCCTCCTTTTCCACATGGGCAAGCAGTTTGTCCCGGTCAGAGAAGCAGGTGACCACGTAGAGTTCGCCGATGCAGCCGTCTTTCAGCTGGGCGGCTGCGGCGGCAATATCCGGCGTGACGATCCAGTTCTCCACGGCGGAGTAGGAAAACCGCTGGGCCAGATCGTTGCTGTATGCACCGGAGAGGATGACCTGCTTCACATGGGGGGCGGCGAGGAGATCAAAGTCGATGTCCCAGAGCCAGCTGGTCTCGCTGGTAAAGTACTTGCGGGACACGGCGTCCACAATGACCAGCACCGTGCAGGCCTCCTTTGCAGAGGCCACGTAGCGGAGGTTGGTGTCGTAGGCAATGGAGTTTTCGTGCTTGGAGGTCAAAAGTGTGCCGTGGTGTCCGCCCAGACGGAAGGTCTGTACCCGGCCGTTTTTCAGCACGTAGCCGGAGATGGTTTCGGCGGCGGTCTCCGCTGCCACACCGCATTCCAGACAGGCGGTGTAGGCGGCGAGGATGTTATATACGTTATAAATGCTGCGGAAAGCCAGCTGAACGGTCACGTCGCCGTCGAGAGTGAGCGTGCCGCCGTCCAGATCCACCGCCGTGGCGGCATAGTCCGGCGTGGGACGGGCATGACCGCAGGCGGTGCAGCGGTATGCGCCGATGTGGTTGTAGTGGGCGAAATCGTAGACCATGGGGGCACGGCAGACGGGGCAGTGGGCGCCGTCGTGATACACACCGGAGGGGGCATCCTGCGACACGGAGCATTTTTCCAGACCAAACCACTTCACGGCGTTGCCGCTCCGGGCAAAGCAGGCGGAGAGAGGATCGTCCGCGTTCAAAATCAGCTTCGTTTCCGGGTGGATGGCGGGGAGAATGGCATCGTAGACCCACTCGGGATGCCCGTTGCGGGTGAGCTGATCCCGGTAGAGGTTGGTGATGACGAATTCCGTGGGATGGAAGAACTTAAAGCTGCGGGCGGCGTAGCGCTCGTCGGACTCGATGAGCAGCACGTCGGCACGCACCCTGCCGGAGAGCGTGGCGTGGGAGAGAACAAGGGTGGCAACGCCCTCGATCTGGTTGGAGCCCTCTTCGTTGTAGACCACGGTCTTGCCGCCGGCACGGAGGATGGCGGCGATCATCTCCACAGTGGAGGTTTTGCCGTTGGAGCCGGTGACGGCGATGATATGCTGCGGCAGCTCTACGCGGCGCAGAATATCCGGGCAGAGTTTCAGCGCATATTTTCCGGGCAGGCTGCTGCCCTTGCCCACCAGCTTGCCCACAAAGCGCAGCGCCTTGCAGACGAGGATGGCCAGAAGTTTTCTCATACAGATCCCTCCGTAAAAACGGCATCGGCCGTTTCGCTGAAAAATGTCCGCACCGCAGCGTTGAAGGCGGCAGGAGTCTTGTTTGCGATAAAATGGTCACCGGAAAGGATGACAAGGCGGCTGTGGAGGAGACTGCCCGCGATCAGCCTGGTGTGACTGTCCTTGATCATGTCCCGGTTACCGGCGATGACAAGGACGGGCATGGTCAGTGTTCCCAGTTCTGCGGGGTCGATATGCGGTTCATTGACCATGAGGCCGAGAATTTCTGCGTTGCCCCGCGCTTTGGGTGCCCGGAATAGAGAAGCGATGCGGTAGCCCAGCACCACCGGCAGCTGTACGGCAGACTTCACGCCCTTCGGGTTCAGATTGGCGCCGTTGAGGATCAGCCGCCGCACCCGTGCGGGATACCGCAGGGCAAAAAGCAGGGCGATGTTGCCGCCGTCGCTGAAGCCGAGAATGTCTGCCTGTTCCAAATGCTGTTCATCCATAAAGGCCGCAAGGTCCTCGGCAAACTGGGAGAGGGTGAAAGGTGCCGTGCCTCTGGGAGATCGTCCGTGACCCCGGGTGTCGATAGCGTAAACGGTGAAGTCACGGGAAAATTCCTTCACCTGATGGGTAAAGTACGAGCTGTCCTCCCCGTTTCCGTGAAGCAGCAGCAGGGCAGGCCCGCTGCCGGTTTTCGTGTAGTGCAGCTGAATGTCCATGTTACCGCTCCAGCCAGACCATCAGCGCCGTCATATCTGCCGGGGAAACGCCGGAGATGCGGCTGGCCTGTCCCAGGTCCAGCGGGCGGATCTCGGAGAGCTTTTCCCGTGCCTCCAGCCGCAGGCCCTGAATGGCATTGTAATCCAGATCGGCAGGCAGCTTGCGGCGCTCCATCTTCCGGAAGTCCTCCACCTGCTTCATCTGGCGCTGGATGTAGCCCTCGTATTTTACGCTGATCTCCACCTGCTCCGCCACATCCGCGCCAATTTCGGGGCGGGTGGGGTCGAAGGGGGCCAGCTCGTCATAGTGCAGCTGGGGACGGCGCAGCAGCGCGATGAGGGGACAGCCGTCGGTGACATCCGCCGTGCCCTTTTCCGCCAGAAACGCGGACAGGGCGGGGGAGGGCGATGCGCCGGTATGGGTCAGACGGCGGATCTCCCGCTCAACAGCGGCGTATTTTTCCTCCACGGCGCGGAGGCGGTCTTCGGAAACCAGCCCGATGTCATATCCCCGGCGGGTCAGGCGCTGGTCGGCGTTGTCCTGGCGGAGCAGCAGACGGTATTCGCTGCGGGAGGTCATGATGCGGTAGGGCTCGTTGGTGCCCTTGGTCACCAGATCGTCGATGAGGGTGCCGATGTAGCTCTCGCTGCGGGAGAGGATGAAATCGCTCTCACCACGCAGCTTGCGCACGGCGTTGACGCCAGCCACAAAACCCTGTACGGCGGCCTCCTCATAGCCGGAGGAGCCGTTGAACTGGCCTGCGCCGTAGAGGTGCGCCACCTGCTTGGTCTCCAGCGTGGCATGAAGGGCAAGGGGGTCGATGCAGTCGTATTCGATGGCGTAGGCGGGGCGGGACATCACCGCCTGGCGCAGACCCGGCACGCTGTGGAGCATTTCCACCTGCACGCTCTCCGGCAGGGAGGAGGAGAAGCCCTGAATGTACAGCTCGTCGGTGTTGGTGCCCATGGGCTCTACGAACAGCTGATGGCGCTGCTTGTCCGGGAAGCGGACGATTTTCGTTTCGAAGGAGGGGCAATAGCGGGGGCCGACGCCCTCGATGAGTCCGGAGTACATGGGGGCGAGGTGCAGGTTTTCCTCCACGATGCGCTTGGTCTCGTCGGTGGTCCATGTCAGCCAGCACACTGCCCGGTTTTCCGGGGGATTTTTTGTGGAGTAGGAGAAGGGGACGGGCAGTTCGTCGCCGGTCTGAACTTCCATCTCGTCAAAATCCACGGTGCGGGCAAGGACGCGGGGCGGCGTGCCGGTCTTGAACCGGCGCAGGGGCAGGCCCAGCTTCACAAGACTTTCCGTCAGGCGGAGAGAGGCGTGCATGCCGTCGGGGCCGGAATCCTCAATGCACTCGCCGATGATGGTGCGGCCGGTGAGATAAGTGCCGGTGGCGAGGATCGCGGCGCGGACGGAAAACACCGCGCCGGTGGACAGCACCACGGCAGACACTGCGCCGTTTTCTGTGCGCACTTCCACCACCTCGCCCTGCCGGACGATAAGATGCTCCTGCCGCTCCAGCGTGTGCTTCATGACCTCCTGATACTTGCGGCGGTCGGCCTGGGCGCGCAGCGACCAGACAGCGGGGCCTTTGCCCCGATTCAGCAGGCGGTACTGAATGCAGCAGGCGTCCGCCGCCTTTGCCATCTCGCCGCCCAGCGCATCCAGTTCCCGCACCAGATGCCCTTTGCCTGTGCCGCCGATGGCGGGGTTGCAGGGCATGTTGCCCACGGCGTCCATGTTGATGGTAAAGAGGATGGTTTCCATCCCAAGACGGGCGGCTGCCAGCGCGGCCTCGATGCCGGCATGACCGGCGCCGATGACGGCGATATCAAATTGTCCGGCGTGAAATTCAGTCATAATCAAGTTCCTTTGTGCAGCGTGAGAACGGTGATGTCGGGGCGGTTGAACAGACGGAGGGTAATGCCAACGTTGCCCAAACCCCGGGAAACCAGCAGCGCCGAGCCGTTTTCTTCGTAGAGGCCCGCCGTGTAGGAGGGAAGGAAATTGTGCTGCGTGCCAAGCAAACCGTCGGTGAAAGGCAGGCGGATGATGCCGCCGTGACCGTGGCCGGAGAGGACGAGATCTGCGCCCAGCAGGCTGTATTGTGACGCAAACTTGTCGTTTCGGTGGGCCAGCAGCAGCCAGAAGGGGTCGCCCAGATCGGCGTAAAGCTCGGCGGCCAGGGTCTCCGGGGTTTTCTGGTCGGCAAAGCCGTTGGGGTCGTCAATGCCTGCAATGACCACGGCATCCTTGCCCCGTTCCCAGCGTATATATTCGTTGGAGAGGACGGTGATGCCGTGTTCCTCCAAAACAGATTTCAGCTCCCGCACGCCGCCGGTGGCCCACTCGTGGTTGCCGGTGACGTAACAGGTGGGGGCGATGGCAGAGAGCTGTGCGGCCACATCTGCGGCGTAGACGAGGGAATCGGGGGTTTCTTCGTCGATGAGATCGCCGGTGAGGGCGATGAGGGCGGGGGATTCCGCCGCCACGGCGGAAAACAAATCTTTGTTGTCCTTGCCGAAGGTGGCGCCGTGCAGATCGGACAGCAGCACGATGCGGCAGCCGTCAAAGCCATCAGGAAGGTCAGCAAAGGATGCATCGAGGTGGGTGACCTGCAGAGTGGTGTTACCCCAGTACAGATACAGAGCCGCCAGCAGCGCCGCGGCCAGCCAGACAAGCACGGTCTGCAGGGGCGTCAGTTTTTTCTTTGCGCGTTTTTTCATGGGCAGCCTCCTGAGAGGGGTTCTGTGCGGAAAAAGCCGCAGGTCGAATGGAACAACATAATATTATATCACAGCAGTATCCGCCTGACGAGAGAAAAAATGCAGAAAGCGAAAAAGAAACGAAAAAGCTTGTCTTCTTTCCTGCCGCAGGCGCCGGGGGTTGTGACAGGTTTGTTGCGAAACGGATAAAAATTTACGCAAAAACAGGAAACGTTACTTGAAAAAAGATGTAAGTATGTTAAAATAAGTAAGTCAAAGACAACAAACGAAGGAGTTCAACTATGGAAAATCTGTTTTGGCTTGGCTTTCTCGGCTTTTTGCTGGCAGTAGGCTTTGCCTTCCTGCAGGCGAAAAAGGTCTTGGCATACTCCGAAGGCACGGAACGGATGCAGAAGATCGCCGCATCCATCCGTGAAGGTGCAAATGCCTACCTGAAGCAGCAGTACAACACGGTGTTCAAGGTTTTTCTGGCCGTGTTTATCGTTCTGTTGGTGATGGCCTTTGCCACCAATGGCGAAATGCTCTCCAAGTTTACCCCCTTTGCCTTTGTTACCGGCGGCGTGTTCTCCATGCTGGCAGGTTTCATCGGCATGAAGATCGCCACCGCCTCCAATGCCCGCACTGCGCAGGCGGCCTCCGAGAGCCTGAACAAGGGTCTGCGGATCGCCTTCTCCTCCGGCTCTGTCATGGGCTTCACGGTGGTAGGTCTGGGTATGCTGGATGTCACCATGTGGTACTTCATTCTGCGCTATGCCTTCGGTGTTGAAGACGCTCTGACGGTCGGCAATATCATGGTCATGAACGGCATGGGTGCATCCTTTATGGCGCTGTTTGCCCGTGTGGGCGGCGGCATCTACACCAAGGCGGCCGACGTGGGTGCTGACCTCGTGGGCAAGGTGGAGGCCGGCATCCCCGAGGATGACCCCCGCAACCCCGCCACCATCGCCGACAACGTGGGCGACAACGTGGGTGACGTGGCCGGCATGGGCGCCGACCTGTATGAGTCCTATGTCGGTTCCATTCTGGCGACCTTCTCTCTGGGCGCCATTGCGGGCTACGGTTTCCGCGGCATGCTGCTGCCGCTGCTTTTGGCAGTGACCGGTATTGCCTGTTCGATCCTCGGCTCTTTCCTCGTCAAGACGAAGGAGGACGCCACCCAGCAGTCCCTGCTCAAGAGTCTGCGCACCGGTACCTACACCGCCGCTGCGCTGGCGGCCGTGCTGGCCGCGCCCCTGACATGGTGGATCCTGGAAAGCTGGGGCGTTTATGTTGCCATCCTCAGCGGCCTTGTGGGTGGCTGTGCCATCGGCTACTTCACCGAGTATTATACCTCCGATACCTACAAGCCTACCCAGGAACTGGCTGCCGCCTCCGAGACCGGCAGCGCCACCATCATCATCGGCGGCATCTCTCTGGGTCTGAAGTCCACCATGGTCTCCATCCTGATCGTGGCGGCGGCTGTGCTCGTCAGCTTCTACGCTGCCGGCGGCGGAGACTCCTTCAATCAGGGCCTGTACGGCATCGGCATCGCCGGCGTGGGCATGCTCTCCACCCTGGGCATCACCCTTGCTACCGACGCGTACGGCCCCGTGGCCGACAATGCCGGCGGCATCGCCGAGATGAGCGGCCTGCCCCATAACGTCCGCGAGCGCACCGACGCCCTGGACTCTCTGGGCAACACCACTGCCGCCACCGGCAAGGGCTTTGCCATCGGTTCTGCATCTCTTACCTCTCTGGCTCTGCTGGTCAGCTATGTGGACATTGTCCAGAGCAACACCGTGGAAGACCTGAATCTGGCGCTGACCAATCCTCTGATGCTGGTCGGTCTGTTTGTGGGTGCCATGCTGACCTTCGTGTTCTCCGCCTTCACCATGAGTGCGGTGCAGAAGGCCGCCCAGTCCATCGTGAAGGAAGTGCGCCGCCAGTTCCGCGAGATCCCCGGCATTATGGATTTCAAGGCCGATCCTGACTATGCTTCCTGCGTGTCCCTGTGCACCAAGGGCGCGCTGAAGGAAATGGTGGCACCCGCACTGCTTGCCATCGCTGTGCCCATCCTTACCGGCCTGATCCTGGGCCCCATCGGTGTGGTGGGCCTGCTGGGTGGCGTGTCCGTCACCGGCTTTGCCATGGCGGTATTTATGTCCAACGCCGGCGGCGCGTGGGATAACGCCAAAAAGTACATCGAATCCGGCCATCATGACGGCAAGGGCTCCAAAGCCCATAAGGCCGCCGTGGTGGGCGACACCGTGGGCGACCCCTTCAAGGACACCTCCGGCCCGTCCCTGAACATCCTCATCAAGCTCTGCTCCACTGTGTCCATCGTGTTCTCCGGTTTAATCCTCGCCTTCAATCTGGCCAGCTACCTGTAACGACTCTGGCCGCCCTTCCGATGGGAAGGGCGGCCTTTTTCCGTTCACCGCAAGCGCAGAAAACCAGATCCCGGCAGCGGAAAATAAAGCTGGTAAATCCATTACGTTGCTTGACAGCGTAAACGATTGCCGATATAATATGTCACGGAAAAACAGCCGAAAATGAGGATTTTCCTCTGTTTTGGCAAACATATTTCAGAAAGGAACGCACGAATATGATCTATTCTACCGAAGTGCAGCACATGTGCTCTGTTGCCAAGGGCGCATATCATGGTCCTGCTCCCATTCCTGAAGAGGGTAAGTGGGTGCAGGTCAAGGAAATTAAGGATATCTCCGGTCTGACGCACGGCGTGGGCTGGTGCGCGCCCCAGCAGGGCGCCTGCAAGCTGACCCTGAACGTGAAGGACGGCATCATCGAGGAGGCGCTGGTAGAGACGCTGGGCTGCTCCGGCATGACCCACTCCGCTGCCATGGCATCCGAAATTCTGGTGGGCAAGACCCTGCTGGAAGCCCTGAACACCGATCTGGTGTGTGACGCCATTAACACCGCCATGCGCGAGCTGTTCCTGCAGATCGTTTACGGCCGCACCCAGACCGCTTTCTCCGAGGGTGGTCTGCCCATCGGCGCCTCTCTGGAGGATCTGGGCAAGGGTCTGCGCTCCCAGGTCGGCACCATGTTTGCCACCCGTGAGAAGGGCCCCCGCTATCTGGAAATGGCCGAGGGTTACTGCACCCGTATGGCGCTCAACGCCAATGACGAGGTCATCGGCTATGAGTTCGTCCACCTGGGCAAGATGATGGACTTCATCAAGAAGGGCATGGACGCGGGTGAGGCTCTGGAGAAGGCCAAGGGTCACTACGGTCAGTGGGATGCCGCTGCCAAGTACATCGACCCCCGTCACGAGTAAGAAAGGAGGACATCACAATGGCTCTGTTTGAAAGCTACGAAAGAAGAATTGAAAAGATTTCCGGTGTCCTCGCTCAATACGGCATCGGCAGCGTGGAAGAGACCCGGGAAATCTGCAAGGCCGCCGGCTTCGACCCCTATGAGATCGTCAAGGGCATCCAGCCCATCGCTTTTGAGAACGCTGCCTGGGCATACTGCGTGGGCTGCGCCATCGCCATCAAGAAGGGCGTGAAGACCGCCGCCGAGGCTGCCGAGGCCATCGGTATCGGCCTGCAGGCCTTCTGTATCGACGGCTCCGTCGCCGAGGATCGCAAGGTCGGCCTGGGCCACGGCAATCTGGGCGCCATGCTGCTGCGCGACGAGACCAAGTGCTTTGCCTTCCTGGCCGGCCACGAGTCCTTCGCCGCCGCCGAGGGCGCCATCGGCATCGTCCGCAACGCCAACAAGGCCCGCAAGGAGCCCCTGCGCGTCATCCTGAACGGTCTGGGCAAGGACGCCGCCCAGATCATCAGCCGCATCAACGGCTTCACCTATGTCCAGACCCAGTTCGACTACGCCTCCGGCAAGGTCGCTGTGGTCAAGGAGACCCGCTACTCCGAGTCCGAGCGTGCCAACGTCCGCTGCTACGGCGCCGACGATGTCCGCGAGGGCGTGGCCATCATGCACATGGAGGGCGTGGATGTGTCCATCACCGGCAACTCCACCAACCCCACCCGCTTCCAGCATCCCGTCGCCGGCACCTACAAGAAGGAGTGCATCGAGCAGGGTAAGAAGTACTTCTCCGTCGCATCTGGCGGCGGCACCGGCCGTACTCTGCATCCCGACAACATGGCCGCCGGCCCTGCTTCCTACGGCATGACCGACACCATGGGCCGCATGCACGGCGACGCCCAGTTCGCAGGTTCTTCCTCCGTTCCTGCCCACGTTGAGATGATGGGCTTTCTGGGCGCAGGCAACAACCCCATGGTCGGCATGACCGTGGCCTGCGCTGTTGCTGTGGCTGAGAGCCGGAAGTAATTGAACTTTTAAGGCACTTTTGGCCTTAAAAAGTTCTGAAAACCAAACATCGTCTTTAACCTGACAGGAAGCACAGCATCCTCGTAGAAACGAGTGATGATGTGCTTCCTATTTTTGCGTTTTTGGAGGTAAAAACGATGAAGAAAATGAGAATGTATTTGCCTATTTAGAAGTCCTTAGTGCAGATATTGGACAGTTTCTTAATCTTGTCAGCGATCTTCTATGCCTGTTCTTGCGGAATGAAATGGAAAGGCTGGATACTATCGAGCGATAGACATTAAAATTGAGGCACAGTAATGCAGTAGTCTCGTTAAAATAAAAAGATGGGAAAATCCGTTGTGATATGGTATAATAAATAAAAAAATTGTTTGAAATTCAAATTGTTGTTTGGACGGAGGGAATATGGTTCATTATGTACGAGTAGCACGCTGTCCTCATTGTAATGCACTGACAGATTATTCGAATACCACTCATATGCAGTTAGTGGGAAACCCAAGGAGAGTATGCAGGAAGTGCAAGCAAAGCTATTATGATTTTGCATATCAGGAAGATGCGATTTATTATTACTTAAATAATATCAAGCCATCGATTATTACAGCTACCATTTTCAAGTTGTTAAAAACAACGCAAACAGTTGAGCCTGAGGAAAAAATAAATAATTATTTTAATGAACCAGAAAAACAAAGCACGGACATTGCTTCTTCGCTAAAGCGGCTTAGCGACCCAGCATATTTAGAGTTTCTTACCGACAATTGCATTGAAGTTCCGCAGTATTTTTTTAATCGTATAGGCTATGTTCCTGAAATTTCTCCTGCTGAGAAAATTAGAATGAGGGAGGAACAGGAAAAAGCGGATTTTAATGCGTTAAAAAAAGAGCAGGAAAAGTTTATAATGGCGACTCACTATCTGAAACTCGGGACAAAAGATACCACATTTAAAACTGTTGCACAGGAAGTCGGGATGACCCCTGATGAGTTCAAGAAATATTGTCAAAATGTGATTGGTAATTATGAGACTATACATAGAGAATATAATCAAAATCATCGAGTGCCTGTCCAGTTTCCGGAGGTTCCGTAATTAGAAGCCATTTTATTTTCCCTTAGAGATTTAAAAACACTTATAGATCTACGATTTTGAAGAAAGAAGTAATCTGGCAGACAGAATCAAATCACAACAAAAAAGGGACGCCCGACCGGGTGTCCCTTCGTTTGTTACGTATAAACTTACTCAGCCAGAGCGGCGGTGATGATGGCCATGGAGTAGACCTCCTGGGCGTTGCAGCCGCGGGAGAGGTCATTGATGGGGGCGTTCAGACCCTGCAGGATGGGGCCGTAGGCGTCGAAGCCGCCCAGACGCTGGGCGATCTTGTAGCCGATGTTGCCGGCGTTGATGTCGGGGAAGATGAAGGTGTTGGCGTAGCCGGCAACGGGGGAGCCGGGGAACTTCAGCTGGCCAACGGTGGGGGAGACGGCGGCGTCGAACTGCATCTCGCCGTCGATGCACAGATCGGGAGCGGCGGCCTTGGCCTTGGCGCAGGCGTTGCGGACCTTGTCCACATCCTCGCCCTTGCCGGAGCCCTTGGTGGAGTAGCTCAGGTAAGCAACCTTGGGATCCACGCCGAAGATCTTGGCGGTCTTGGCAGTCTCCAGACCGATCTCCACCAACTCGTCCTCGGTGGGGGCGATGTTGATGGCGCAGTCGCCCATGGCCAGCACTTCGCGCTCGCCGGAGGCGGAGTCACGCACCATGATGAAGCAGGAAGAAACGATCTTGCTGCCGGGCTTGGTCTTGATGATCTGCAGAGCGGGACGGACGGTGTCGGCGGTGGAGTAGGTGGCGCCGCCCAGCAGAGCGTCGGCATAGCCCATCTTCACCAGCATGGTGCCGAAATAGTTGGCCTGCATCAGGGCGTCGCGGCACTGCTCGGCAGTCATCTTGCCCTTGCGCAGTTCGACCATAGTGTCCACCATCTTGTCCATATCTTCGAACTTGGCAGGGTCGATGATGATGGCGCCCTGGACGTTGAAGCCGATCTTCTCGGCGGCAGCCAGGATCTCCTCCTCGTTGCCCACCAGAACGGGGGTCAGGAAGTTACCGGACAGCAGGCGGGCGGAAGCCTCCAGAATACGGGGGTCGGTACCCTCGGTAAAGACGATCTTGCGGGGGTTCTCTCTCAGCTTGTTGATCAGGCTTTCAAACATATTGTTTTCCTCCGGAATCATGAAATTTAGGGGGTTAATCACACTATTTCCATTATACACCTCCGCAGGCACGGGTCAATCGAAAAATGAAAATATGCCAACAAAAATTTCCGCGGTTTCAGCAGATTTCTCCATTAAATGAGCAAAAGAGACAGAAACGGGCTCGCAGTTTTCGCCGCAGAAGGGTTGACGGGCGGGGAAAAACGCGGTATTATGGGCAATGGAAACAAATTGTAACTTTTTTAAACCGATTTGTAACAGGAGATTTATGAACCAGGCAAAGAACGAACACACCCGGCAGGCGTCATCCGATGCCCGCCGATCCAATCATAATACCCAGCGGCGCACCGGTGAAAAAACCCGGGCGGCCGCTGTTTCTTCGCGGAAAGAGCATCCCGGCGGGAGACAGCAGAGCCTGCTGACCGTGCTGCGGGTGAAGCTGCGGCAGGAACTGCGGCACATCCGCCGCCGCTGGAATCACATCGTGAAGGAAGAGCGCCGCAGAAACTTCCCGGAGTCGGATCGTCTGCCCATTCAGCTGATCCTGATGGTCTGGGGGCTTCTGCCCATGGCTGCCAGCTTTGCGGAGGAGGTTTCTCTTGGCCGGCGCAGCCGCGGACTGCGCAAGGCAGGCGGCGGCGATCCCCTGCGGCGGGACTACCATCTGCTCCACTCTGCCGCCTTTATCGTGGCGGCCTGCTCTCTGGCGGCGGTGATCCTGCTGGCCTCGGTCTATACCAGAGGCACCACCGTCCTCTACAAGGGCGAGGTGATCGCGGTGGTGGAGTCCGGAGAGGCTGTGGAGGAGGTCCGCACCAATCTTGAAACCGTGACCACCCGCGCGCTGGGTGAGACCTTCGTTCTGGATGATTCCCAGATCCAGTATTCCTCCGGCTGGGAAAAGCGGCAGGATATCGTGGCAAAGGAAACGCTGGAGGAGGAACTGTCCGAGGAGATCGGTCTGGTGACGCTGGCGTATTGCCTCTACGTGGACGATGTATTCATCGGTGCCACCCCCTACGAAGGCGCGCTGGAGGCGCTGCTGGAGCAGCTGAAACAGTCTGCCATCGACGAGAATACGGTCTCCTGCGGCTTTGCCGAGGAAGTGGAGATCCGGGAAGAATATATGCCCAAAGACCAGATGATGAATCTGGGCTATCTGGCGGAGATTCTGTACAGCACCAAGTCGGAAGAAGTCATCTATGAGGTGCAAAAGGGCGACACCTGGACATGGATCGCAGAGCGCAACGGCATGACCTCCGACGAGCTGCTGGAGCTGAACCCCGGTTATAACATTGATAAACTGCAAATTGGCGAACAGCTGACCCTGTCTGCCGCCGTGCCCTACCTGACCATGACGGTGGTGCGGCAGGAACGCTATGTGGATCAGGTGAACTACGAGGTGGAGTATACCGACACGCCGGATATGTATCAGGGTGACATTCGGGTGACCTCCAAGGGCAAGTATGGCTCTGCCGATGTGGTTGCCAACGTCACCTATGTCAACGGTGAGGAGACGGCCCGCACGGTGGTCTCCTCCGTCACGCTGGTGGAGCCTGTGACGGAGCAGCAGCTCCGCGGCACCACCCCGCGTCCCACCTGGTATCCCACCGGAACCTTCCGCTGGCCCACCACAGGCCGTATTTCCTCCTATTTCGGCGGCCGCAAGTCCCCCGGCGGCATCGGCTCCACCAACCACAAGGGTCTGGATATTGCCAACGGTATCGGCACGGCGATCTACGCGGCCGACGGCGGCACGGTCACCTATTCCGGCTGGCTGGGCGGCTACGGCTACGCGGTGAAGATCCGCCACGACGGCACCGGCTATGAGACCCTGTACGGCCATAACAGCAAGCTGCTGGTTTCTGCCGGCGACAAGGTTTATAAGGGTCAGCAGATCGCGAAGATGGGCTCCACCGGCAACTCCACCGGCAGCCACTGCCACTTTGAGGTCATTTACAAGGGCGTGCAGCAGAACCCGCTGAACTATCTGCCGTAAAGGGTGTGTGTTATGGAACTGAACTTTTTGAAGCTGGATCCCGCGGACGGCACCCCCTATTCTGACGTGGTGGAATGCGGTGATATGCTGTATCTGTCCGGCCTGGTGTCCGAGGATTTTGTGACCGGAGAGCTGGTTTGCGGTGATATTACTGTTCAGACCCGTCAGGTGCTGAAGAATCTGTCCGGCATTTTGGAACGGTACGGTTCCGATATGGAGCACGTGGTACGTGTTGAGGTGCTGCTGACGGACTATGCCCTCAGCGGCGAGATGAACGCAGAGTATGTGAAGCACTTCGATGCGGCGCACCTCCCCTCTCGTATGTGCTACGGCGGCGTGGAGCTGTACGAGGGCTGCCTGATCGAGCTCATGGCCACCGCGGTGAAGAAGTAATGGAAAGACCGGAAAGCACTGCTTTCCGGTCTTTTTTTGTGTGAATGCGTCCTTTGGGAGGCGGAGGGATCGTATTGACGGGAGAGGCCGTTTCCGCCTATAATGGAAAAAACGGAGAACAAAGGAGGCACGAGCCATGAAGCTTGCCATCAAGACCTGTACCCTGAACATGCCCTATGAGGAAATGCTGGATTTCTGCGTGGAACAGGGTGTGGATGGGGTGGAGATCGGAACGGGAAACTGGTCCGGTGCGCCTCATATCGATCTGGAGCGAATGGTATCCTCCGAAACGGCGCGGCAGGCGTGGATAGACGCGCTGCGCTGCCGCGGACTTGAACTGTACGCCCTGAACTGCTCCGGCAATCCCCTGGCCTATGAAAAGGACTGGCAGGTGACGGAGCAGACCTTCCGTCTGGCGGAGCAGCTGGGCGTGAAGAAGATCGTGATGATGAGCGGTCTGCCTGCAGGCTGTCCCGGCGACCGCACGCCTGTCTGGATCACAACGTCATGGCCTCCCGAGGTGGCGGACGTGCTGGACTACCAGTGGAACGAGGTGTGCATCCCCAAGTGGCGGCAGCTGGCGGCCATGGCAGCGGATTGCGGCATCGGGCGCATCGCCCTGGAAAACCACGCCCAGCAGCTGGTGTATAATCCGGAGACCCTGCTGCGGCTGCGCGGCGAGATCGGCACCATCATCGGCATGAATCTGGATCCCTCCCATCTGTTCTGGATGGGCGGCGACCCCATCGAGGCGGCAAGAGTGCTGGGTGAGGCGGGGGCGATCTACCACGTCCACGGCAAGGACTCCCGTCCCGAGCGGCGGATGGCCGGGCCGAACGGCATGCTGGACACCAAGCCCATCGAGGCCTTCCGCACCCGGGCATGGAACTATGTGGCGGTGGGTGCGGGGCACGGTGAGCAGTGGTGGAGAGAGTTTTTCTCCGTGGTGCGCATGGGCGGATATGACGGAGAGGTCGCGTTGGAGATGGAGGATCTCACCATGCCCGTGCTGGACGGCCACCTGATGTCCCTGCGGACGCTCAAGAGCGCATTGGCGCTGTAAAGTTGTAAAAAGGCGTGAAGAAGTGCACTTCACGCCTTTTTTGCCGTTAAATTAAAAAAACAGACAAAGTTTTTCGTTGACAGGAGCTGGAAAAAATGATAAGGTAACTGCGTTGTAAGAGGGAGTAGCTTGCGCGCAGGCGTCGCAGGGTTCGTCATCACAGCCGAAAGGCTCGGATCCTGTGGAAAGTAGCGAGACTTTTGCCGAAATTTTCGGCGGGGGTCTTTCTTTTTTTGCTGCCGAATGTGTGTAGGAGGAGTTTTATGAAGATTTTAGCGCTGGTCGTATTTATTGCGGTGTATGCGATGATGCTTCTGCTGCCGAAATTCCGCGCCTATGTGGCGCTGGGTGCTGCAGCGCTGTTTATTGTGCTGGGCATCGTGCCTGCGTCCGAGGCCTTCGGTGAAGTGGACTGGAACGTGCTGATGATGCTGGCCGGCACCATGGGTACGGTGGACCTGTTCATCCGTTCCCGGATGCCCGACCGCCTGTCCGACAAGCTGGTGGGACTGATCCCCAATGTGAAGTGGCTCATCATCGTGCTGGCACTGTTCGCCGGTCTGGTTTCCGCCTTTGTGGACAATGTGGCCACGGTGCTGATGCTGGCGCCCATTGGTCTGGCGATCTCCGAAAAGCTGAAGATCTCCCCGGTGGCGCCCATCCTTGCCATTGCCATTTCCTCCAACCTGCAGGGCGCTGCCACGCTGGTGGGCGATACCACCTCTATCCTGCTGGCCGGCCATATGGGTCTGGACTTCATGGACTTCTTTGTGTATAACGGTACCGCCGGTATGTTCTGGGTGGTGCAGGCCGGTGCGCTGGCTACGGTTCCCGTGATGCTGTTTTTATTCCGCAAGCAGGATGGACGCGTTGAGGGGGGCGAGCTGACTCCTGTGACGGATCATATCCCCGCCGTTTTGCTGGTGGGTACCGTTCTTTCCCTGATCGTGGCGTCTTTTGTTCCCAACAAGCCCGAGATCACCAACGGCGTGATCTGCATGGCCTTCTTTCTAATCGGTCTGGTGGCAGAGCTTCGCAAGAAAGATGGCAAGGAAACGGTGGTGGACGCGGTGAAGGCCATCGACTATACCACTATTTTGCTGCTGGCAGGATTATTCCTGGTCATCAGCGGTATCAGCCGCATGGGTATCATTGACGACATCAGCCGGATCATTGCCGAGCTGGGCGGCGGCAACCGCTTCCTGACCTACACCATCATCGTCTGGGCCTCCGTGCTGTTTTCCGCCTTTATCGACAACATCCCCTATACTGCCACCATGCTGCCGGTGATGGGCGGCGTTGCAGCGGCCATGGGCGGCAGTCCCGATGTGATGTATTTTGGCCTGCTGGCCGGTGCCACCCTGGGCGGCAACCTGACCCCTGTGGGTGCCTCCGCCAACATTGCCGCCGGCGGCATCCTGAACAAGGCGGGCTATACGGTTTCCACCAAGGACTTTATGCGCATGGGCGTGCCCTTTACGCTGGCTGCCGTGCTGACCGGCTATATCCTGATCTGGGTGCTGTACGCCTGATGAATAAAAAAAGAAGCACCCCGAGGAACTCCTCGGGGTGCTTTTATCGTGCTTACAGGTTGTTCTGGGGACGCAGATTCAGCGCAGAGCAGAAGGCCAGAGACTGGAAGGCAACGTCCGGGCTGTCGCTGCGGGAAGTCAGCGCAACAGGAACCTTGGCACCCACGATCACGCCGCAGGTGGTGGCGTTGGCGTGCATCTTCCAGCTTTTCACCAGCAGGTTGGCTGCCAGCAGGCTGGGTGCAACGATACCGTCGAAATCGCCGCAGTAGGGGCAGTCATACCCTTTCAGGCGGGCGGCTTCCTTGGAAAGGATCAGGTCATAGGCAATGGGACCCCACAGGTTGCAGTTGGCAATGGGGGACTGGCTGTGCTCCAGAACCAGCCGCTGTGCTTCCACGGTGCTTGCCATGTGGAAGGTGACCTTCTCCACCAGCGTCAGCAGGGCGATGTTGGGTTTTTCGCAGCCGATGGAGTCCAGCGTTTCCGCCATGTCCTGAATGATCTGGCGCTTCTGGTTCAGGTTTGGCTCGATGGTCACGGTCACGTCGCCGATGGCGATCAGCTTGGGATAGTCCGGCATGCTGACCAGATCAATGTGGGTCAGGCGGCGGTCGGTCCGCAGGTTGTTGTTCTTATCCAGCAGAGGCATCAGGAAGTCGCGGGTCTGGGTGTTGCCGCGCATCAGCACATCGCCCTCACCCATGTTGATCAGGTCGATGGCGGCCTGTGCCACCTTGTTGCCGGGCTGGGTGGCAACCAGACGGTAAGGCTGATCCTGCAGGCCCAGCTTTTCCAGCATGGGAAGGATCTTGGTGGGCTCACCCACCAGAACGGGAGACACAAAGCCTGCCTCCTGTGCCTTGAAGGCACCCAGCAGGATGTTTTCACTGTCCGCGCCGGCGATGACGACGCGCTCTTTTCTGAAAGACTGCTTGGCCCGTTCTACGATTTGATCGAAATTCGTTAACGCCATGATGCACATCTCCTTTTATCATTATGAGCAACGAAACATATCAAAATTCCGTCCCATTTTTACTTATTTTACCACGCTGCAGCGAAAATGGCAAGGGTGTCCGTTCGTGGGAGGGAAAGAAACCGCCCACAGGGAAACAGGCGCGGTCAGCTGTTGGAAAGATCTACCGTAATGCGACCGCCCTCACCGTAGAGCACAACCTCTTTGTCGAGGTAGAAGGATTCCACGGCGGCAAAGTAATCGGGGATGGAAGGATAAAGCGGCTGATAGTGCGCTGTGATCTCTTTGGCGGCCGCCGCATCGTGGGACAGCAGGGCATCCGCGGAGAGAAGCAGTGCTCTGGCGCCGTTCAGGCACAGGTCCTCCGGGTCGGGGATGTCAAAATCCACCGCGTGGAGAGAGCCCACCGCGCCGCAGACATGGAGTTGAACGCCCGGCATCACCGTGGTCAGCTCACCAAAGTCGGTGGAGGCGGTGGAATAGAGGTCGTACCGGAAAGAAACCTGATCCGCGCCGACCAGATCAACGCAGCACTGCTCCACGAGCCGCATCAAAGCGGGATCGAGATTTTCCGGGAAATAGCCGGGTCTGTCGTGGATCTCCAATCCGGCGCCCATGGCTGCCGCCGCGCCGGCCAAGGCCCGGTTGATCTTCCCGTTTTCCCGGCGGATGGCCTCCACCGTCCTGCCCCGCACCTTGCTTTCGATGCGCACTTCGCCGGGGATCACGCTGACGGCGCAGCCGGGGCTCTCGATGACCGGATGGAAGCGGACGTAGTCCTGCTCCCGGAACGTCTCCCGCAGGGCGTTGCAGGCCTGCAGACCCAGCATGGCGGCATACTGGGAGTTGATGCCCAGATGGGGAGAGTCGGCGGCGTGGGTTGTGCGCCCCTTATATACAGCGGTTTTGGCAATGGAGCCGTTGTAGCCCGCAAGACAGGTAAAGGCAAGGCCGGGGTCGGTGGCGACGTGTACCATCAGTGCCAGATCCACGTCGTCGAAGAAGCCCCGGTGCATGAGTTCTGCCTTTCCGCCGGTGTAGCGGATCACACCTTTGGCGCGAAGCTCCTCCCGGAAGGTAAACTGGGTCAGCTCTTCTGCCGGAACGGTCATCAGCCGGATGACGCCGCTTAAACCCTCCAGTGCGCCGGGCTGCTTCAGGGCAGCAGCGATGCCCAGCAGGATCGCACCCTGCGCATGGTGTCCGCAGCAATGGGCCATGCCGCCCACGGCGGCGGGATGGTTGGCTGCGTCCAGCGCATCCAGCTCTGCCAGAATGCAGAGGGTGGGACCGGGGCGGCCGGTGTCCACATCCGTATAAAAGCCGGGAATGTTGCCCGCCTGCGTCAGCTGATAGCCCAGCGCCTCAAAGCGTTCGGTCAGATAGGCATTGGCCGCCCACTCCGTGAAACCGGTCTGGGGATGCGCCCAGAGCCACTGCGCTGCGTCCAGGATCATTCCGCGGTGGATCTCCACATGGGCTACAAGCTGCTGTTGTCTTTCGGTCATAGTAGGTGCCTCCTTTGGGTGCATTTCGCTGCGAGAGCAGGCTCTCCGGCCATGAAAGCGGTTTTTTGTTATTATATCGCAGGGGGCGGCGCGGCGCAACGGCGGCACGCCGTTTTCGCCTGCTGCATGCGCATAAGGATATTCAAATATTTTCATATTAAAAAAACATTTGACAAATACTGGGTGGCGGTGATATATTGGTGTCGGTTAGACGAGGCTAACTTAATCGGAAAGGCGGTAGGCTATGAATCTGATGCAAGCACAGGAAGGAACGGAGTACATCATTCGCGGCATCGCAACGGAGGATGAGGATCTCAATGCGTTTCTGTTCTCTCTGGGCTGTTACAGCGGGGAGCCCATTACCGTGGTGTCCCGCAAGAAGAACAACTGTGTAGTTTCCATCAAGGATGGCAGATACAATATTGACAACCAGCTGGCAGAGGCCATTTTGATCTGAAGCGCAAAGGGCTGACAGGCGTCGCCCTTTTTTAGCGGCTGCGGTTAGTGCACACTAACTACGGGCGGCAATATAGAAAACGACATATTCAGGTAAAGCAAAAACATCGAGGAGGAGCAAATGATGAGAATTGCATTTGCGGGCAATCCCAACAGCGGCAAGACCACCATGTTCAACGCCCTGACCGGGCGAAACGAAAAGGTCGGCAACTGGGCAGGCGTCACCGTGGAGAAGAAGGAGAGCCCCATTAAAAGAAACTATTACGAGGGGGCGGATGAACTGATCGCAGTGGATTTGCCCGGCGCCTACTCCATGTCGCCCTTCACTTCCGAGGAGAGCATCACCAGCAGCTATGTCAGGAATGAGAGACCCGATGTCATGATTAACATTGTGGACGCGACCAACCTGAGCCGCAGTCTGTTCTTTACCACGCAGCTGCTGGAACTGGGCGTGCCCGTGGTCGTTGCCCTGAACAAGAGCGACATCAACGAGAAGAAATCCACAAAAATAGACGCCGTGGCGCTTTCCGCAAAGCTGGGATGCCCCGTGGTGGAGACGATCTCCACCGCTGCCGACGGATTGAAAGAGGTGGTTGCTGCTGCTGTGGCGCAGCAAGGAAAGTGGCAGACGGCGCCCTATACGCAGACCGGCGTGGATCTGACCGACAAGGCTGCCGTGGAGGCTGCCGACCGCAAGCGCTTTGCCTTCGTCAACAAGATCGTCGCCGAAGTGGAAGAGCGCAGGGTGTTCACCAGGGACAAGAATGCGCAGGACAGCATCGACGCCGTTCTGACCAATCCCGTGGGTGGCCTGATCATCTTCGCCGGCGTGATGTTCCTGGTGTTTCAGATCTCTCAAGCATGGCTGGGGCCCTGGATTGCTGATGGCTACGAATTTGCCGACGGCAGAGTGATTCCCGGTCTTGTTTCGCTGATCGAGATGTTTGGTGAGTGGGTCGGCGGCCTGATGGAGAGCGCCTCTCCCTTCCTGCAGTCACTGGTGGTTGACGGCATCGTCGGCGGCGTTGGTGCTGTCGTTGGATTCCTGCCGCTGGTCATGGTGATGTATTTCCTCATCGCTCTGCTGGAGGACTGCGGCTACATGGCCCGCGCCACTGTGGTTCTGGACCCGATCTTCAAGAAGGTGGGGCTTTCCGGCAAGTCTGTCATTCCCTTCGTTATCGGCACCGGCTGCGCCATCCCCGGCGTTATGGCTGCCCGCACCATCCGCAACGAGCGTGAGCGCCGCGCTACTGCCATGCTGGCACCCTTTATGCCCTGCGGCGCCAAGCTGCCGGTCATCGCCCTGTTCGCCAGAGTGTTCTTCGATGATGCTTCCTGGGTCGGTACGCTGATGTATTTCGTTGGCATCGCGCTGATCTTCTTCGGTGCCCTGCTGGTCAACAAGATCGCCGGCCACAAGGCCCGCAAGTCCTTCTTCATCATTGAACTGCCCGAGTATAAGGTGCCCTCTTTCAAGCTGGCATTCGACTCCATGTGCGGCCGCGGCTGGGCTTACATCGTCAAGGCCGGTACTGTCATTCTGGTCTGCAACACCGTGGTTCAGATCATGCAGTCTTTCAATTGGAACTTCCAGCTTGTGGAGGAGGGCATGGAGGGCACCTCCATCCTGGCGTCCATCGCATCTCCCATCGCCGTACTGCTGATCCCCGTGGTGGGCATTGCCTCCTGGCAGCTGGCCGCTGCTGCCGTCACCGGCTTCATTGCCAAGGAAAATGTGGTCGGCACGCTGGCCGTCTGCTTCGCAGTTACCAACTTTATTGACACCGAGGAGCTGGCGCTGGTTGACGGCTCTGCCGAAGTCGCCGCCGTGTTCGGTCTGACCCGTGCTGCCGCGCTGGCCTACCTGATGTTCAACCTGTTCACGCCTCCCTGCTTCGCAGCGCTGGGCGCCATGAACGCTGAAATGAAGAGCCGCAAGTGGTTGTGGGGCGGTATTGCTTTCCAGTTTGCCACCGGCTATGTGATTGCGTTCCTGGTCTATCAGGTCGGCACGCTGATCACAGAAGGCGCTCCGGGAGCCGGTTTCGTTCCCGGTCTGGTCGTGGTTGCGGGGATCGCAGTCATCATCATCGGCCTGATCAGAAAAACCGACAAGCAGCTGGCGGCCGAGTATGCGCTGAACGGCAAGTGAGCACAGAACGGAGGAAATTGTGATGACCGATCTGATTGTGATTTCTATCCTTGCGGTGGTGCTGGGACTTGCAGTGGGCTACATCTACAAGGAAAAGAAAAGCGGCGCCAAATGTATCGGCTGCCCCCACAGCAAGACCTGCGCTTCCGCCAAGGGCGGATGCTGCTCCTGCAGCTGCGGGGAACGAGGAAAGGGCGAGTCCTGACAAAAAAGGACGCAGAGCTTTACTCTGCGTCCTTTTTTGTCGGGGCGGCGGAAGGTCGTGGAGAAGCAGAGTCCTTGCAAGCGGTGCTTTTTTGTGGTATGATATACAAAGCCAAGTGAATGATCGTATAAGCTCATAATAGGGTTGAGCGTTTCTACCAACCGCCGTAAATGGTTGACTACAAGTAATTTTGTGGTCAACTATATTTTTTTGGAGGCAGCCTTATGAATTATGAAGTCATCATTATCGGTGCAGGCCCGGGGGGCATTTTCTCCGCCTACGAACTGATGGAGAAGCGACCGGGGATGCGTGTTGCTGTCTTTGAAGCCGGTCACGAACTGGCCAAGCGCCATTGCCCCATCGACGGCGAAAAGGTCAAAAGCTGCATCGGCTGCAAGAGCTGCTCCATCATGAGCGGCTTTGGCGGTGCGGGCGCCTTTTCCGACGGCAAGTATAACATCACCAACGATTTCGGCGGTACGCTGTACGAGTATATCGGCAAAAAGCAGGCGCTGGATCTGATGCACTATGTGGACGAAATCAACATGGCGCACGGCGGCGAGGGCACGAAGCTGTACTCCACCGCCGGCACCCGCTTCAAGAAACTCTGCATCCAGAATGACCTGCACCTGCTGGACGCCTCCGTTCGCCATCTGGGTACGGACATCAACTATGTGGTGCTGGAAAACCTGTATAACCGGCTGAAGGAATCCGTGGACTTCTTCTTCGACACCCCCGTGGAGACCGTGGTGGCCATCGAGGGTGGCTATGAGGTCAAGTGCAAGGATCGCTCCTACACCTGCGAAAAGTGCATCATCTCCGTGGGCCGCAGCGGCAGCAAGTGGATGGAGAAGGTCTGCCGCCAGCTGGACATCCCCACCAAGTCCAACCGCGTGGATATCGGCGTCCGCGTGGAGCTGCCCGCGGAAGTGTTCTCCCACCTGACCGATGAGCTGTACGAGAGCAAGATCGTCTACCGCACCGAGAAATACGGCGACCGTGTGCGGACGTTCTGCATGAATCCCAAGGGGGCCGTGGTCAACGAGAACACCAACGGCATCATCACCGTCAACGGCCACAGCTACGAAGACCCCGCCCGCCAGACGGAGAATACCAACTTCGCCCTGCTGGTCGCCAAGCATTTTTCCGAGCCCTTCAAGGACTCCAACGGCTACGGCGAATCCATCGCCCGATTGAGCAATATGCTGGGCGGCGGCGTCATCGTCCAGCGCTTCGGAGACCTGATCCGCGGCCGCCGCTCCACCGCCCAGCGCATCGAGGAGGCGTTCGTTACGCCCACCCTCAACGCCACCCCCGGCGATCTGAGTCTTGTGCTGCCCAAGCGATTGCTGGACGGCATCATCGAGATGATCTATGCGCTGGATAAGGTGGCGCCCGGCACCGCCAACGACGATACGCTGCTCTACGGCGTGGAAGTCAAGTTCTATAACATGGAGGTTGAGGTGAGCGAGAAGCTGGAATCCCGCTATCCTGGATTGTATGTCATCGGCGACGGCGGCGGCATCACCCACTCACTGTCCCACGCCTCTGCCAGCGGTGTGTATGTGGCGCGCAACATCGCAGAAAGCCTGTAAATTTTTTCATAAAAAGGGGAAGGTGCACAAGCACCTTCCCCTTTTGTTATGGGCAGATCAGCCGGTGGCGCCAAGATCTTCCATCAGCTCGCGGTAAGATGTGGAGTCCAGCGTCTCGCCGGTGGCGTTGTTGATAAAACTGACAAGCACATCAATGTCTTCTTCAGCCTTGCCTTCAAACGCCTGATAGTATGCGCCGTAAATGTAAAAGGCGATAATATTCATGCCGTCATAGACGTTGAACGTTTCCATGTCGATGTAAACATCAAACCGGGAGAAATCTTCGGAGTGTTTGATGCTTCGGAAAGATGCAATGGCCTCCGAACCGGTGAGCATACCATCGATGGCTTCTTCCATAGAGTCCCGCAGTTCAGCCAGTGTGGCTTCGTGCTTCGCTTTCGTCATGGTGTAGGTCACAGAGCCATCCGCGTTCATCGTGTAACCGGTGAAGCCGCCCTCTACTGCGATGGCCTTCACCTCGTCTTCCGTGCTTCCCTCAAAGAGCGATGCAGGCATCGTGATATCCACATATTCGACTTCCGTGGAAGGCGCAGGCTCGGGAGCAGGAGCAGGCTCGGGTGCAGGAGCGGGCTCGGGTGCAGGAGCGGGCTCGGGTGCAGGAGCGGGCTCGGGAGCAGGAGCAGGCTCGGGTGCAGGAGCGGGCTCGGGTGCAGGAGCGGGAACAGGCGCGGGCTCGGGTTCGGGAGTGGGAGCAGGTGCAGGTTCGGGTGCAGGTGCAGGCTCGGGAGCGGGCGCAGGTGCAGGCTCGGGAGCGGGCGCAGGTGCGGGTTCGGGTGCAGGCTCCGGCTCGGGTGTGGGTTCAACTGCGGGGGTTTCGGGTTCACCTTCAGGTGTGCTTTCGGGTGTGCCTTCTGTGTCGGTTTCGGGCTTGATGGGATCGGTCACGCTGGTTTCTTCCTCGGGGGTGGGGGCTTCCGGCTCCTTCCGGCCGCCGCAGGCACAAAGAGAGAGCACCATCGCGATCGCTAACAATACTGCGAGAACCTTTTTCATGACAAACGCTCCATTTCCTGTTTTTGCATGGGCAATCGCTCATGTTTTCTCCATCATACTCCAATGTCCGACACCCGTCAACAAGGGCGAGTCATCTTTTGCGGGTGCGATACATTCACGGCGATCGGTGCTTTTTCTGTTGAACACCTTGAAATGGTGTGATAACATGATCACAAAACAACAGAAACGCCGACAAAGTGAGGAACGTGCTATGAAAGAAATTCTCCGGCTGAAGCCGTCCAACTGCAAAAACTGCTACAAGTGCATCCGCCATTGTCCGGTGAAGGCTATCCGGTTTTCCGCCGGGCAGGCCCATGTTGTGGGGGATGAGTGCATCCTGTGCGGCCAGTGCTTTGCCGCCTGTCCCCAGAACGCAAAGCAGATCTCCAGCGAACTGGAAGCGGCAAAGGTGATGCTCATGTCCGGCCCGGTGTATGCCAGCATCGCGCCCTCTTTTGCCGCCGCATATCCCGGCATCGGCATCTCCGCACTGGAGGAGGCCATGAAGCAGCTGGGTTTCGCGGGCGTGGAGGAGACCGCCATCGGCGCCACCATTGTCAAAAACGAGTATGCGCGCATCCTGCGGGAGGAAAAGCCGGATGTGCTGATCTCCTCATGCTGCACCACCATCAATCTGCTGATGCGCAAGCACTATCCCGACACCCTGTTTGCGCTGGCGCCGGTGCTGTCGCCCCTGCAGGCCCACTGCAAGGAGATCAAGCGGCGGCATCCGGAGGCAAAAACGGTGTTCGTCGGACCCTGTATCGCCAAGAAGTACGAGGCGGAGGAAAGCGACCTGATCGACGCCGTGCTGTCCTTCGACGAACTTTCCGCATGGCTGGAGGAGAAGAACATCTCCCTGACGCCCCGTCAGGATGAGGCTGGCGGCGGCAAGACACGTCTGTTCCCCACCACCGGCGGTGTGCTCAACTCCATGGAAAAGTCCCCGGAGTACACCTATCTGGCGCTGGACGGCATTGAAAAATGCACCGAGGTGCTGGAGGAGATCCGTGCCGGCAGCCTGCACCGCTGCTTTATTGAGTTGTCCGCCTGCCCGGGCAGCTGCGCCAACGGTCCGCTGCTGGGCAAGCACCTCTCCACCCCCGGACAGAACACCATGCGCGTCCTGCGCTACGCGGCGGACGGAGAGTTCTCCGTGGAGCAGCCGGAGAAGGAGGACTGCGCCCGCACCTTCTCCGCACTCCGCCACACCGCGAGACCGCCGCTGGAAGTCCAGATCACGGATGTGCTGACCCGCCTTGGCAAGCACAGTCCGGAGGACGAGCTGAACTGCGGCTCCTGCGGCTACAATACCTGCCGAGAGAAGGCGGTGGCGGTGATCCAGGGGAAGGCGGAACTGTCCATGTGTCTGCCCTACATGATGAAGCGGGCGGAGGGCTTCTCCGACACCGTGGTGGACAACTCCCCCGAGGGCATTCTGGTGCTGAACGAGGATCTGGAAGTGCAGCGCATCAACCCCGAAGCCTGCCGACTGCTGCGCGTGCGCAACGAAAAGGACGTTCTGGGCGACAATATCAACCGCCTCATGGAACCGGATGCCTTCCGCAAGGTGCGCGGCAAGCGGAAGCCGTTGGAGAACGAGCGCATCTATCTGGCGGAATACGAGTGCTTCGTGGATCGCACCATTCTCTATAATACGGACTGTCACCTGTACATCTGCATCCTGCGGGACGTGACCGAGGAGATGACCCAGGAGGAGAAGAAGACGGAAATGCGGTTGCAGGCCGCGGCGATCGCCGACGACGTGGCGAAAAAGCAGCTGAAGATCGTGCAGGACATCGCGTCGCTGCTGGGTGAGACCGCAGCCGACACGCTGATCGCCATCAACCGGTTGAAGGAGACGATATCCAATGATTGAGCATCTTTACGCAGACATCGGATACCAGAGCCTGACCAAGCACGGCCAATTTGTCTGCGGCGACCATATCGAGGTCATCCACCAGCCGGACGGCTCGTCGGTGCTGGTGCTGGCGGACGGCCTGGGCAGCGGCGTGAAGGCCAATATTCTCTCCACGTTGACGGCCACCATCCTCTCCCGCATGGTGGCGGCGAACTTGAACATCACCTACTGTGTCCGCGCCATTGCGGAGGCGCTGCCGGTCTGCTCCGTGCGCAAACTGGCCTACTCCACCTTCACGATGATGCACATCACCCCCACGGGGCGCTGCCTGATCGTCCAGTACGACAATCCGTGCATCGCTCTGATCCGAAACGGAGAAGAAGTGCCCCTGTCCTTCACCCGAATGACCGTGGATGACAAGACCGTAGAGACGGTCTCCGTCCAGCTGCAAAAGGGCGATGTGCTGCTGACCATCAGCGACGGCGCCGAAAATGCCGGTGTCGCCCCGGGGATGAGTTACGAGCACAAGTGGGGACGGGACGAGATCGTCCAGTACATCGCGCCGCTGTGCGTGGCGGGCTACTCCGCCAAGACCCTGAACACCATCCTGCTGGACGAGTGCTTCAGTCGCTACGAGGGCATGCCGGGGGATGACACCACCGCGCTTACCGTCTATATGCGCACCCGGGAGCAGATCAATTTGAGTATCGGGCCTCCGGCCAATCTGGAGGACAACGAAAAAATGATGTCCCTGTTTTTCGCCAAGGGCGGAAAGCATGTGGTCTGCGGCGGCACCACGTCCCGCATTGCGGCGGAGTATCTGGGCAAGCCACTGGTGGTCTCCGAGGAGCGCATCGATGACGACGTCCCCGTGGCGGGCACCATCGAGGGCGTGGATCTGGTGACCGAGGGCATCCTCACCGTCAACCGGGTGCTGGACTACGCCAGGGATTATCTGGAGGACAACGAGACCTATTCCCAGTGGTGCTTCAAACGGGACGGCGCGTCGACGCTGGCACGGATGTTGTTTGAGGAGGCCACTGACATCAACTTCTTTGTGGGGCGCGCCGTGAACCCCGCCCACCAGTCCCCGGATCTGAACATCTCGTTTGATATCAAAATGCGCATCATCGGAGATCTGGCAGAGTGCTTGAAGCAGATGGGAAAGACCATACGGATCAATTATTTTTGATCCCGCGCCATAATGAAAAGAAGGAGCCTTGGCACACATGCCAAGGCTCCTTTTATTTAGAGTAAACCTACAGAGAAACGGATGCAACTGCGCGATAACCTTCCGGCAGAGGCAGGGAGGCATTTTCCTCAAACTGCCAGACCAGTTTGCCGGCCCACTGGGAGGCGGCGCCGGTGAAGTGGAGCAGGGCGATGCCCAGACCCAGATTTCCGTCACGCTCGTTGGTGTAGCTGTCGGGCTTTTCCACCAGCGTGATCTGCCCGTCATGGATCAGGAAGCCGTAGGGCTGACGGTTGAGATAGCTGGGAGCGAGGGAAACGGCATAGAAAGCCTCCCACAGCGCATTGTCATAGAAACCGATGTGTTCCTCCACGCCGGCGCGGTTGCCCCAGGTATCCATAAACACCAGATCGCTGACGCCCAGCTTCGGCTGGAAGTACTGGCGCTGTGCCCGGGTATCCACGTTGGACATGCTCCGGATATTCAGGCGCAGGCGCTTGGTGGTTTTTTCGCCGTAACCAAAGGCGGCAATGGCGACAACTTCCAGATCGGAGTCGATTTCCAGCGCAGTTTTGACATACTCGCTGTCCGCAAAGCTCAGCCAGCAGGTATCCAGCCCCATGTCGGTGAGCTTCAGGATCAGGTCTTCCATCATGAAGCCGGCGTTGATCCCGGCATAGGGATGCCGCTCGGACAGCAGTACGAGGTACTGCGGAGATCCTACCAGAAACCGCTGGTAACCGGCAGCGCCCTCCAGAGCAGTTCTGGCATCCAGACCAAAGAGCCGCAGCTCGGTTTTTACCTCGGGGAGCAGACGGCGAACGGAGGTGCTGTGGTAGACCTTAATCTGATCCATGGTGTCGAAGGAAACGTTTTTATAAGAAAATTCCCGAACGGATTTTCTGTTCTGTATCAATGCGCTGTAATTCATAAGACCTCCTCTCATCACACAAACGGAAGGAATGGGGTTGGGCAGTAGCTGCCCGATCAGGCTTCTTCGGAGAAATCGTCCTTGCCTACGCCGCACAGGGGGCAGACAAAGTCGTCGGGGAGTTCATCAAACTTCGTGCCGGGAGCGATGCCGTTGTCGGGATCGCCCAGAGCTTCTTCGTAGATCCAACCGCAAACGTTGCAAACATATTTCTTCATATCAGTAATCTCCTTGTTGTTAAAAAATTTTATCAAACTGAATGCCGGGGGATCGGTTCCGCCCTGCGAATCATTTGCTTATCTGAATATTATGATATCTATACGAAGAAAGATGTTGCAAAAGACACATCTTCAAAAAATTTTTATAAAATATTCGAAACAAGGAAAACCCCTTGAAACGCATGCGTTTCAAGGGGTTTAGCAGAGCATTTACTCGACTTCCACCAGTTCAATGTGAAAGTTCAGCTCTTTGCCTGCCATTTCGTGGTTGGCATCAAAGGTGATGGTGGCGTCGTCACGGGCGGTCACTTTGACCTGCACAGGCTGACCGCCGTTGATATACAGCACAACGCTCTCACCGACCTTCAGATCCTCGCTGCCGGGCAGCTGGCTGATCTCCACGGTAAAGATGGCACGGGGATCGGCATAGCCGTAGGCCTGGTCGGGGGTCAGGTGGATGTCCACGCTCTGTCCGACTTCCATGTTGGCGACGGCTTCGTCATAGCCGCGGATCATCATGCCCATACCGCAGATAAATTCCAGCGGCTCGCCGCGGTCATAGGAGGAGTCAAACACGGTGCCGTCATTCAGCGTGCCGCGATAATGTGTTTTGCAGCGCTTACCGACGTTGGAGCCCTCAATGCCGGGGGCAGAGTGGCATCCGCCTCCGCAGCCACCGCAGCCGCCGCTGCAGCCACAGCCGCAGCCTTCTTCTTCGCCGTGCTCGTGGTCGTGGTGGTCGCAGTTCACGCCGGCAGACACAAGCTCGCCGTTCAAATAGGCATTGACCGCTGCGTCTGCATTACCCTCTGCGCCGGAGCAGATCTCGATGCCGGCATTGGTGAGTGCGGTTTGAGCGCCGTCGCCGATGCCGCCGCACAGCACAACATTTACAGAAAGCTGGGACAGGAAGATTGCCAGAGCATCGTGGCCGCTGCCGCCTGCGGCAACGGTTTCGCTGGAAATGACCTGACCGGCTTCGACTTCGTACAGTTTAAAGGTTTCGGTGTGGCCGAAGTGCTGGAAGACTTCGTCGTTTTCAAAAGGTACTGCAATTTTCATGGATCGTTTCCTCCGTTGTTTTTTTCCACAAAGGATTGTACCCCCAAAAAGAGAAAATAGCAACTGTTGAAATGAAGCGCACGCTCGCGTTCGGGGGAAAAGCAAAAACCCTCGAAACGCAAAGCATTTCAAGGGTTTGGTGGAGACTACTGGACTCGAACCAGTGACCTCCTGCGTGTGAAGCAGGCGCTCTAACCAGCTGAGCTAAGCCTCCAGATTGTGGTGACCCGTACGAGACTCGAACTCGTGTTACCGCCGTGAAAGGGCGGTGTCTTAACCACTTGACCAACGGGCCAGAGATGCCAGAAAGCATCTTGCGATGCTTTCTGGCGTTTGGTAGCGGCGACTGGATTCGAACCAGTGACACTCCGGGTATGAACCGAATGCTCTAGCCAACTGAGCTACGCCGCCATATCCGACTGCCTCAACAGGCACGGACTACTATAACAAAAGAAATTTGTTTTGTCAATAAGATTTTTAAAAAAATTTGCCTGCATACGGAGCGGGGGGAAGGGGAAAATGGTGTCTGCAAGCATTGGAGTTTGGGACAAGCTCCCGCAAAAGCCCCGCAGGCACTACCTGCGGGGCTTGAACGTTGCCGAAAATTAGTACATACCCATCTCGGGGTTGGGCATAGCGGGGGCGGGGGGCTGCGTCGTCGCCTGCTCCACATCCCTCGCTGTTCTGATTACAGAACAGCTCGCTCGTTCTGCGGCTCCTCCTTTCCCCATCAAGACCGCTTCGCTGGGTCTTGACGGGGGCCCCTTTTGTCGGCAAGCCGACAAGCCCTCGCAAAAAAGCCCTCCCTGCAGGCACTCACCTGCAGGGCTTGAAAGGCTTATGGTTTAGTACATGCCCATCTCGGGGTTGGGCATTGCGGGGGCGGGGGGCTCGGGCTTGTCGGCCACGAGGGACTCGGTGGTCAGCACCATGGCGGAGATGGAAGCGGCGTTCTCCAGAGCGGAGCGGGTCACCTTGGCGGGGTCGATGATGCCGCACTCAACCATGTTGCAGTACTCTTCCTTGTAGGCGTCGAAGCCGTAGCCATTGACGCCGGAGGAGCGAACCTTTTCCAGAATGACGGAGCCGTCCAGCCCGGCGTTGGCAGCGATCTGCCGGATGGGAGCTTCCAGAGCCTTGATGATGATCTGGGCACCGGTCTTTTCATCGCCTTCCAGGGTGGCCAGCAGGTCTTCCACGGCGGGGATGATGTTGGCGAAGATGGTGCCGCCGCCGGCGACAACGCCTTCTTCCACAGCAGCGCGGGTGGCGTTCAGAGCGTCCTCGATGCGGAGCTTTTTCTCCTTCATCTCGGTTTCGGTGGCAGCGCCGACCTTGATGACGGCCACACCGCCGGAGAGCTTTGCCAGACGCTCCTGCAGCTTCTCCTTGTCGTACTCGCTGGTGGTGTTGGCGATCTGGCCGCGGATCTGGCTGATGCGGTCGCGGATGGCCTGGGGATCGCCGGCGCCGTCCACGATGGTGGTGGTCTCCTTGGTGACCTTGATCTGGCGGGCGCGACCCAGCATGGAGATGTCGGCAGACTTCAGATCCAGGCCGATCTCCTCGGTGATGACCATGCCGCCGGTGAGGGTGGCGATGTCCACCAGCATTTCCTTGCGGCGGTCGCCGAAGCCGGGAGCCTTGACGCAGACCACATTCAGGGTGCCGCGCAGGCGGTTGACGATCAGGGTGTTCAGAGCTTCGCCCTCAACATCCTCGGCCACGATGACCAGCTTCTTGCCGGACTGGACCAGCTGCTCCAGGATGGGCAGCAGGTCGGTAATGACGGAGATCTTCTTGTCGGTGACCAGCAGATAGGCGTCGTCGATGACGGCTTCCATCTTCTCGGTGTCGGTGACCATATAGGGAGTGATATAGCCGCGGTCGAACATCATGCCTTCCACGACCTCGCTGTAGGTTTCGGCGGTCTTGGACTCCTCGATGGTGATGACGCCGTCGGCGGAGACCTTCTCCATGGCCTCGGCGATCAGGGAGCCGATGAAATCATCGCCGGAGGACACGGCGCCCACGCGGGCGATGTCCTTGGAGCCGTCCACAGACTTGGCCTGTGCCTTGACTGCGGCAACGGCGGCCTCCACGGCCTTGGCCATGCCCTTCTTCACAACCACGGGATTGGCGCCGGCGGCCAGATTCTTCAGACCCTCGCGGATCATGGCCTGTGCCAGCAACGTGGCGGTGGTGGTGCCGTCGCCGGCAACATCGTTGGTCTTGGTGGAGACTTCCTTCACCAGCTGTGCGCCCATGTTCTCAAAGGGATCGTCCAGTTCGATCTCCTTGGCGATGGTCACGCCGTCGTTGGTGATCAGGGGAGCGCCGTACTTCTTGTCCAGAACCACGTTGCGGCCCTTGGGACCCAGAGTGACCTTGACAGTATCGGCCAGAGTGTTAACGCCGGTTTCCAGAGCCTTGCGGGCCTCTTCACCGCGCAGAATCAGCTTTGCCATATTTTTTACCTCCAAAAAAGGGATTCGCCGTTGGCGAATAAGTTTACTTGTTGTGCGTGGCGTTTATTCCACGATGGCGAGGATGTCGTTCTGGCGGACGACCACATACTCGACGTCTTCCAGATTGACTTTGGTGCCGGCATACTGGCTGGTGATGACCTTGTCGCCGGGCTTCACGGTCATGGTGATGTCCTTGCCGTCCACATTGCCGCCGGGGCCGACGGAAATGACTTCTGCAACGGTGGGCTTCTCCTTGGCGGAGCCGGTGAGAATGATGCCGCCGCGGGTGGTCTCCTCGACCTCGACCATCTTCAGGATGACGCGGTCAGCGAGCGGGGTGAGTTTCATGGGGGTGCCTCCTTATGATATATTTTATAAAAAACAAAATCAGCGTTAGCACTCGACAAAAAGGAGTGCTAACGCCGTTTATGATACCGCGTCTGTCCCCGTTTGTAAAGGGGGATTTTGACAAAAGTTATGAAGAATCTGTAAATCCTTTTTTACGGTGCGGCAATGGCTGTTGCGTTGGGGTCGCAGCCCTTGGGGCCAAAGAAATTCAGGCGTTTTTCCGACAGCCGCATGACGATCTCCCGGCTGCGGAAGCACTCACCGTCCAGAGAGGTGACGATGTCCTCCTCTGCAGTGATGCGGATCTCCTTTGCCTCCTTCACCTGAATGAGACGAGGGGGCAACTCCCGGTGTCTGCCCTTGGAATAGGGGCCGATGAGCCGGAGAAATTCCGGGCGGGTGACGTGGCGGATGATGAGTGCGTGAAGGATTCCGTCGTTCATCCGCGCCTCGGGCACGGGGAAGAAGCCGCCGCCGTAGTAGCGGCCATTGCACAGGGCGATCAGAGTGAAGCGGTCGGTGACGGGTTTGCCGCCGTCCACAGATACCGTCCATGTGCGGCTGATGGCCGAGCCGAAAAAGTTCACGGCCACGGAAGCGATGTAGCTGCCCTTTCCGGAGAGCAGGGGGGCTTTGCCGTAGCGGTGGACATCCTCGGCCACCCGTGCGTCCAGTCCGTTGCAGGCGATGGTCAGGCAGAGGCGGCCGTTGCAGTCGATGAGGTCGATGGGCTGCATGTCGCCGTCCCACAGATTTTCTGCGTCCTGAAATTTCGCCATGTCCGCGCCGAAGTTTTTCAGAAAATCGTTGCCCGTGCCGATGGGGATCACCGACATGGCGGCATTGTCAAAGCCGGCGATGCCGTTTGCCACCTCGGAGACCGTGCCGTCGCCGCCGCAGGCATAGATGCGCACTTCCTCGCCGGTCTCGGCCAGCCGTCTTGCGATGGCTGCCGCGCCGCCAGGGCGATCCGTCAGCATGCAGGCGCACTCCAGAGCGTGCTTTTCCCGCAGAGCGTCCGCCATGGTGTAAATACGGGCAGTCTGGTCTTTCTTGCCCGCGTGAGGATTGATGATAAATATGTGCTTCAAGGCTGTCACCTGTTTCTTTATGTGAGGATACTCCAAGAATACTGCATATTCCACCCAAAAAGCATGGCAGAACCGGCAAAGAGCCTTGTTCTCAACAAAACTTTCATGGTCAGCGGTTCTCGTACATGAACACATCGCATTTGAGCATGCCGTTGTAGAGTTTGCGTTTTTTCGTGGCGTTCCGGCCGAAGGTGCGCTCGAACTCCGTGTGTGAGGAGAGCACCAACACCCGCCATTTGGGCGGGAGTTTTCGGCAGGCCGCGCCGAAGGTGCGGTAGAGAGCCTCTGCCTCCTGCTTTTCCAGCAGTCGCTCGCCGTAGGGCGGGTTGGTCACCAGCTGGCCGTATTCGCTGTCCCGGCGGAAAGCACCGGCGTCTGCCACCTCGAAGCGGATGCAGTCGTCCACGCCGGCCAGCTTTGCATTGTGCTTCGCCAGCTCCACAGCGGCGGGGTCAATGTCGCCGCCCCAGATGTCGTAGGTGCCGTGGAATTCCTTGTCCATCGCCTCGTCGGCGGCGTCCAGCCACAGTTTGGAGTCCATGTTCTTCCACTTCTGGGCGGAAAAGCTGCGATCCAGGCCGGGGGCGCGGTTTTTGGCGATGAGGGCAGCCTCGATGGGGATGGTGCCGCTGCCGCAGAAGGGATCGCAGAAGGGGTCGCGGCCGCGGTAGCGGGCAAGGGTCACCATGGCGGCAGCCATGGTCTCCCGCAGGGGCGCGCCCATGTTCTGGGCACGGTAGCCCCGCTTGTAAAGACCTTCGCCGGAGGTGTCCAGATAGACGGAGGCCACGTCCTTGATGATGGCGAACTGAAGCTGATAGCGGGTGCCGGTCTCGGGGAGGGTCTCGCAGCCGTACACATTGCCAAGCCGCTTTGCGGCGGCCTTTTTCACGATGGCCTGGCAGGCAGGCACGGAATGGAGGGTGGAGTTGATGGAATAGCCCTTAACGGGGAACTCGCCGTCCCGGGGGATGAAGTCTTCCAGCGGCAGGGCCAGCACGCCCTGAAACAGGGCCTCGAAATCCCTGGCAGGGAAGCTGCCCAGCTCCATCAGCACCCGGGCGCCGCAGCGCAGGTTGATGTTCAGCCGGGCAATGTCGGCCATCGTGCCCTCGCAGTGGACACGGCCGTTTTCCGCCCGGACATTGTTCAGTTGCAGGCGCTTCATTTCGTCCGCCACGATGGATTCCAGTCCGAACAGGCAGGGGACGGTCAGGGTCACAGTCTGCACCTCCTTCAAGGTGTAAATAAATCGTAAATGCAGTATAGCAGGTTTTTCGGGAATGTGCAACGCAGGGAGAGTAGCAGTTCTGTAGATTTGTAACCGAAATGCAATGGAATTTCCAAAGGGGGTATGCTATAATTATAAAACAAGGCATACAGGGCAGACCGCCGTTATTGAAGGGTGAAACCCAGCGATTTCGGGCGGTGTCACCCTGAAGTTGCGTATGCGTGAGAAGAAAATGGCGGATGCAAACCTCGGGTTGGTGGGATTTTGCCGAAAATTCTGCCATACTGTGGTCAGGAAGAGGAGAGTGAGGCAGGAGATGTCTTTTGGAGAACGGCTGCAGGCGGTGCGGCGGAAACACGATATGACCCAGGAGGAATTTGCCGCCCAGTTGAAGGTCTCCCGTCAGGCGGTTTCCAAGTGGGAGTCATCCCGGGGCTATCCCGAGATCGAGAAGATCATCTATATCTGCAACCGCTACGGCACTACGATGAATGAGCTGTTTGCCGACGAGGTGCCGACACCTGCCGAAGTGGTGCAGCGCCAGGCGGAGCCGGAGGCGCTTTCCGACCGTCCGCTGAAGCGGAAGCTGTCGGACTTCTTCAACAATTTGTCTTTTACAAACAAGTGCATGATCGGTGGACTGCTGGCAGCCATTGCGCTGCTGGTGCTGCTGATCAGCCACCACCTGAAAGGAGAGAGTGACCGCGTGATGACGATTGTATGGACCGGCGCCATCATCCTGTTCGGCATCGTGGAGGCCACAACGGCGGGACTGGTGTCCATCTGGTTTGTGGCGGGTGCGCTGGTGGCGTTGGTGGCGGCCTTTGTGGGCGCGTCGCTGCCCGTTCAGATCGTGCTGTTTCTGGTGGTGTCCGCCGCCGCGCTGGCGGTGACCCGGCCGCTGGTTACCCGGATGGCCAATGCCAGGACCCAGCCTACCAATGCCGATCGCGTTCTGGGCGGCACGGCAAAAGTCACCGAGACCATCGACAACGAAAATTCTCTTGGCGCCGTCTATGCGGACGGCAAGACCTGGACCGCCCGCAGCGTGGACGGCACGGTCATCCCCGCGGGAAGCCGCGTGACCATCGAAGCCATGGAGGGCGTAAAGCTCCTTGTGAGATATTCTGAAAATAAAGTGGAGGTAGAGTAAATGAACAATGTGATCGGATTTGTGGCAGTCATCGTTCTGGTGTTTGTGCTGCTGGTGCTGCTCATCAGCAACATTGTCATCGTCCAGCAGTCCCGGGCTTATGTGATAGAGCGGCTGGGCGCGTTCCGGGCTGTCTGGGGCGTGGGCATGCATTTGAAGATCCCCTTCATCGAGCGTGTGGTGAAAAAGGTGTCTTTGAAGGAGCAGGTGGCGGATTTTGCGCCCCAGCCCGTCATCACCAAGGATAATGTCACCATGCAGATCGACACCGTGATCTACTTCCAGATCACAGACCCCAAGCTGTATACCTACGGCGTGGAGCACCCCATGAATGCCATCGAGAATCTGACCGCCACCACCCTGCGAAACATCATCGGTGAGCTGGAGCTGGATCAGTCCCTGACCTCCCGCGACACCATCAACGCCAAGATGCGCGCCATTCTGGACGAGGCCACCGACCCCTGGGGCATCAAGGTCAACCGCGTGGAGCTGAAAAACATCATCCCGCCCAGAGAGATCCAGAACGCCATGGAAAAGCAGATGAAGGCAGAGCGTGAACGCCGTGAGGCCATTCTGCAGGCCGAGGGCAGCAAGCAGAGCCAGATCCTGGTGGCAGAGGGTGAAAAGCAGTCCGCCATTTTGAAGGCCGACGCCGAAAAGCAGGCCGCCATCCTCCGTGCAGAGGGTGAGAAGGCCGCCCGCATTATGGCTGCCGAGGCAGAGGCCGAGGCCATCGCCAAGGTGCAGCAGGCGCTGGCCGACTCCCTGAAACTGCTCAACGAGTCCGCCCCCAACGATCAGGTGGTGAAGCTCAAGAGTCTGGAAGCCATGGAGAAGATCGCCGACGGCAAGGCCACCAAGATCATCATCCCCAGCGAATTGCAGGGTCTGGCAGGTCTGGCCGCCAGCGCCAAGACCGTGTTCGAAACGGCAGACCCCAAAGCGGAATAATCCAAACAAAAAAACGGACGCCTTTCAGCGTCCGTTTTTCACTGTTCGGGCAGAATATCCAAGTCCATACAGGCCTCCTCTGCGTTCTGCTGCGCGGTGATCAGACAGTCGCAGGCCAGAAGCGTGTCCCCTTTCTCCAAATGTTCCACGGCGTTTGCCAAAGCACCGAAGAGGTAAAAATAAAGATCCTTATAGCTGGTCATTGCCTCACCTCAACGCCATTTTAAGGGATAAGACCTTAAAATGCAATAAGGAATATTCCCTTAAGTCATAATATTAATGGGTGATGTTATGTATCAGCTTCGTATTCGTGACTTGAGAGAAGACAGCGACCTGAATCAGACACAGGTTGCAGAGATTTTACAGGTACACCAGACCACATATTCTGATTATGAGTTGGGACGGCTGAATGTCCCCGTTTCTGCACTGCACACGCTGGCGGATTTTTACAATGTCAGCGTGGACTATCTGCTGGGCCGCACCGACATGAAACTGCCATATCCCAAAAAGTAAAGCCGCCGCTGAGAACGCTCTCAGCGACGGCTTTTATCTTTACAGTTTCGTCACAACGGGGATGACCATGGGATTGCGGCGGGTGGTCTTGAACAGATAGTTGCTCACGGCGGACTTCACCGCGCCGCGGAGTTCGCCGTCGTCCCGGCTGCGCTTGCGGGGTACGGAGAGAGCGGCTTCGTAGGCCACCTTCTGCAGTTCGTTCATCAGATCGCCGGATTCCTTTACATAGATGAAGCCGCGGGTGATGATCTCCGGCTCGCTGAGCAGATCACCGTTGTGGGAGGAGACGGGCAGCACCACGACCACCATGCCGTCCTCCGCCAGACGCTTGCGATCCCGCATGACCACCGCGCCCACATCGCCCACGCCGCTGCCGTCCACATAGACCTCGCCGGCGGGCACGCTGCCGCCCTGCTTCATGGTCTTGGCGGTCAGCTCGATGACGGTGCCGTTTTCGCCGATGGCCACATGGTTGCGCTCCAGTCCCATCTGCTGGGCCAGCTGGCAATGGATCTGCAGCATCCGCTGTTCACCGTGGAGGGGGACGAAGAAGCGGGGCTTGGTCAGGGCGTGGATGATTTTCAGTTCCTCCTGGCAGGCGTGGCCGGAAACATGGAGCATATCCGCCCGGTCATAGACCACCTTCACGCCCTTGCGGAACAGTTCGTTGATCACGCGGCTCACCGTCACCTCGTTGCCGGGGATGGCGGAGGCGGAGATGATGACCTTGTCATCGGGGCCCAGCTCCACCTGCTTGTGGGTGGAGAAGGCCATGCGGTACAGGGCGCTCATTTCCTCGCCCTGGGAGCCGGTGGTGACGATGACCTGCTTGTTTTTGGGCAGGGTCTTGATCTTGTTGATGTCCACCAGCGTATTTTTGGGGACTTTCATAAAGCCCAGTTCCGTGGAGATGCGCATAATGTTCTCCATACTGCGGCCGGTGACGGCCACCTTGCGGCCGTGGGCTGCGGCAGCGTCCAGCACCTGCTGGAGGCGGTGGACGTTGGAGGCGAAGGTGGTGACGATGATGCGCTCTTCACAGCCCTGGAACTGTCTGCTAAAGGTCTGGCCCACGGCGCGCTCGCTCATGGTGTAGCCGGGGCGCTCCACGTTGGTGGAGTCGGCGCACAGGCACAGCACGCCCTCCTTGCCCAGCTCACCGAAGCGGGCCAGGTCGATGACCTCGCCGTCGATGGGGGTGGAGTCGATCTTGAAGTCGCCGGTGTGGACCACAATGCCCATCTTCGTGTGGATGGCGAATGCCACGGAGTCGGCGATGGAGTGGTTCACATGGATAAATTCCACGGTGAATTTTCCGGTGCGCACGCTCTTGCCGGGATCCACCGTCAGCAGCTTGGTGGATTTCAGCAGACCGTGCTCTTCCAGTTTCAGTTTGATGAGACCGGCGGTGAAGCGGGTGCAGTAGATGGGCATGTTCACCTGCTTGAGCACGTAGGGGATGGCGCCGATGTGATCTTCGTGGCCGTGGGTGATGAACAGACCCCGGATGCGGGCGCGGTTCTTGATGAGATAGGTCACGTCGGGGATGATGGAGTCGATGCCGTACATGTCGTCGCCGGGGAAGGCGATGCCGCAGTCCACAACGATCAGCTCGCCGCCGTATTCGTAAACGGTCATATTTTTGCCAATCTCGTTCAGACCGCCAAGGGGGATGATTTTCAGTTTTTCTGCCATAAAATACAGGTTCTCCTTTGATAATTGGTATGTAAAAAAGGTCGCTCACCACGGCAGACGGGACGAAAAAGGCGCAAAAATGCGCACAGCAATAAAAGGCGTCCGTCACCTGCGGGGCCCCGTTTCGCCGCGCAGAGATCCGGTCACGTCCTGTCGAACCGTGTTATGGGGATTTTCTCTATCTATTGTTGGGCGGAGAAGTCTGCGTCTCCGGCCAAAAATACGGAACAAACCGCGGCCATCTGCCGCGAAAGCTAACATAGTATAGCACGAAAGAGGGGATTTGTATACATAAAATTTTCCACAGCCCGCTGCGGGACGGGAGATCGACCCGATTTGTGCCGCGGGCGCAAAGATGGGAATGGGCAGCACAGCCTCATCCCGCTTGTCTTTCTGCTGCGGATATGATACAATTTCTCCGTATGAAAATCCCTCACGAAAGAGAGATGGCTGATGAAAAACAAGATCCTTGCCGCCGTGGCGCTGATGCTGGCGCTGGCGGTTGCCTGTACGCTGGTATGGAAGCATCAGGCGGCGGAAAAAGAAAAAAAGGCGGCGTGGAAAAACGTCATCGCCTATGTGCCGCTGGATGACCGCACCGACAATATGGAGGATGTGGTGTATCTGGCGGAGGCCTCCGGCTACCGGGTGGTCATGCCGGAAGGTGACATCTACTGCACGAAACTGGACGGCCAGAGCCTCAACGCCAACGGCACCCAGTACGGCGACCGGGCGGCGCTGATGGAGTGGGTGCGGGAGATGGACGAGCAGGGCTGCGACCTGTTCATCCTGTCGTTGGATCAGCTGTTCTCTGGCGGTCTGGTCAACTCCCGCGCCATGTACGGAGAGACCGACCTAACCTTTGCCGACGGCACCGTCATGACGGAGACCGCGGCCTTCGACAAGTATATCTACTCCCTTGCAAAGGATAAGGACAACCGCATCTATCTGTTCGACAGCATTGTGCGCCTTGCCTCCACCGTGGCCTATCAGGGCTTCGGGCTGGAGGAGTACTACGGCCTGCGGGAATACGGCATGGTGGCCCGCCCTGCCTTGGAGGGCAGCGATCTGACCCTTGAAAACGTCTTTGTCAACTACACTTACGCCGCCGACGGCGCCACTGCCGCGGAGAACGCGCTGGGCGACAACACCTACCGCGCCGCCCTGACGGACGACATCATTGACCACTATCTGGCAGTCCGCCGCCGCAAGCTGACGCTGCTGGATCATGTGGTCACCCGGCTGAACGAAAACAAAAACGGCAACACCCGCCTGCTCATCGGCATCGACGATTCCTCCAACACCGCCAACATCCAGTACAACGAGATCCACTATATCGAGAGCCGTCTGGGTGAGGGCAGCATGGTCATGGCGGGACTGGACTCGCTGGCGCGGCTGCTGGTGGGCGAGATCGCGCAGGACACCTATGACTATACCATCCGCGCGTCCGTGCGCTATGTGGGCGGCACCCAGGCCATCCCCTCCTCGGAATTTGACCGCTACACGCTGGAGGAGGTGGTGGATCTGCACACCGACCTCTATGAGATTGAGCGGGTCACGGAGGAAGAAGCCGAACTCCAGATCGTGGTGATGACCGCGCCGGAGGACAAAGCGGCGGCTGCGGCCTACTGCGAGGAATTGGTGTCCCTGCTGGAATACAATCAGGAGAACGACATTCCCACGCTGTTTATCGAGGCCAGCAACAACGCCTACGGACAGCTGCTGGAGGATATGCTCATCGCCCGGGTGGACTTTGCCCATCTGGTGGCCTTTGCGGGCAAGTACGATCAGGCCAACGTTACCGGCGCGGCCTTTGCCATGGGCATCTCCCGCTACCTGTATCTGCGCTGCTGCGAGGAAAAGACCGACGCGGCGGACGTGGCGCAGGTGCAGCAGATCGCCAACTCCATGGCGCTGACCTACCCCTATATCCTCCATGCCCGCTATCCCCTGAACGTCTATATCCGGGACATGGGGCACAACTACAACAACATCCTTGCCGAGGGCGAGGAGCGGGAACTGATCCAAAAGAAACTGGAGGAGCTGTTCCTGCCCGGCTGTATCGCCATGGGCGACAACCTGAACGGCACGACGCTGATCTCCGACCTGCGAACCTATACGGAAAAGACGGTGGGAGAGGTGACCTTCTCCGATGTGTATATGCCGTGGAACCGCACCTTTGAGATCTCTTTCACGGTGACGGTGGAGCCGCTGATGCCTGCGGCGTAACAGAATAAGAAACAGCGGGAACCCATTTGGGTTCCCGCTGTTCGTTTTGTATCAGCCCAGATAGGCGGCGTAGACACCGCGGCGGGTGAAATCTGTGGTGGGGGAGAAGCGTCCCTCCGGCAAGGAGGTGAGATTCTCGTCCGGCTTTGCAGTTTTGGGCAGCAGCCCCTGCTCCGCACACCATTCCATGGCGCCGCAGTAGGCGTGCTGCCGCTTTCCTGTGCGGCGGATGGCGGCGTGGCGGCGGGAGAGGGCTTCCTCTCTGGGGCAGAGCAGCATCGCCAGTTCGCCGCAGGTCATAGGCTGTTCCAGACGCAGGCGGTTGTCGGAATAAACGATGGCCCGCTCTTTGGAGATGGAGCAAAGTTTCTCAAACAGAGGATCGCTTCGGCCCAGATCGGTGAAGGGGGACTCCTCCATCAGCTCGCTGACGGTGACCACCTCGTAGCCATACTGTTTCAGCAGTTCCAACTGCTTCCGAAGACCGAAGGCCACAGGGGTGCGCTTGGCCATGTTGTAGCCGTCCTTCTGGAAGATGATCTGGCCGCAGAAGCAGTTGGGATCGGCCTCCAGCGCCCGGCGGATAGGCTCCACCATGGCGTTGACCTCTGCCTCCAGTGCCGCCTCGGGGTCGGCGAGAGTGGAGGGCAGCCAGCCGGCGCCGTCAAAGGAGGCGGCCATGTACTGGTAGCCCATCACATCGCAGACATCGTAGCTGGTAAAGCCGTCCTGCATCGCGTCCACATAGTGGGGCGGGCGGTGCATGGTGATCTGGTAGCCGTACTGCTCCAGCATCAGCTTGTCCAGCTTTTTCAGGTCTTCCACGGCGGCGTCCAGCGAGCCAAGAAATTCCCGGCCGCCGTAGACAATGGCCTTGCGGCCGAAGATGATGTGGCGGTAGCCGTGGTTAGTGATCTGGTGTCCCTCATCCAGCATACGGCGGATGAGGCGCTCGTTGTGAGCCGCGCCGCCGCGCTCGTCGCAGTGGATATCGGGATAGTGGTCGTATTTCACGCCGCCCCATGCGGCGCTGCCCAGCTTGCCGGCCTTGTCGGGGTAGTTTTCGGCGGTGTCGCCCACCACGTCAAAGGTGCCCTTGGCGCCGAACTCCGCCAGCGTGTCCAGCAGAACATCCGTCAAGCTGCGGCCGTTGAAGCGATCCGGTGCGGCGGGCATGTCCATGGGACCGTCGTCAAAGGTCATGGCGCAGATGCGTCGGGAGGTCTGAAACCGCTCCAGCCGGCGGGTATAGCTGAGGTGATGGACGGCAGGGGGCAGAATGTGCTGTTTCAAAAAGCGCTTGCCCGCTTTTCCCACTTTTACGATCAAAGACATGGCAGAGTCTCCTTTGCTTAAAAAATGTCACGCAGCAGGCATTTGCCGGCGAACAGCACCCACTTGAGATAGGCGGCGGGCGCGGCGTGGGCGCGTTTCAGCCGCGTCAGCTGGCTGGCGGCGGTGTGGCGGGCAGGGGAGGAGCGCCCCTCAATGCGAACGGCTCCCGTCAGCAAGGCGGACTTCACGGCCTCCGGAGTCTTTGCCTCCGCCTCCACGATGAGGACGGCGTTGCCGATTTCCTGCGGTACATGGGCGTCGCTGCCGGCGAAACGGCGCAGGCCGAGCCGTGCGGCAAAGGCCTCTGCCTGTGCGTTGGCGTGGCGGTTTTTGCGGGTCGCCCGGCTGTTCCAGATCTCGATGCCGTCCAGCGCAGGCAGGAGAGGCAGGAGGCGCTCTTCGTCGGCGGAGTGCTCGAAGGGGTGCGCCAGCACGGCAAGACCACCCTGCGCATGGATGGCCTCCACGGCCTGGTCAAAGTCCTTCGTTTCGATGGGCGCGGACACAAACAGCCCCAGCAGATGCCCGTGCTGCGTGGAGAGTTCCACGCCGGGGATCAGGAGAAAATCAGAGCAGTCCGAACATTCCGTCAGCACGCGGTCGTGGTCGCAGACGGCGGCGCCGTCCAGCCCCGCCTTGCGGCAGCGCCCAACGATCTCATCCAGGGACATCCGCCCGTCGGGAGAATGGGCGGAGTGGATATGCAGATCCAGTTTCAGTTCCATGGTCACCTCCGCAGCAGATACTGCCGCAGATAGCGGCGCATGGGGGTGGGGTCATCGGAGGCGGACAGAGCCTCTTTTGCGCGGAACAGGTCGGCAATGCCGCCGAGGAACATCCGCAGCTTGCCGTGGCGCAGGTAGTGCAGCGTGGCCACGGCATCGTTAAGCAGGAAGCGCATCCGCACGCCGGGCTTATAGTCACAGGGCGTGTAGGGGACGGCTTCCCCCGCCGAAGCCCGGACATAATGGCAGGCATAGGGGCTTTCGGCGCACTCCGTCATGGGGAAACTGCCCCAGATGCGGGGGTTTACCTCCAGCACGCACTCGCCCTTGAACTCCACCATGGCCATGCCCACGAACCCGAAGGAGCGCAGCAGGCGGTAGGCCTGATCGATCAGCGCCTCATCGTAAAAACTCTCGCAGCAGGTGGAGGGGCCGCCGCTGATAGGGTATTCCCGGATACGGCGGTGGCATAGGGCGGAGATGAGTCGTCCCTCGCCGTCCAGCAGCAAGCTGGCGCCGATGCCGTCACCTGTCAGCTTGTCCTGCACCAGAGGAGAGGGATCATAAGGACGCATTTTTGCCAGCGCGGCTTCATATTCCGCTTTGTTGTGCGCCACGATGTAGCGGTCGGCGGCCTTCAGACCGAATTTTTCGCCGCAGCGGGGCTTGATGACCACGGGGTAGCGCTCCGGCTCGCCGTCATACTGCTTCGGTACGGGGATGCCCAGGTCTTCACAGCGGGCATGGACGGCGTCCTTATCATTCAGGGCGTCCAGCACGTCGGGGTCGGCGATGAGAAAGTCGCAAACTTCGGCAAAGGCATCCTTCTGCCGCGAAACGGCGTTCAGCGTTACGGCGCTCACGCACAGCAGCACGGGGCGGTCGTATTCCTGCAGGACGGCAAGCAGCCGGGCGGCATAGTCCACGTCGGCACAGCTGCCGTCGACCCAGCGTGTTTCCGCAACAAAGCGGGAGGAGAACACCGGCGGGTCAAGGGGGGAATCCCCACGGGTCTGGGTGATGACAACACGATATCCCGCCCTGCCCAATACACGGGCGGCGGCAATGGAGGCGCGGTATTTTCCGTCTGTAATGACTACGGTTTTCATAGCGAGACCTCCCGGGTAAAACAGATTGCATAGATATTAACATTATAACAGGCGCGCATTGGGATTACAAGCGGCCTCTGCCGCCCTCCCTCTTTTTAATTGTTGCTGTTCTAAACACCAGCATCTTCGCCAAAACCTGTTGGGAAGTGATTGCCTTGAAAGAAGCACTAAAATATAGAAAACATGGAACCTTTTGCGATTTTCTACGTCTATATAGACAAATAGCATTTAACAACGAAGGAGGTTGCCTACATGAAAAAGTTGATAGCATTGGCTTTGACATTGACCTGTGTGCTGGGGCTGATTGGGTGCAACAAAAGCATGCATAATGTTAGTGAGAATGAATCAAGTGCATCAGGAACTATGGAAGAAGATATTACTTCTTTCAGTGCAAAGGTTCTGGAGGTCAATGACAGTTACTTGTTGGTAGAACCTCTTGCTGACAGCAATGAAAGCAAGTCTGCTGACAAGATAGAGGTTCCCTTGAAGGGTAAAACATCGTGGCCAATTCCTGCGGTTGGTGATATGGTCAATGTCTTCTACAGTGGTGAAATTCAAGAGACATATCCAGCTCGTATTACAAAAGTTCATCGCGTTGAAATTGAAACAAGTAATCCTAACACAGAACCAGACAGTGAAATCCCCGGTAGAACAAGATTTATTGTCGAAATACGGGATCGAGCCAAAGAAGAGAACCTTCCTTGTGATGCAGCAATTGAGAAGTTTTACGAGGATGAAACGACCGAATACTACTTCAATGTCATCAAGAGTCCGTACATTATCGTAACTTACAACAATGGCAATTCGGAGGATATTGTAACTGCATTGAACGAAGGACGGGCAACTATTGCTGATTTGGACAGATTTAGTATTCAGTATTGGTCAGAACCAAAAGAAGATGACCTTGATATTGCAATATCCAAGGCCATTTTGGACCATTATCGCAGTGATGTGCCGGACGGCCTGATCCATGTGGAGAGCCATGTGCTTTTGGCAAACGAAGTCATAAGTGGAACGCCTCAAGTCGGTGCGGACAACCATACGGAAAAGACCATGGTTTATCTTCTGGTGCATTATGTGAAATATAGCACCTATGGAGGAACGTTGGAGGCGGTGGGAGGCAGCTATGTCCCTGCTGCAATCACATTCAAAATCGGCGGTTCCGGGGAGTATATTCTTGAGGAATACTGGGAGCCCAGAGATGGCAGCTACTATACGGACGATATTCGTTCTAAATTTCCTGGTGCTTCTGCTGACGATGCACTGAACGATCAGGCTTATATCGAAGATCTGAAAGCACAGACCTACAATAAAGCCCTTGCATATCTGAATAGTACCATTAGTTTGGACAGTAGAATTGCGGAGTTGCTTGATGAAATCCAGTCTTCTCCGGCTTATTCATCCAAGCCCGGAGATTATATCGAAGTGCATGAGCCGGCGTATGAGGAACTGCTCGGCTATGGCAAGTATACGCTACAATATTGCTTTGCTGTGTTCCTGCAAGGCGGTCAGACAGACTTGCAGGGGCATATTATGGCTAGTGCCTGTCAGGACATCATGCTTGCGTGGGGCGAAGGATATACTATTGATTATGCTCCAGCCACCGGACAAGTTTGGTTTGAAGCATTCTGTGGAAATGCAGAGAGCCTTTCTAAACAGTTCCGCCTCGAAGAACTGGAAAAGAACTTCCCCGGGGCTTTCCTGCTTCTTCAGATGAGCAATAACGAATTTGAAATTAAGGATGAACATTAAAACTGCAAATTCAAGCTTTGAAGAGGCGATGATCTTTGCCTTCAAAATCTAACCGACCTGTTGAAATGAATGAGGCTCCACGGGATTTCAGAGTCCTGTGGAGTCTTTTCCTATGCTTGGAGTTCCGGCATTTCGACGAAGGGTTCTGTTGAGGGGCCTATATCAACACAAAAGGAAAAAGGGCTCTGCCGCCGCAAAGGAAGAAAAGCCGACGGAAAAGGTGCGGCGGACATCGAGATTTTTACGCAATGCCATTGCTTCTTTTTCTCGGAAATGCTATACTACTAGAATCTATAACTATGTTTTTCTGAAATTTCCGGTGTTAGGAGTCGAGATCATGAACAATAAAAAGCTCTCCCGCCTGCTGGAACCGAATATGATGCTGTATTTTATCTGCCTGGCGCTCTTTGTGGCGCTGGCGGTGGCTGTCGACCCCATGCTTGCGCTGGTGGAGGGGATCGCTGCCGTGGCGCTGTGGCTCTACCTGACGCAAGGCAATAAAAAACGTCGGCAGAACATTTTGCAGTACATTGACAGCGTCACCGGCAGCGTGGATACCGCAAGCAAATCCACCCTCATCAACTCGCCTCTGCCCATCATGGTGTTCCGTCCCGATACCGGCGAGGTGATCTGGAACAACGAGGATTTCATGCAGCTGGCCGGCGTGCGGGAGCATCGCTTCGAGATGAAGGTGGAGGAGGCTGTGCCCGACTTCCCCGTTCAGTGGCTGCTGGAGGGTAAGTCGGAGTGTCCCGAGCGGGTCATCATGAACAACCGCCGCTTCCAGGTCTATGGCAGCATGGTGCGTGCCCGTGGCCGCAGCGGTGAGCAGAACCTGGTGGCGACGACCTATTGGGTGGAGACCACCGAATCCGACGTGCTGAAAGAGACCTATTACGCCACCCGTCCCGTGGTGTCGCTGCTGATGATCGACAACTATGAGGATCTGATGAAAGCCTGTCCCGACACCCAGCGCAGCGCCGTGCTGGCCCAGATCGACGAGAAGCTGGGCAGCTGGGCGGAGGCCGGAAACGGTCTGCTGCTGAAAACAGAGCGCGACCGCTATCTGTTCATCTTTGAGGAACAGTACTACCAGCACTTTGTGGAGGAGAAATTTACCGTTCTGGATGCCATTCGCGACATCTCCGTGGGCGAGGGTGTGCATCCTACCCTGTCCATTGGCATCGGCATGGACAGCGACAGCTTCCCTGAACTCTATAAAAACGCCAACCTGTCCATCGAGATGGCGCTCAGCCGCGGCGGCGATCAGGCCGTGGTGAGAAACCGGGTGGACTTTGCCTTCTACGGCGGCCGCGCCAAGGCCACGGAAAAGCGCACGAAGGTCAAGTCCCGCGTCATGGCCAACGCCCTCCGGGAACTAATGGCGGATGCCACGGAGATCTATGTCATGGGCCACAGCTACGCGGATATGGATGCCGTGGGCGCCGCCGTGGGCATCTGCTGCGCCGCCCGCAAGCGGGGCAAGCCGGCGCAGATCGTGATCGACACCGAGAAAAACGCGGCCGGCGCTGTACTGGAACGTCTGAAGGCGCTGCCCGCCTATGAGCATGTGCTCGTTTCCGGGCCCGACGCGTTCATGAAGATGCGGCCGGGTGCCCTGCTGGTGGTGGTGGACACCAACCGTCCGGATATGGTGGAAAGCCCCCAGCTTCTGGAATCCTGCAACCGGGTGGCGGTCATCGACCATCACCGCCGCGCCGCCAGCTATATCGAAAACGCAGCTTTCAGCTTCCACGAGCCCTATGCCTCCTCCGCCTCCGAGCTGGTGACGGAGCTGCTGCAGTACCTGGTGGAGCCTGCCGACCTCCTGCGGGAGGAGGCCGAGGCGCTGCTGGCGGGCATCGTGCTGGATACCAAGCATTTCACCCAGCGCACCGGCGGACGCACCTTTGAAGCTGCGGCGTTTTTGCGCCGCGCCGGCGCCGACACGGCGGACGTGCAGCTGTTGTTCCAGAACGAGCTGGGCGATATGATCTCCCGTTACGACATCATCCGCCGGGCGGAGCTGCACCGTGACAATATCGCGGTGGCGGCGGTGCCCAACGAGGGTGTGGATCGCGTCACGGCTGCACAGGCGGCGGATGAACTGCTGACCCTCAAGGGCGTGAAGGCGTCCTTTGTGGTCTACCGCAACGGCGAGGATGTGCTGATGTCCGCCCGGTCGCTGGGCGACATCAACGTACAGGTCATTCTGGAAGCGCTGGGCGGCGGCGGAAATGCCAACACGGCCGGCGGCCGCGTGGAAAACGGCGATGTGGATGAAGTGCGCCAGCGGCTGCTGGATGCCATCGATGCCTATTTTGAAACATAACGACCATAGAGCATAAAGGAGAACGACCCATGAAAGTAATTTTACAGCAGGACGTAAAGGGCCAGGGCAAGAAGGGCCAGATGGTGGAGGTTTCCGAGGGCTACGCCCGCAACTTCCTTCTGCCCCGCAAGCTGGCCATTGCCGCCACGGCGGACGCCATCAACACCATGAACCTGAAGGAAAAGGCCCGCAAGGCCGAGGAAGCCCGCCAGAAGGCGGAGGCACAGGAGACTGCCGAGAAGCTGAAAGAGTGCCAGGTCAAGCTGACCGCCAGAGCCGGCAGCGGCGGCAAACTCTTTGGTGCCGTCACCACCAAGGAGATCTCCGAAGGCCTGAAGGCACAGTTCGGTCTGGACATCCCCAAGCAGAAGCTGGTGCTGGACGATCCCATCAAGTCCTTCGGCAATTATCAGGTCAAGGCCAAGCTGGGCTTTGAGATCACCGGCACGGTGTTCGTGTCCGTCTACGAGGCGAAATAACTTCGCACCCCGCAAAACCCCATTTCTCACGGAGGTAGAGTGCTATGGCAATGGAAGACCTTCTCATTCGGCAGATGCCCCACAGTCTGGAGGGAGAGCAGGCCGTACTGGGCTCGATGCTCATCGATCCCGACTGCGTCAAGGACGTGATGGACAAGCTGCGCCCTGCGGATTTTTATCTGCGTCAGAACCGTGAGATCTTTGAGACCATCTATACCATGTTCACCTATGCCCGCCCCATCGACGGCATCACCGTGTGTGAGGAGATGCAGAAGGCGGGGATCTATGACGAGGCCACCACCCGATCCTACCTTGCCCAGCTGATGGAGATCACCCCCACCAGCGCCAACGTGATGGAGTATGCGGCCATCGTGCGGGACAAGGCGCTGCTGCGCGGCGTGGCACAGGCTGCCGGCGAGATCACTGCCATGGTGCAGGAGGGCGTCGGCGAGGCCTCTGAAATTCTGGAGGCGGCGGAGCAGAAGGTCTATGCCATCCGTCGGGGGCAGAGCGCCCAGGACATGGTGCCCCTCCGGCTGGTGCTGCCGGATGTGCTGGATCGCCTGTCGGAGATGAGCGAGAGCGAAAACCACCTGCCCGGCCTGTCCACCGGCCTTTCGGCGGTGGATAACAAGATCACCGGCCTGAACAAGTCCGACCTGATTTTGCTGGCCGCCCGGCCCGGCATGGGTAAGACCTCATTTGCCCTGAATGTGGCGCTGAATGTGGCAAAAAGCTCCCGCAAGACCGTGGCGGTGTTTTCGCTGGAAATGTCCCGGGAACAGCTGGCCACCCGTCTGCTGTCCTCCGAGGCGCTGGTGGAGAACACCCGCTTGAAAACCGGCTATCTGCGGGAGACTGACTGGAGGAAGATTGCTGACGCGGCTACCGTGCTGAACATGCTGGATGTCCGCATCGACGACAACCCCATGCTGACGGTGGCGGACATGAACGCCAAGTGCCGCCGTCTGGACAATCTGGGTCTTGTGGTTATCGACTATCTGCAGCTGATGACCTCCGCCGGAGGCAAGCACGGCGGCGGCGAGAACCGCCAGCAGGTGGTTTCCGATATGTCCCGTATGCTGAAGATCATGGCCAAGGAACTGAACGTTCCCGTCATCTGCCTCAGCCAGTTGAGCCGTGCCAACGAAAAGCGCGACGACAAGCGTCCCATGCTGTCCGATCTGCGTGAATCCGGCTCTATCGAGCAGGATGCGGACATCGTGCTGTTCCTGTACCGGGACGATTATTACAACGAAGATTCCGAAAAACACAACATTGCAGAGTGTATCGTGGCCAAGAACCGCCACGGTGAAACGGGCAAGGTCGAATTGAGATGGATGCCCGAATATACCCAGTTCTCCACGCTGGACAATCGCTATGACGATGACGAGTGAGTTGTCTGCCGTCAAGCGGTTTCTGAATGACCTATGCGGCGGGAAGGATACTTCCGTACTGTGCGCCGTGTCCGGCGGGCTGGACTCCATGTGCCTGCTGCACCTGCTTTCCGACTGGGGACGGACGCGGAACATCACCGTTACCGCCGCCCACTTCAACCATCGGCTGCGGGGGGCGGAGTCTGACGGCGACGAGGCCTTTGTCCGCAAATGGTGTGGCGAACACGGCATTCCCTTCGTCAGCGAAAGTGGGGATGTGGCGGGCTATGCCGCGGAGACGGGGCAGTCCATAGAGGAAGCCGCCCGCACGGCGCGCTACGCCTTTCTGGAGCGGCAGCGGCAGGCGACGGGGTGTGCCTTCGTGCTGACGGCGCACCACGCCGACGACAACGCAGAGACCATGCTGCTGCATCTGCTGCGCGGCACCGGGAGCCGGGGGCTTGCGGGGATTCCGCCGCGGCGGGGAGCAATCGCAAGACCGTTTCTCTCTGTCACCCGGGCGGAGTTGGCGGCTTATGCACAGGAACATCAAATTTTGTTTGTTGAGGACTCCACCAACGCGCTGGACGAGGTCAGCCGCAATGTGCTGCGGCACAAGGTGCTGCCGGTGCTGCGGGAGCTGAACCCGAAAGCGGTGGAGAACATGACCCGGACGGCGCAGCAGCTGCGCCGGGACGAGGATGCCCTCACCTCCATGGCGGAGGCGCTGCTGGAGCGGTGCTGCCGCGAGGAGTGCGATGCCCTGTATCTGGATGCCGAAGCCTGCCTTGCGGCGGCAGAGGCGGTTTTCACCCGCGCCGTCCATGCTGCCCTTGCCCAAAAGGCAGGGGGGAGACGAGACCTGACCGCCGCCCATGTGGAGGCGGTATGCGCACTGCTGTATGCCGTGCCCGGAAAGACGGCATCCCTGCCCTATGGCCTGACGGCGCGGCGGGACGCACGGGAGCTGGTGATCGCGGGAGCGGAACCGACGCCGCAGGCGGCGGACATTGCCCCCGGCGAAACGGTGCGCTTTGGCACATGGCGTGTGATGCTGGCGGCGGATGGCCCCGGCAGGCCGCTTTCTGCGCCGGAGGGCGCGCGTCTCACGGTGACATCGTGGGACAGAAATGACCGCATGACCCTCCCCGGCAGCCGCGGCGAACGCAGTTTGAAGCGGCTCTGTGCCGATGCGGGGATCTCCCCGGCGCAGCGGGATGCCATGCCGGTGCTGCGTGTGGACGGACAGGCGGCGGCAGTGCCCGGTGTGGGCATTGACGCAAAGTTTGCACCAAACGGTTCCGCGAAACCGATCTATGTAATATTTCATCAGGAAACAGAGGAGAAAAACGATGAGAAGTGAGATGGAGAAGGACATTCTGAAGGTTCTGGTGACCGAGGAGGAATTGAAGCAGCGCGTATCCGAGATGGGCGCAGCGCTGTACGAGATGTTTGAAGGGAAGAATCCCCTGTTTCTGGGCGTTTTGAAGGGCTCTTTCGTGTTTGTGGCAGACCTGATGCGCGCCTGCCAGATCAAGAGCGATATTGAGTTCATTGCCGTCAGCTCTTATGCAAACGCCACCGAGTCCTCCGGCCGCGTTCGTATCAACTATGACCTGCAGCAGGATATCACCGGCCGCCATCTGGTCATTGTGGAGGATATTCTGGATTCCGGCAACACGCTGGCGTTCCTGAAACAGTACTTTCTGGCCAAGGGTGCGGCCACCATCACCATCGTGACGCTGCTGGACAAGCCTGCACGCCGGGAAAAGGCCGTTACCGCCGATCTGGCAGGTTTTACCATTCCCGATGAGTTCGTGGTGGGCTACGGACTGGACTACGCCCAGCGCTATCGCAATGTGCCCTACATCGGCGTGCTGAAGCCGGAAGTATACAGCAATCACTAAACGGGAGGTATCCTTTTTTGGCAAAGAAACAAAAGCGCAGATCCGGTTTCAGCTTTCTGCTGCTGGGACTGATTATGCTTGTTTGCATCAACTGGCTCTGGGAGATGAATGACCGGGGGCAGGTGAGCTATTACGAAGCAAAGCAGCTGCTCCGTCAGGAAAAAGTGGAGTCGCTGGTGGTGATGGACAACACGCTGGTCCTGAACCTGTACGAGGAACGGGGCGGCAGCAAGAGCGTGCACCACGAACTGTACGATTTTGACTATTTCTACCAGGAGATGCACCCGCTGATCGAGGAGCAGGCCGGCCGTGGCATCATCAAAAGCTACGACTATCAGCAGGATCAATCCACAAACTGGCTGGAGCTGCTGCTCCCCTGGGTGCTGGGTGCTGCGGTGCTGGGATTTGTGTTGTACTTCCTCTTGGCGCGCGGTCAGGGCGGCGCCGGCAATGACCGCATGGCAAGGTTCGGCAACGCCCGAACCCGCGGACTGTCCGATAAGGATAAACAGGTCGCCTTTGACGACGTGGCAGGCGCCGACGAGGAGAAGGAAGAACTGCAGGAGATCGTGGAGTTCCTCCGCGACCCCGGACAGTTTATTTCTCTGGGTGCCCGCATCCCCAAGGGCGTGCTGCTGGTAGGCCCTCCGGGCACCGGCAAGACCCTGCTGGCCAAGGCTGTGGCCGGCGAGGCGGGCGTTGGCTTCCTGTCTATTTCCGGCTCCGACTTTGTGGAGCTGTATGTGGGCGTGGGCGCCAGCCGCGTCCGCGACCTGTTTGATCAGGCCAAGAAACAGGCACCCGCCATTGTGTTTATCGACGAGATCGACGCTGTCGGCCGCCAGCGCGGCACGGGCCTTGGCGGCGGACATGACGAACGTGAGCAGACGCTGAACCAGCTGCTGGTGGAGATGGACGGCTTTGCCGCCAACGAGGGCGTGGTCGTTCTGGCCGCCACCAACCGTGCGGATGTGCTGGATCCCGCGCTGCTGCGTCCCGGCCGTTTCGACCGCCAGATCTATGTGGGTCTGCCGGACATCAAGGGCCGAGAGGAGATCCTGAAAGTTCACACCAGAGGCAAGCCTCTGGCGGAGGATGTGGATCTGCACAAGCTGGCCCAGGGCACGGCCGGGTTTACTGGTGCGGATCTGGAAAACCTCATCAACGAGGGCGCGCTGCTGGCAGGCCGCCGCAAACAGAAGTTCATTACCATGAGTGATCTGAAAGAGGCGGAGATCAAGGTCATCGCCGGCCCGGAAAAGCGCAGCCGCGTCATCCCGCAGCACGAGCGGGAGCTGACCGCCTGGCATGAGGCCGGTCACGCGGTGGTGATGCACGCCCTTCCCGGGCAGGATCCCGTCAGCCAGATCACCATCGTCCCCCGGGGACAGGCCGGCGGCATGACCATCTCCCTGCCGGAGGAGGATCGATCCTACCTCTCCAAGCGGTATATGGAAGATCAGATCGTTGCCCTGCTGGGCGGCCGCGTGGCGGAGCAGCTGTGTCTGGGCGACATCTCCACCGGCGCCAGCAATGACATTCAGCGCGCCAGCGCCATTGCCCGCAAGATGGTGGCGTCCTACGGCATGAGCGAAAAGATCGGCACGGTGTCCTTCGACTCCGGGCACGACGAGGTCTTTATCGGCCGCACCATGAGCCAGAGCCGCAGCTATTCCGAGTCTGTGGCCGCCCAGATCGACGCGGAAGTGCAGGCGCTGATCTCCGCCGCTTACGCTCGCTGCGAGGACATTCTCACCGAGCACAGAGCCCAGCTGGACGCTGTGGCACAGTATCTGCTGGAACACGAAACCATGGAGCGCGAGGCCTTCTTGGCTGTGGTGGATCCCTCCGCCGCCGCGCAGGACGCTCCCGCACAAACCGAGCCCACCGTGGAAGAATGATCCCCAAACCCGGAGCCGACCATAGGCGGCTCCGGGTTTTTACATCCAAAATCCGGAAAAAAGTTCTGCGTGTTCGGCGAAATCACCAACACAAGGGTGTCTTTGAGCAGAGGACAAATGTAGTAGTTTTGGCGACTGGCTCTTTGATGTGTTCGCGTATCAAAGACAAATACACGCCCTGTGAAGTCAAAAGGGCGGCAGAAGCGGGGGACAGGAAGGAACTTTCTGTACATAATTGACCTTGCAAAGTCTACAAAAACCACGTAAAATACTATATTGATATGGAGGCGAGAGCCTTCGAGTTTGACAGGAGGATGAAAAGAATGAAAAAAGTATTTGCTCTGCTGCTGGCTCTGACCATGGTTCTGGGTCTGGCCGCCTGCGGCGAAAAGCCCGCCGAGGAACAGTCCGGTGAGAAGGTCATCACCATCGGCATTTACGAGCCCTCCTCCGGTGCCAACGGCGCCGGCGGCAAGAAGGAAGTTCTGGGCATCGAGTATGCCAACTCTGTGGTTCCCACCGTCACCATTGGCGGCGAGGAGTACACCATCAAGACCTTTGCTGTGGATAACCAGTCCGAAAACGACAAGGGCGTTTCCGCTGCCGAGCAGCTGGTGAGCGAAGGCGTTGCCATCGTTCTGGGCTCCTATGGTTCCGGCGTGTCTATGGCTGCCGCTCCCGTGTTTGAAGAAGCCAAGATCGCTGCCATCGGCTGCTCCTGCACCAACCCCGGCGTGACTCTGGGCAACCCCTACTACTATCGTGTGTGCTATCTGGATCCTTTCCAGGGCAGCGTGCTGGCAAACCTGGCCAAGGATGAGTTTGACGCCAAGGTGGCCTATGTGTTCACCGAGCTGGGCGACGACTACTCCGTGGGTCTGGGCGAGTATTTCACCCAGGAGTGCGAGCGCCTCGGCATTCAGGTCGTGGCCGACCAGAACCCCGCCGGCAACACCGATATGTCCGGCTACATCACTGCCGCCAAGGCTGCCAACGCTGACGTGATCTTTGCCCCCACCTCCACCACCGTGGCCTCCCTGCTGATTGACCAGGCTGCTTATGCCGGTATCCCCCTGATCGCAGGCGATACCTGGGATGATGCCGTGATCCTGCAGGCTGCCACCAAGTCCGGCGCTGACGTGTATTTCTCCACCTTCTATGATGAAGGCGCTTCCCAGGCTGCTGCCGAGTTCATGAGTGGCTTCCAGGGCTGGCTGAATGCCAACGACGATAAGCTGGCCAACAACGGCGGCACCGACACCGTCTCTGCCGTGTCCGCTCTGGGCTATGACGCGTACATGGTTGCCGTCGAGGCCATCAAGGCTGCCGACTCTGCCGACTCCGATGCCATCGCTGCGGCGCTCTCCGGCGTGAAGTACACCGGCGTGACCGGCGACGTGGTCTTCGATGCCGAGGGCGATGTGGACAAGAACATCATCTTCATCAAGGGCGTCGACACCGAGAAGGGCGAATTCTACTCCGTGAAGGAGCAGGGCCTGAGCAAGTAATCGTTCCGTACGATATACAGGCAGCGGGGGTTTCCCCGCTGCCTTGTATGGCTTTTGCCCGTCGCCGGTTTTCCAGAGGATTGCCGCTGGCTGTATTCTGGAAAATCGGCGCAAACATATTTTGTCAAAGGAGAAAACAGTATGGCAGACATTCTTCAAGCCAGCTTGAACAGCCTGCTGCCGGGTATTTCCGTGGGTGGCCAGTACGCTTTGATCGCGCTGGGCTACACCATGGTGTACGGCATCCTGCGGCTGATCAACTTTGCCCACGGCGACATTTTCACGGTGGCCGGCTTCGTGATGTTCTACGCCGTCACCGCCATGCCGGTGTATCTGGCGATCCCCTTCACCATTCTCGTTACGGTGCTTCTGGGCTTTTCCGTGGAGCGTTTGGCCTATAAGCCCCTGCGGTCCGCACCCCGCATGTCCGTCATGATCTCTGCCATCGGCGTCAGCTACCTGCTGCAGAACCTGATGTGGTACATCACCGGCGGTCAGCCCCAGCAGTATCCCGTGATCCCCTGGATCTCCGACAACATTCAGATCTTCGGCATGGAGACCAAGAGAGTTACCGTCATCACCCCTATTCTGACCTTCGTGCTGGTCATTCTGCTGGTGACGCTGATCAAAAAGACCCGCATCGGCATGGCCATGCGTGCTGCCTCCCGCGATTTTGAGACCGCCCGCCTCATGGGCATCAAGATCAACAGCGTCATTTCCGTGACCTTTGTGATCGGCTCCTTCCTGGCGGCTGTGGGGTCACTCCTGTTCTTCAGCAACTACTCCACCGTTTCCCCCACCGTCGGCACCATGCCCGGCCTGAAGGCCTTCGTGGCGGCGGTGTTCGGCGGTATCGGCTCCATCCCCGGCGCCGTGGCGGGCGGATTTTTGATCGGCATCTGTGAGAACATCATCCGGGCACTGGGTTACTCCACCTTCAGCGACGCATTTACCTTTGCGCTGCTGATCCTGGTGCTGTGCCTCAAGCCCACCGGCCTCTTCGGAGAGAAACTGGAGGAGAAGGTGTGATGATCAAAAAGAGAAGCGATCTGAAGACGATTGTCATCGGCATGATTCTCATTGCCGTTCTGGCAGTGATTTCTGTGGGACTGGAAGGCGTGGCAAAGAACGTCAAGGGCCTGTCCATTATGATGGCTGTCATGAAAAAGGGCACGGTCTACGCGCTGCTGGCCGTTTCCATGAACCTGCTCAACGGCTTCACCGGCCTGTTCTCTCTGGGTCAGGCAGGCTTTATGCTGGTGGGCGCCTATACTTACGCCATTTTGTCCATCCCCGTGGCAAAGCGCGCCGGTGTGTATCAGTACTATGACGGCGGTATCGTGAATTTCTCCATCCCGGAGATCTTCTCCGGCTTCCTGGGCGACACCATCGGCCCCGTGGTGGGTATGCTGCTGACGCTGCTGATCTGCGGTGTGCTGGCTGCGTTCCTTGGCTGGCTGATCGGCCTGCCCGCCCTGCGGCTCAAGTCCGACTATCTGGCCATCGCTACGCTGGGCTTTGCCGAGATCATACGTACCTTCATCCAGTACGAATCCTTTGCGCCCCTGACCAACGGCTCCAACACCCTGCGCCAGTATCCCACCTTCAAGCACCTGTATCCTTATGTCATCGTGGTGGGTCTGTGTATTCTGTTCATTGTGCTGCTGGTCAACAGCACCTACGGCCGCGCATTCAAGGCCATCCGGGACGACGAGATCGCCGCCGAGGCCATGGGCATCGACCTTGCCAAGCACAAAATGCTGGCTTTTGTCACCAGTTCCTTTTTCGCCGGGCTGGGCGGCGGCTTGATGGCGATGTATATGAGCAGCGTGCAGGCCAAGGGCTTCACCTCTGCCATGACATACGAAATTCTGCTGATGGTGGTCATCGGCGGTATTGGCTCCATCAGCGGCAGCATCATCGCAGCCTTCCTGTTCATCGGATGCAGCGAGTGGTGGCTCCGCTTCCTGGATGACAGCGCCAACAACATTGCGGGAATGAAGCTGCTGGCTCCCGGCTTCCGCATGGTGGTGTTCTCCGTTGTGATCATGATCATCGTGCTGTTCTTCCGCCGCGGTATTATGGGCGACAAGGAGTTGCCCGACCTGTTCAAGCGTCGTGGGAAGAAGGCCGGAAAGGAGGCTGTCGGCGAATGAGCAAGAATGTTTTGAGAATTGATAATGTCACCATGCAGTTTGGCGGTGTGGTGGCAGTCGACAACCTGAATCTGGAGATCAACGAGGGCGAAATCGTGGCCCTGATCGGCCCCAACGGCGCCGGCAAAACCACGGCATTCAACGTGGTCACCGGTGTGTATCAGCCCACCAACGGTGCAGTCTGGTTCAACGGGGAGAAAATCATCGAAAACCATCCCCATGGAAAAATGAAGAAAATGTACAAGGGCGAGTGTGCCGGCGCATACACCAAGGTCATCGCACCCACACCTGATAAGATCACGAAAATGGGCATGGCCCGCACCTTCCAGAATATTCGCCTCTGGAAAAGTCAGACCGTGTTTGACAATGTGCTCATCGCCAAGCACTGCCGTGCCCACAGCAATTTGTTCTCCGCCGCCTTCCGCCTGAACTGGAAGGAAGAGGCCAGACAGCGCGAGGAAGTGCTGGAACTGCTGAAAATCGTGGGTCTGGAGGACGTGAAGGACGAACTGGCCACCAGCCTGCCATACGGCAAGCAGCGCCGCCTGGAGATCGCCCGTGCGCTGGCAGCAGAGCCTACGCTGTTGCTGCTGGACGAACCCGCCGCGGGCATGAACCCGCAGGAGACCGACGAGCTGACCGCCTTCATCGGTGAGATCCGCGACAAATTCAATCTGACCATCTTCCTGATCGAGCATCACATGAATCTGGTCATGGGCATTTCCGACCGCATCTATGTGCTGGACTTCGGCAAGCTGATCGCCGAGGGCACGCCGGCGGAGATCCAGAACAATCAGCGCGTGATCGACGCGTATTTGGGGGTGGATGAGGATGCTTAAAATCGAGAATCTGCACGTCAACTACGGCGGCATCCAAGCCCTCCGCGGCATTTCTCTGGAAGTGCCTGACGGCAAGATCGTCACCCTGATCGGCGCCAACGGCGCGGGCAAGTCTACCACCCTGCGCACCATCACCGGCCTTGTCAAGGCGGCTTCCGGTTCTGTCAAACTGGACGGCGAGGAACTGCTGGGCAAATCCATCGACAAGATTATTGCCACCGGCATTGCCATGAGCCCCGAGGGACGCCGCGTCTTTCCGGACATGACTGTGCTGGAAAACCTGAAGATCGGCGCCTACCTGCGCAGGAACAAGGCCGAGATCGAGCAGGACATCCAGTGGGTGTACAGCCTGTTCCCCCGTCTGGAGGAGCGCAGCTGGCAGGTGGCCGGCACCCTCTCCGGCGGCGAGCAGCAGATGCTGGCCGTGGGTCGTGCCCTGATGTCCCGCCCCAAGCTGCTGCTGCTGGATGAGCCTTCTCTGGGTCTGGCACCTCTGGTGGTGCAGGATATCTTCAACATCATCCGGGAGATCAACCGGCAGGGCGTTACCGTTCTGCTCATTGAGCAGAACGCCAACATGGCGCTGAAGATCGCTGACCTGGCCTATGTGCTGGAGACCGGCAACATCACCATGTCCGGCACCGGCGCCGAGCTGCTGGCGGATGAGCGGGTGAAAGAGGCCTATCTGGGCAAACAAAACTGAAAACACACGGACAAAACAGCCCCGAATCCTTTCGGGGTTGTTTTTTCTCCTGACGCGCTGCTTTTTGGTATGATTTTTCAAATTTCGGGAACGTTTAAGGGGAGAAACCCGTCTGAACAACAAAGGAGTGAGTTCTATGAAAAGGAGAACGTTTTTACTGCTGGTTGTGCTGCTTGCGCTGCTTTCCGGGTGTGGGCGGGGCGAGGTCGTGCCGCCCTCCGAAGACACGGCAGCAGCGCCGTCCCAGACCCAGCAGCAGACTGCTGCGTCGGAATCGGGCACTGCACAGGTACAGGCTGCGAAAAAAGACCTGACATTTTTCGTGGAGGGTGAGCGGGAGGTATTGCCTGCCACACGGTACACCGGCGCGGGCTATGTCATCTATATCCCCGATGAGGGCTGGCACTTTGAGCGGGAAGAAGATGACGGTATGACGGAGGAACGCTGGGAGAGCATCTGGAATGATGAGGTGGAGCTGACGGTCTACACCCGCCCGGTCTATCCGGACGCATCTGCGGCGGTGACACGGGACATCTTTCTTGCAGGCAGTGACTATGTCTTTGAGGATGTCACGGGCGGCGTGGCGGGTGATCCGCTGGTCGGCAGAGAAGCGGACGGCGATTATCTGTGCTTTATGACGGCGGAGGGTAGCGGCGGCACCACCTATATTGTGGCGTGGGAATACCCCGCCGAGGCGGCGGAGGGCTTCGGCGCCCGGCTGCGCGTCATTGCGGACACGTTTACGGTAATTGAAGGATAACGACAGCGCAAGCTGCTGAAACCCGGAAAGAACAGGCTTCGGCCTGTTCTTTTTTTGCCAAATTTGGCGGCGGACGCATGAAAGGGGAAAAACAAGACACCCTACTTGGGAGCAAACCAATAAAAAGGAGTGAGCTGATTGGAAACAGGCATCCATAATACCTCCGAGATCGGGCGGCTTCGCAAGGTCATGCTCCACCGTCCCGGTGCCGAGCTGGAAAACCTGATGCCGGAATATCTGGAACGGCTGCTGTTTGACGACATCCCCTATCTGCGGGAGGCGCAGCGGGAGCATGACGCCTTTGCCGACTGCCTGCGGTCGCAGGGCGTGGAGGTGGTGTACCTCACCGATCTGGTGGCGGAGTCCATCAAAGAGCCGGAGGTGCGGCAGGACTTTGTCCGCGCCTTTCTGGATGAGTCCGGCGTGCGGGATGACCGTACCCGCGGACTGCTGACGGACTACTTTTCCCAGATGCCGGACAGGGAAATGGTGGCGGCAATGATGGCGGGTGTCCGCAAGGACGCCCTGCGCACCACTGGGGGCAGGCTTGGTGACTATCTCTCCGTGGCGGAGGGGGACTATCCGTTTGCTGTGGATCCCATGCCGAATCTCTATTTTACCCGCGATCCCTTTGCCACCATCGGCACGGGCGTGTCCATCCACAAGATGCACACCGCCACCCGCAACCGGGAGACCCTGTTCGGCAAGACGATTTTTGAGCATCATCCCGCCTACAAGGACGCGCCCCGCTGGTATGACCGCGGCCAGATCACGTCGCTGGAGGGCGGCGACATTCTGGTGCTGTCTCCGGAGGTTCTGGCGGTGGGCATTTCCGAGCGCACCCGGGAGGACTCCATCGACGCGCTGGCGGAAACGGTGCTGACACGCAGCAAAACCTTCAAAAAAATTCTGGCGTTCAATATCCCCAAGACCCGATCCTTCATGCATCTGGACACCGTGTTCACGATGGTGGACAGGGACAAATTCACCGTGCATCCCAACATCCTCTCCAGCATTACGGTGTTCGTGATGGAGTTGGACGAGAACCGGAAGATCAGGATCCGGCAGGAGGACGGCCGTCTGGAAGACATCCTGAAGGAGCATCTCCATCTGGACAAGGTAACGCTGATCCCCTGCGGCCGGGGCAGCAGCATCGACGCCGCCCGGGAGCAGTGGAGTGACGGGAGCAACACCCTGGCCATTGCTCCCGGCGAGGTGGTGGTCTACTCCCGCAACCATGTGACCAACCGCTCTCTGGAGGAGGCGGGCATCACCATCCACACCATCCCCAGCGCGGAACTGTCCCGCGGCCGCGGCGGCCCCCGCTGTATGAGCATGCCTCTTTGGAGAGAAAACCCCTGATTTGCAAAAAATATATTCGTCGAAATGCCAGCGCTAAGCGAAGCGGGGAGCGCGAAAAGAGAAGAAAATTTATCCCCCTTGCATGAGCGCAAAGAGTTTCGCCGAGTGTGCCAACGCCTTTTCTCTTTGGACCGTGAACGGCCCGTTTCTCTTTTTGGCGAAAAAAGAGAAATGGGGGGTTCAACCGCTCCTGCGCCGAAACGGCGCAAATTTATAAAAGGAGAATGACCATGGCAGTCAATTTGAAAGGCCGGAGCTTTCTGACTCTGGAAGATTTTACACCCGCGGAGATCCGCTATATGCTGGATCTGGCCCACGACCTGAAGGCCAAGCGCCGGGCAGGCATCTGCGAACCCTGTATGAAGGGTAAGCACATCGTGCTGCTGTTTGAAAAGACTTCCACCCGCACCCGCTGTTCCTTTGAGGTGGCGGCTACCCAGGAGGGTGCCCACGTCACCTATCTGGACGCAAACAGTTCCCAGATGGGTAAGAAGGAATCGCTGGAGGACTCCGCCAAGGTGCTGGGTCGCTTCTTCGACGGCATCGAGTACCGCGGCTATGAGCAGAGCGTGGTGGAGGATCTGGCAAAATATGCCGGCGTGCCCGTCTGGAACGGCCTGACCGACGCCGACCATCCCACCCAGATCCTTGCGGACATGATGACCATCGAGGAGCATTGCCACAAGCCCCTGAACAAGATCAAGGTGGTGTTCCCCGGCGATGTCCGAAATAATATGTGCTACGCATGGATGATCGGCGCGGCGAAAATGGGTATGCACTTCGTGGCGATGGGTCCGGAGAAGCTGGCGAAGGAGATGGACAAGGATCTCATTAACCGCGTCTTTGCGGAGGCTCGTGCCAACGGCGGTCTCATTGAGATCACCGACCGCATGGAGGACTTGAAGGACGCCGACGTGATCTACGGCGACATCTGGGCCTCCATGGGCGAGGAAGCCCTGATCCCTGAACGAACAAAGCTGCTCTCCCCCTTCCGCGTAACGGAGGAGACCCTGAAGGCCACCGGTAACCCTGATGTGCTGTATATGCACTGCCTGCCCTCCTTCCACGACTTTGAAACGAAGATGGCAAAGGAGTGGCAGGAGAAGGGCATCGACATCCGGGAAGTCACCGACGAGGTGTTCCGCAGCCGTCACAGCGTGGTGTTCGACGAGGCGGAGAACCGGATGCACACCATCAAGGCCGTCATGGTGGCAACCATCGGCAAATAAGTTCCCTTTCTTTCAAGAAAGGGAACCGAAAGAACTTTTAACGCGCTCTGAACTGCGGCAGATGGCAAAGGCTGTCTGCCCGGTAACGAAAAACGCATAAAAGGAGAGCGTTTATGGAAAAGAAAAATTTTCGTATGCCTACGGCGTACACCATCCTGTTTCTGCTCATCATTCTGGTGGCGGTGGCCACATGGTTCATTCCTGCGGGCAGCTATGACTATGCCGACGGCGTGCCGGTGGCGGGCAGTTATCACCTGACCGAACCCAACCCGCAGGGGGTGGGAGCGGTGCTGACCGCCGCCTTTCACGGCTTTTTCGACGCGGTGGACGTCTGCGTATTTATCCTGATGGTGGGCGGGTTTCTGGGCATTGTCATGAAAACCGGAGCCGTGGACGCCGGCGTGGGCGCGGTCATCGGAAAGCTGGGTGGCCGGGAGAAATGGCTGATCCCCATTCTGATGCTGTTTTTCGGCCTTGGCGGTACCACCTTCGGCATGTGGGAGGAGACCATGGCCTTCTATCCGCTGCTGCTGCCGGTATTTCTCGCAGCCGGCTATGACGCGGTGGTGGGCATTTCGGTGATTTTGCTGGGTGCCGGTGCGGGCATTATCGCCTCTACGGTGAATCCCTTCGCCACCGGCATTGCCGCGGGATTTGCGGGGGTCTCTTTGGGCGAGGGCATCCTGCTGCGCATTGTGCAGTGGGTGGTGTTTGAGTCGGCAGCCATCTGGTTTGTGATGTCCTATGCGGCAAAGGTGAAGAAAAATCCCTCCCGTTCCGTGGTGGGCGTAGGCGCGGGCAAACTCCACGTCAGTATGGAGGAAAAAATCGAGTTCACCGGAAAGCGCAAACTGATTATGGTGGTGTTTGCTGCTGTGTTTGCGGTGATGATCTACGGCGTCATCCCCTTTGACGAGCTGGGTTCGCCCCTGCCGGCCTTCGGCTGGTGGTTCCCGGAACTGTCCGCCCTGTTTCTGGTGGGCGGCATCGTGGTGGGACTCATCGACCGGATGCGGGAGAGTGAGATCGCAGAGACCTTCGTGGCAGGCTGTGCCGATATGCTGGGTGTCAGCCTCATCATCGGTATCAGCCGGGGTATCACCGTGCTGATGAACGAAGGCGGCATCACAGACACCATTCTCCATTGGGGCGAGCAGGCCCTCTCCGGTGCAGGGCCGGTGGCCTTTGTGCTGCTGGTGTATCTGATCTACCTGCCGCTGACCTTCCTGATCCCGTCCTCCTCCGGGCTCGCCACGCTGTCCATTCCTGTTATCGCACCGCTGGGGCGGTTTGCCGGCGTGGGCGGCGATCTGGTGGTGACAGCATTCCAGTCTGCCTCCGGCCTCATCAACATCATCACCCCCACGGCGGCGGTGGTGATGGGCGCGCTGGCGCTGGGGCATGTGCCTTACGACCGGTGGCTGAAATATGTGTGGAAATTGATCTTATATTTCCTGCTGCTGACCGTTGTGTTTTTGACTGTCGGCGCCCTGCTGGCATAAAAAGAGAGCGGACATTTGTCCGCTCTCTTTCTCTTGTGTTATTTGTGTTCCTGTTCGTAAGATTGCAGGGTGCATTCCGTCATCAGGGACAGCTTGTGCAGCCGCTCGTTCACCATGTCCCACATACACATGGGCAGATGGTCCCGGTGCCCGCGGTGGATAGTCACGCACTCAAAGCAGTTGCCGTGGTGGGGACAGGCCTCTTTGCAGGGGCAGTGATCGCCGTTTTCCCGCACCTGCTTCAAAAACTCCTGTTTGACCGCCCAGCCTTCGTCCTCACGGCCTTCGCGGTAGAGCTGATCCTGCAGGATGGCCAGTTCGTTGCCGTCAATTTTCATAGCGCAGACCTCCACTCAAAATTCAAACTGCTCACCCGTGCGCCGCACGGGGCAGGCGTTGGCCTCAAAAGAGGGATAGCGGAACAAAAAGGCGTCCATATAGTCGTAATCGCCCCACAGATGCATGGGGATCCAGCGGCGGATGTCCGCAATCTCCAGCAGATAGGATGCGCCGCGGAAGCCGTCTTCCCGCTGGCGGGGATCCAGCGGCAGCATGGCAAGGTCGATGGTGCGATCCCGCAGAGGTTCTGTGTACTGGAAGAACAGGCGGGCAATGTCCGGGTTCCAGGGATCGGGCTCGCCCTCCCAGTGCCACCAGTTCAGGTCGCCGGCGTGGAAGATGGTCTGCCCGTCGGCCGTGACCAGCCAGGCAACGCCCTCGTCGGTAGAGGGCAGCGTCTCTACCGTCACGTCGGGGAGGGGGCGCATGGTCTCGTTCCCGCCCAGACGGAACACCTTGCCGGCAGTCTGGGGAGAAACGCCCCAGCGCCTGCGGTTTTCCGCGGAGAGGACGATGTCACTGCCCAGCAGATAGCGGATGGGGCGCGCACCGTCGTCCAGCCGGAAGATGCCGGACTGGAAGTGGTCGGGGTGGGCGTGGCTGACCAGAATCAGCAGGGGCTTGTCCGGCAAGGGCGGAAGCGCCCCCTTCCACCAGTCAAACAGCAGCGTGACGGAGTCCAGCTCCACCAAAAAGCCGCTGTGATCCAAAAATGTGACCTTGATCATACGAATTTTACCGCGGTGCCGTAGGCGACGATCTCGGCGGCGCCCTGCATCACGGCGGCAGAGGCATAGCGCAAACCCACAATGGCGTCGGCACCCATCGCCTCCGCTGCATCCACCATGCGCTTGGTGGCGATCTGGCGGGCCTCCACCAGCATTTCCGTGTAGCCGACGATCTCGCCGCCCACCAGCGTCTTCATGGCGGCCATAAAGTCGCGGCCGAAGTTTTTGCTGTATACCACGGTGCCTCTGACGGTGTCCAGCGCCTCGTAATTCTGCCCCGGAATATGGTCAATGGTCAAAAGTTTCATTTTAACATCCTCCTGTCAGTATTTTTTGTAGTCATCGTCCTTGTTGCGGCCGATCTCCCGAATGCGCTGATACAGCGCAATGCCCACGCCTAAAATCACAACGGCGGGGATGGCGATGAGCAGTATCAGGATCGGCAGAGGAGGTGCGCCCAGAGGATCAACCTCAAAGGCCCATACCATCAGCCAGATCATGAAGCCCATCAAAAGCGCCATCACAAGGGCGCTCAATACCGGTGCCACATAGCGCCGACGCTTGATATCCTGTTTTTGCCTGTCCATAAAGGTGGTCCCCTCCTGTTCCAGTTGTTCCATACGATTCAAAAGAGCCGATGCGTCCAGCGTGTCGAGTTTTTCCCGGCAGTCGGTCAGTTCGGCGCAGAAGCGCCGGGCGGACTCCAGATTGGAGCATTCCCGATCCAGCAGTACCAAATGGCGGCGCATACCGTCGCCCACCGTGCAGCAGCCCGACTGCATCTGGCGGATTTCCTCCAGCGGAAACCCCAGCTTGCGCAGCAGCTTGATCCGACGCAGGATCTCCACCTCGGGGCTGCCGTAGTCCCGATAGCCGTTTTCGCTGTTGCGCTGCGGAGTCAGAAGCCCCTCGGCTTCATAAAAGCGGATGTTTTTCTTGGTGATGCCCACCAGAGCTTCCACTTCATTGATTTTCATGACGCATATCCCCTTTCACAGTGATTGTACACCTTCCAGAAAGGGGAAGGTCAAGAGGGTAGACAAAAAAGTTTTTGCAGGGGGGTGGGAACTGCGTCCCGCCTGTGGTAAAATCATACCATGAAAGATAGGAAGATGACAACTGAAAACCCGCTAAAAAACCTGACGAAGCCGCTTTTGGACTGGTATCGGGTCAATGCCCGCGGGCTTCCGTGGCGCGAAACGCGGGATCCCTATCCCATTTGGGTGTCGGAGATCATGCTGCAGCAGACCCGTGTGGCTGCGGTGCTGGGCTATTATGCCCGTTTTCTGGAGGCGTTCCCGACTGTGGAGACGCTGGCGGAGGCGCCCGAGGAGCAGCTGATGAAGCTGTGGGAGGGGCTTGGCTACTACAGCCGCGCCCGCAATCTGCAAAAGGCTGCAAAGCTCGTGGCGGCAGCAGGTGCGTTCCCCGATACCTACGAGGGGCTGCTGGCGCTTCCGGGCGTGGGTGAGTATACGGCAGCGGCCATCGCCGCAGCGGCCTTCGGCCGACGGGAAGCGGCGGTGGACGGAAACGTTTTGCGGGTGGTCACCCGTATCACCGATTGCCATGATGATATTCTCGCCCCCAAGGTGAAGCGCCGCATCCGGGAACAGCTGGAAGCCGTCATGCCCACGGAGGAGGCGGACATCCGTATTTTCTCCCAGGCGACCATGGAACTGGGCGCCACGGTCTGCGTCCCCAACGGTGCGCCGAAGTGTGATGTGTGCCCGGTGCGGAAGATCTGTCTGGGGCGTATCCGCGGTACTGCGGAGAACCTGCCGGTCAAAAAGGCGAAGAAAGACCGTAAAATTGAGGAAAAGACGGTATATCTTCTGCTCCGAGACGGGAAGATCGCCCTGCGCAAGCGGGGTGAGACCGGCTTGCTGGCGGGCTTGTGGGAGTTTCCCAATGTGGAGGGGATGCTGACGGAGGAAGCTGCCCCGAAGCCGCTGACGGCATGGGAGCTGACACCCAAGGCGTGGCAGCGAAAGCTGACGGCAAAGCATATCTTTACCCATGTGGAGTGGCACATGACCGGCTATGCGCTGGAGGCTTCCGGCGAAGGCGCAGCCGATTTTCTCTGGGTGGACGCGGAGGGGTTGGCGGCTCATGCCGTGCCCTCGGCCTTTGCCCGCTATTATGCCGAGGCAAAAGAACTTCTGGAAAAGGAGTGTGACAGATGAGTTTGCTGGTTGGACTGCCGTTGAAACTGTTTCGTATCCTGTTTTTGCTTCTTCGTGTGGCGTGGCCGGTGCTGCTGGCTCTGCTGGTTTGGTTGCTGCTGCGCCGCAGAGGAAAGGTTTCCGTCACGGCGCATCCGAAGGAAAAGAAGCCGACCTTTGACGGGCCCGTTTACACCGTGGACTACGAGGAAGTGGACGAAACAACGGACGAGGAGGGATGAGAATGGCCTTCTGGAAAAAGAGCGAAGATCCGTGGGATATCGACCCGGAGAAGAAACGGCGGAAGGAGAAGCCTGTTTTTGAAAATCTCTCTGAACCGGAAGAAAAGGAGGAGGAAAAGAGCTTCCTTGCCGACCTGTTCAAAAAGAAAGAGACCCCGGAGGAGGAAGATGTCCCTGTTCCGTGTCCTTACTGCGGGGAAACGATGAAAAAGGGCTACTTGAAGGGCGGCCGCGACCGAGTCTACTGGTCGGAAATGAAGCCCGGCTTTTTGAGCGCTTTGGACGAAGCGTGGCTCATCAGTGACGAGGGCGGTTTTTGGACTGCGGCCTATCGAACCTGCCATGTATGCCTGACCTGCCGCAAACTGGTGGCGGATGTGCCGGATACGGCGGGGAGTATGAATTACGCATGGGAAAGCGGGCGGCCGGTCTTGCCGGAAGAGCAGGAGGAAGCGAAAGAAAAATGATCTGTCATCTGTGCCCCCGTGATTGCAGAGCGGAACGAACGGAAGATAAAGCGGGCGGCTTCTGCGGCCAGCCCTCCGTGCCCGTGGCGGCAAAAGCCATGCTTCATTTATGGGAAGAACCCTGCCTGGTGGGAGAACACGGCGCGGGCTGTGTGTTTTTCTCCGGCTGCAACCTGCGCTGCAGCTTTTGCCAGAACAGCGCCATCTCCCGGGGTGGTGTGGGAAAGGGCATCACGGCGGAACGGCTGCGTGAGACGTTCCGGGAACTGATCGCACAGGGCGCTGCCTGTCTGGATCTGGTGACACCCACCCATTTCACCCCGGTGATCCTGGAAGCGCTGGGCGATGAGGATTGGGGCGTGCCGGTGGTGTGGAACTGCGGCGGCTACGAGAAAGTCGAGACCCTGCGGACGTTGGAGGGGAAGGTGCAGGTTTACCTGCCGGACCTGAAATACGCCCTGCCCGAACCTGCCAAACGGTATTCGGCGGCAGAGGATTATTTTGACCGGGCGAGTGAGGCCATCTTGGAGATGTTCCGTCAGACCGGGCCGTACCGCATGGAAAAAGGTCTTTTGAAGCAGGGTGTGCTGATCCGGCATCTGCTGCTGCCGGGAGAACTGGAGAATACGAGGCGTGTCATCGATTGGGTGGCGGAGAACTTCCGAAGCGGCGATGTGCTGTTCTCGCTGATGAGCCAGTATACGCCCCAGCCGGGTGCGGAGGGCAAACTGGCGCGCCGTGTTACCAGAGCGGAATACCGCGCTGCGGCGCAGTACATGGAAAATTGCGGTATTGCAGACGGATTTACCCAGGAACACACTTCCGCCGAAGCGGAATACACGCCTGCGTTCGATTTGAGCGGCCTATAAGTGCGGTATCACCGCAAAAACCCCCTGACGCATTGCGTCAGGGGGTTTTGTATCAGAGTATGCGCTGGGCGTTCACGATCAGGCGGCCTTCTTCTTGCTCTTCTTCAGGAACACCACAGCAATACCGGCCACAGCCAGAACGGCCACGGCGATCAGGGCGATCATCATCACATTGACAGGAGCCTCGGGGTTGACGAGTTCCACCGTGTACTGGGCAGTTTCGCCGGAAGCAGAATCGGTGACTGCCACATAAACGGTGTTCTGCCCCTCGGCCAGAGCCACGCTGTCGGCAGCAGAAGCAAAGCTGCTGTCGGTGTAGAGGGCGACGGTGTAGCCTTCCTTGGCGGTGAAGTCGGCAGCGGTCATCGTTTCCTGATATGCGGGGAGGGCGATGGCACCGCCGGCGGTGTTGCGCAGCAGAGCGGACTTGGCGGCATCATACTGCACGTCGAAGCCTGCGACAGTGCTGATGGGCAGGAAGGGAGCGGCGGTAAAGATGCCGCGGATTTCCTTGCCGGCAGCGTTTTCATAGATGAAAGAGACGGGGGTCATGCCGTCGATCTCCACGCTCTCCAGCTGCTCGGTGAAGGTGGCGTCATACAGGGCGGGGGTCTTGCCCACGGTCAGAATGTCGCCGGGAATGACGGTGGTCTTATCCTTGCGGGGGGACGCGTAGATGCCGAAGTCCTTCACTTCTGCGTCAGCATCGGCGGGAGCGGCGGCAGCGGTGCCCAGGATGGAGGCGATCTCCGTGCCCTCGGGCAGATCGCCAGACAGAGGACCGACTGCGGTGACCATCTGGTTATCCATTATGTACTGGGAGAGAGACAGGGGGAAGAACTTGCCGGTGGTCCACAGGCTGGGACGTGCGGTGCCGCTGCTGGTGGTCACATCGTCGGTGACCTGAATGGTCTTGATGGGAGGGGCATCCATATAGCCGATGCCGTAGCCGGGCACGCCGTCCAGATAGCGGCGGTTGGCCAGTTCGATGATAACGCCGTAGCCGGCCTTATCCATGTATTCGGTGGAGTTCTTCATAAACCAGCCGGCGTGACCGATCAGCAGATACTGGGTCTTATCCATGTCGAAATTCAGCAGTTCGCCGGCCTTGCTGGAGATCTTAAAGCCCGTGGTGCGCAGATCTCTGCCGCTGGGGAGCTTGTCATAGCCGAAGTTCCACTGGATAATGTTGCTGGCGGTGTGGTAGGAGATCAGCAGGTTGGGCTTGACCTTGTTCACGTAATCACGCAGAACGCGGTTTTCGGCGGCGGCTTCGATGCCGTCATCCTCGTCGAGACCGGTGAAGTCCTGCCAGCTGGGAGCGGTGAAGTTCTTCTCCAGGTTTTGGTTGAACCAGGTGCTGCGCTTCCACTGGGTCATCATCCAGTCGGTGTACATGTTGTTGTGCAGGTCAACGCCGCGGATGTTGGTCTTCCAGTACTGGAAGGCGTCGTCACGCTCGGGATCAGGATTGGCGGAGAAAGGCACGTCGTCGGTGTCATGGTAGAGATTGTTGTTCTCGCAGAACTCGTGCATGGGTTCCAACTGGGTAAGGAGGAAGGCCTCGATCTCGGCCTTGGTGGCGTCGTCGGCGGTGACCTCGGGAGAGTCCAGAGAGTCCAGACCAATCATGGTGAGCATGGCGCCGTCGGGGTTGTGCAGAGGCATGAAGTAGAACTGGCAGCGCTCCATCAGGTCGCAGACGCGCTCGCCGTTGATGGTGTTGTAGTAGTTCTTGAGATAGAACTCGATCTGCAGCACGGAAAGCTGGGTGCCGGTGTATTCACGGGCGTGGGTGGTTGCCATGACCAGCATGCGGTTGGGGGCGGTATCCTTGCCCATGACCACCACATAGATGGGACGACCCAGCTCGGAATAGCCTGCGACTTCCAGGCGCATCAGGTCGGGATACTGCTCCTGCAGAGAAAGGAGGTCTGCCTCGTACTCGCTGAACAGGTACAGATCCTGGGTCTTGTCGAACACGCTTTCGTAATCGACATAGGGCTCCTCGAAGGTGCTGGCATCGTTCAGGGAGTCCCAGGTCATGGTGTCATGCACCGCGCCGGCAGAGAAAGACAGCAGCATGGCCAGGAGCAGCACGCAGGGAATCACGCGGAAAAGTTTTTTCATATGGATTCTCCTTACTAAAAGGTTTGGTTTGCGGGGGATACCATTAAATAGTATACAAAAAGCAACGGGATACTGCAAGAAGCTTTTTGCAGAATTTGCCTGCGCTGTGGAAGATTTTGACCGCAGAACGGAAAAGAACCACATAAACAGGGCGTCCTCCCGTGGGAGGACGCCCTGTTGTTTGGTATGGGGGTTACTTGCCCAGATAGCGGTGCAAAATGGCGGAGAAAGCACCGCGGGTGATGGTGGCGTTGGGACGCAGGGTATTGTCATCGTAACCGGAGACGATGCCGCGCTCGATGGCCCATGCCATGGCGGTTTGTGCCTCGGCGGAGACGGAAGCGGCGTCCTTGTAGGTGTTCAGCTTGGAGGTGTCGGCGGAAGCCTTGCCGAAAGCCTTCCACATCATGAGCACCACTTCCTGACGGGTGGCGTCGGTGCCGGGCAGAGTGCCGTCGGCAATGCCGTTTGCGATGGCCCAGTCCTTGGCAGCAGCCATGCTGCCCACGTCGCTGCCGGTAACGGCACGGGACATCACGCGCCAGACCTGCTGACGGGTCAGGTTGGACTTGCGGTCGAAGGTGGTTTCCGTTTTGCCGTTCATCAGACCGTTGGCGTAGACCCAGCGGATGTCGTCATAGAAGGTCTCGCCGGGAGTCAGGTCGGTGAAGGACAGGGAGGTGGGATAGGGAGTCACGGTGAAGGTGGCCTTGGTCTCCACACCCATGGAGCTCGTGTAGGTGAAGTTGACCTGGGTGGTGCCGTTGATGGCGATGCTGTCCTGCTGCTTGGCGAAGTTGGCGTCCATCAGACGGACGGCGGTGCCGGAGGTCAGGATGTCGCCGGTGACCACGGAGGTCTTGCCCTCCGCCTTGCACTGGTAGGTGCCGAAGTTCTGGATGCCGTTGGCGGTAGTAGGAGCGGAAACTTTGGTGCCGAGGATGGAGACCAAATCGGTGCCGTCGGCGACGGTGGTGCTCAGAGGCTCCACGGGAGCGATGAGGCGGTTGTCAACGATGTACTGGGTCAGAGACAGGGGGAAGAACTTGCCGGTGGTCCACAGGCTGTAGCGCTGGGTACCGCTGGTGGTCACCACATCCTCGGTCAGCTGGCCGATCTGGGTGGGAGGGGCGTCAATGTAGTCGGCACCGTGGTCACCCACCTTGTCCAGATAGCGGCGGTTGCCCCACTCAATGATAACACCGTAGCCGGGGGATTCCATATAGTTCAGGGACTCCTTCATAAACCAGCTCTGATGGCCCATCAGGATCTGGGTATCCTCTTTGATCGGATAGTTCAGCAGTTCGCCGGCCTTGTAGGAAATCTTCATCGCATTTTGGCGAACGGCGTCGCCGCCCAGCTTATCATAACCGTAGTCCCACTGGACAACGCCCTGCATCGAGTGGTAGGAGAGAAAGATATTGGGCTGAATCTTGGAAATATACTCGCACAGTGCGGTGTTTTCTCTGGACAGGGCAATGCCGTCCATAGTGGACGTGCTGCCCAGATGTCCCTGCCAGGCGGGGTTGGGATAATTCTTGTGGCCGCTGAGCTTCAGATTGTCACTCATCCAGAGCTTTCTCATCTCGGTATCGTACATACTGTTGCTCAAATCGATGCCGCGGATGTTGGACTTCCAGTATTGGAAAGCGTCGTCCCGCTCGGGGTCGGGATTGTCGGAATAGAGTTCGGCATCGGTGTCGTGGTAAAGGTAGTTGGCCTCGCAGTCCCTGTGCATCGATTTCAGCTGGGAGACGAGAAATTTCTCGATTTTGGTTTTTTCAGCAGCGTCGATGGTCACCTCTTGGGCGTCCAGAGAGTCCAGACCGATCATCGCCAGCTGCGTACCATCGGGGTTGTGCATAGGCAGGAAGTAGAACTGGCAGCGCTCCATCAGGTCGCAGACGCGTTCCCCCTCGAGGGTATTGTAGTAGTTCTTCAGATAGAACTCGATCTGCAGCACGGTCAGCTGGGCGGTCATATATTCGCGGGCGTGAGTGCTTGCCATCACGAAGGTGCGGTTGGGAGCGGAATCCTTGCCCATAACCACCACGTACAGGGGGCGGCCCAGCTCGGAATAACCGATGACCTCCAGACGCATCAGGTCGGGGTACTGCGCCTGCAGGGCCTGCAGGTCGGCGGCGTAGTCGGCAAACAGGTAGTTCTGCTCGTCTTTGTCCAGAACACTTTCGTAGTCCACGTAGGGTTCGACAAAGGTATTGGCCTGATTCAAAGTGAGCCAGGTGGTTTTGTTGTGCACGGCCCCGGCGGACATAGACAGCAGCAAGGTCACGATCAGGGCAAGTGCTGTGGTGCGGATGCAGCGTTTCATAGCGTTCCCCCTTGAGCCGGCGCTACCGGCATTTTCAAAAAAAGTATACAAAATGCAGGGGGAGAGCGCAAGACACAGTTTTGTTTTACCTGCGCTGCAGAGAGAAACAGGGCGTCCTCCCGTGGGAGGACGCCCTGTTGTTTGGTATGGGGATTACTTGCCCAGATAGCGGTGCAGGATGGCGGAGAAGGCACCGCGGGTGATGGTGGCGTTGGGACGCAGGGTGTTGTCATCGTAGCCGGAGACGATGCCGCGCTCAATGGCCCATGCCATGGCGGTCTGTGCCTCGGCGGAAACGCTGGCGGCGTCGTTATAGGTGTTCAGCTTGGAGGTGTCGGCGGAAGCCTTGCCGAAGGCCTTCCACATCATGAGCACCACTTCCTGACGGGTGGCGTCGGTGCCGGGCAGGGTGCCGTCGGAGATGCCGTTGTTCACAGCCCAGTCCTTGGCGGCAGCCATGCTGCCCACGTCGCTGCCGGTGACGGCACGGGACATGACACGCCAGACCTGCTGACGGGTCAGGTTGGACTTGCGGTCGAAGGTGGTTTCCGTTTTGCCGTTCATCAGACCGTTGGCGTAGACCCAGCGGATGTCATCATAGAAGGTCTCGCCGGGGGTCAGGTCGGTGAAGGCCAGAGCGGTGGGATAGGGGGTCACGGTGAAGGTGGCCTTGGTCTCCACGCCCATGGAGCTCATGTAGGTGAAGTTGACCTGGGTGGTGCCGTTGATGGCGATGCTGTCCTGCTGCTTGGCGAAGTTGGCGTCCATCAGACGGACGGCGGTGCCGGCGGTCTGCAGGTCGCCGGTGACCACAGAGGTCTTATCCTCGACCTTGCACTGGTAGGTGCCGAAGTTCTGGATCCCATTGGCGGTAGTGGGCTTGGAAACGGGAGTACCGAGGATGGAAACCATGTCGGTACCGTCGGGCACGGTGCTTTCCAGAGCGCCGACGGGAGCGATCAGGCGGTTGTCAATGATGTACTGGGACAGGGACAGGGGGAAGAACTTGCCGGTGGTCCATATACTGTAACGCTGAACGCCGTCGACGTTTTTCACATCCTCGGTCAGCTGGATGACTTTAGAGGGAGGCGCATCGACATAGCCTTCCATTTCCTCGGTGTATTTGTCCAGATAGCGGCGGTCAGCGAATTCGATGACGGTGCCGTAGCCGGGTTTGTCCATGTAATGGAGAGATTCCTTCATAAACCAGCAGGGATGGCCCATCAGGATCTGGGTTTGCTCATGCGTCTGATAGTTCAGCAGCTCGCCGGCCTTGTAGGAGATCTTCATGGCGTTCTTGCGCACGTCTTCGCCGCCCAGCAGATCGTAACCGGTATCCCACATGACCACGCCCTGAACGGTGTGATAGGAGAGGAAGATGTTGGGCTGGATCTTGCTGACATACTCACGCAGGGCGGTGTTTTCGGTGGACAGGGCCGTGCCGTCCGGGGTGGATCTGCTGCCCACGTGGTCGGTCCATGCGGGATTGGGATAATTGTTGTAGGCGTTGAGGTTGAGGCCCCCCCACATCTTCTTCATCTCGGTATCATACATGCTGTTGTGCAGGTCGATGCCGTTGATGTTGGACTTCCAGTACTGGAAAGCGTCGTCGCGCTCGGGGTCGGGATTCTCGGAATAGAGTTCCGCATCGGTGTCGTGATAGAGATAGTTGGCCTCGCAGTAGTTGTGCATGCCCTTGAGCTGACCGATGAGGAACTTCTCAATCTTGGCCTTTTCGGCGGCATCGATGGTGACCTCGGGAGCGTCCAGAGAGTCCAGACCGATCATGGCCAGCTGTGCGCCGTCGGGGTTGTGCATGGGCAGGAAGTAGAACTGGCAGCGCTCCATCAGGTCGCAGACGCGCTCGCCTTCGATGGTGTTGTAATAGTTCTTCAGGTAGAACTCGATCTGCAGAACGGACAGCTGGGCGGTGATGTACTCACGGGCGTGGGTGTTGGCCATGACGAAGGTGCGGTTGGGGGCGGAGTCCTTGCCCATGACCACCACATACAGGGGGCGGCCAAGCTCGGAATAACCGATGACCTCCAGACGCATCAGGTCGGGATACTGTGCCTGCAGGGTCTGCAGATCGGCGGCGTAGTCGGCGAACAGATAGTTCTGTTCGTTCTTGTCCAGAACGCTTTCGTAGTCAACGAAAGGCTCAACGAAAGTACCGGCCTGATTCAGGGTGAGCCAGGTGGTCTTGTTGTGCACGGCGCCGGCGCTCAAGGACAGCAGCACAGTCACGAGAAGAGCAAGGGCTGTGATACGGAAGGTACGTTTCATGATGTTCCTCCTTAAACTGGTTTATACCGGTGTTTTCCAGCAAGCATTATACAAAATATACGGAAATAGCGCAAGAAACTTTTGAAATTTTTGCTGTTTGGCGATGCGGAGGGGGATGTCCATGGGTGCTGCGGAAAAAGACGAACAAAAAGAGCGTCCTCCCAAATGGGAGGACGCTCTCGTGTTTGATGGGAATTACTTGCCCAGATAGCGGTGCAAAATGGCGGAGAAGGCACCGCGGGTGATGGTGGCGTTGGGACGCAGGGTGTTGTCATCGTAACCGGAGACGATGCCGCGCTCGATGGCCCATGCCATGGCGGTCTGTGCCTCGGCGGAAACGCTGGCGGCGTCGTTATAGGTGTTCAGCTTGCTGGTATCAGCGGAAGCCTTGCCGAAGGCCTTCCACATCATCGTCACCACTTCCTGACGGGTGGCGTCGGTGCCGGGCAGGGTGCCGTCGGAGATGCCGTTGTTCACAGCCCAGTCCTTGGCGGCAGCCATGCTGCCCACGTCGCTGCCGGTAACGGCACGAGACATCACGCGCCAGACCTGCTGACGGGTCAGGTTGGACTTGCGGTCGAAGGTGGTGGCGGTCTTGCCGTTCATCAGACCGTTGGCGTAGACCCAGCGGATGTCATCATAGAAGGTCTCGCCGGGGGTCAGATCGGTAAAGGTCAGGGTCTCGGGATACGGGGTCACGGTAAAGACGGCTTTGGTCTCCTGACCCAGATAGTTGATATAGGTGAAATGCACCTGGGTGGGGCCGTTGATGGCGATGCTGTCCTGCTGCTTGGAGAAGTCGGCATTATACAGACGGACGGCCTCGTTGGTGGTCAGGATGTCGCCGGGAACGATAGAAGTTTTCCCCTCAATCTTGCACTGGTAAGTGCCGAAATCCACCAGATCGCCCTTGGGGGTGGGGTTGGGTGCGTAGGTGTCGAGAATGTAGGCGATGTCCGTGCCTTCGGGTTCCGTGGATTTCAGTGCGCCCACGGGTTCGATGAGGCGGTTATCGATCACGAACTGGGAGAAGGACAGGGGGAAGAAGCGGCCGGTGGTCCACAGGCTGTAACGCTGGGTGCCGTTGACGTCCTGCACATCCTCGGTCAGCTGGATGACCTTGGAGGGGGGAGCATCCACGTAGCCTTCGGGATAGTCGCCCACGGCGTTGAGATAGCGGCGGGAGGCAAATTCGAGGGTGACGCCGTAGGCCAGAGAGTCCATATAATTCAGAGAGTTGAGCATGAACCAGCCGGCATGGCCGCAGATGCCGTAGTCACGGTCGTCTGTGCTGTAATTCAGCAGTTCGCCGGCCTTGTAGGAGAGCTTGTAGGCGTTTTTATAAACGTTGCTGTCGCCTGCGTGGCCGGCCAGGCCGCCGTAGCCGTAGCCCCACTGGATCACGCCGCTGGCGGTGTGATAGGACAGCAGGACGTTGGGCTGGATTTTGTCCACGTATTTGCGCAGGGCGGTGTTTTCCGAGGAGAGGGAGGTGCCGTCGGCGGGAGTGGTGCGGCTGCCGTGGTAGTCCGTCCAGCTGGGAGAGGCGTCGCCCATCGTCCAGTAGGAGCGCATGGTGGGGTTATACATGCTGTTGTGCAGGTCGACACCGCGGATGTTGGTCTTCCAGTACTGGAAAGCGTCCTCATACTCGGGGTTGGGGTCGTTGGTGAAGAACTTCGCGTCGGTATCGTGGTAGAGATCATTGTTTTCGCAGAAGACGTGCATGGGGCCAAGCTGGGAGATGAGGAACTCCCTGATCTCAGCCTTTTCGGCGGCGTCGATGGTTACTTCGGGATCATCCAGAGATTTCAGACCGACCATGGACAGCTGGGCGCCGTCGGGGTTGTGCATGGGGACAAAGTAGAACTGACAGCGCTCCATCAGGTCGCAGACGCGCTCGCCTTCGATCATATTGTAATAGTTATGGAGGTAGAACTCGATCTGCATCACGCACAGCTGGGCGGTGATATACTCGCGGGCATGGGTATTGGCCATGACCAGCATGCGGTTGGGGGCAGAATCCTTGCCCATGACCACTGCATACAGGGGACGGCCCAGCTCGGAGTAACCGATGACCTCCAGTCGCATCAGGTCGGGATACCGGTCGCGCAGAGCAAACAGGTCAGCCTGATAGTCGGCGAACAGATAGTTCTGCTCCGTCTTGTCGAACACGCTTTCATAATCAATATAAGGCTCGAGGAACGTGCTGGCGGCGTTCAGAGAGTCCCAGGTCGTTCTGTTGTGAACGGCACCGGCGGACAGGGACAGCAGCAGGGTCACGAGAAGCGCAAGGGCTGTGATGCGGAAGGTACGTTTCATGGTGTTCCTCCTTAATCCGGCTGGACGCCGGTATTTTCCAATATTCAGTATACAAAATACGGACAAACAGCGCAAGAAGTATTTTCGGTTGCCTGATGCGGGTGCGCCGACCGCCCCGCGAAAAGAGCGGCGCAGAAAAGAGCGCCCTCCCGTTTGGGAGGACGCTCTTGCTTGATGGGGAGATTACTTGCCCAGATAGCGGTGCAGAATGGCGGAGAAGGCACCGCGGGTGATGGTGGCGTTGGGACGCAGGGTGTTGTCGTCATAGCCGGAGACGATGCCGCGCTCGATGGCCCATGCCATGGCGGTCTGTGCCTCGGCGGAGACGGAAGCGGCGTCCTTGTAGGTGTTCAGCTTGCTGGTATCAGCGGAAGCCTTGCCGAAAGCCTTCCACATCATCGTCACCACTTCCTGACGGGTGGCGGCGGTGCCGGGCAGAGTGCCGTCGGCGATGTCATTTGCGATGGCCCAGTCCTTGGCGGCAGCCATGCTGCCCACGTCGCTGCCGGTGACGGCACGGGACATGACACGCCAGACCTGCTGACGGGTCAGGTTGGACTTGCGGTCGAAGGTGGTGGCAGTTTTGCCGTTCATCAGACCGTTGGCGTAGACCCAGCGAATGTCATCGTAGAAGGTCTCGCCGGGAGTCAGATCGGTAAAGGTCAGAGCGGCGGGATAGGGGGTCACGGTGAAGGTGGCCTTGGTCTCCACGCCCATGGAGCTCATGTAGGTGAAGTTGACCTGGGTGGTGCCGTTGATGGCAATGCTGTCCTGCTGCTTGGAGTAGTTGGCGTCATACAGGCGGACGGCGGTGCCGGCGGTCTGCAGGTCGCCGGTGACCACGGAGGTCTTATCCTCGACCTTGCACTGGTAGGTGCCGAAGTTCTGGATCCCATTGGCGGTAGTGGGCTTGGAAACGGGAGTACCGAGGATGGAAACCATGTCGGTACCGTCGGCGACGGTGGTCTTCAGGGGCTCGACGGGCTCGATCAGGCGGTTGTCAACGATGTACTGGGACAGGGACAGGGGGAAGAACTTGGCGGTGGTCCACAGGCTGTAGCGCTGGGTGCCTTCGATATTTTTGATATCCTCGGTCAGCTGGATGACCTTGGAGGGAGGTGCATCGACATAGCCGGTCATCTCTTCAGTATATCTGTCCAGATAGTTGCGGGTTGCAAACTCGATGACGGTGCCGTAGCCGGGGTTCTCCATGTAGTCCAGAGAGTTGTACATGTACCAGCAGTGGTGGCCCATCAGCATATAGGTCTTCTCGTCCACGGGGTAGTTCAGCAGGTCGCCGGCCTTATAGGAGATCTTCATGGCGTTCTTGCGAATGGTCTCGCCGCCCAGCAGATCATAGCCGCTGTCCCACTGGATGTTGCCGGTCACGGTGTGATAGGACAGGAAGATGTTGGGCTGGATCTTGGAAACATACTCGCTCAGAGCGGTGTTTTCAGCAGACAGAGCGGTGCCGTCGACAGTGGATCTGGTGCCCAGGTGGTCAGTCCAGGAGGGGTTGGGATAGTTGTTGTAGGCGTTGAGGTTGATACCGCCCCAAGCCTTCTTCATGTCGGAATCGTACATGCTGTTGTGCAGGTCGATGCCGCGGATGTTGGACTTCCAGTACTGGAAGGCATCGTCACGCTCGGGATCGGGATTTTTGGTGTAGAGGTCGGCATCGGTGTCGTGGTACAGCTTGTTGGCTTCGCAGTAGTTGTGCATGCCCTTGAGCTGGCCGGTGAGGAACTTCTCGATCTTGGCCTTTTCAGCGGCGTCAATGGTGACCTCGGGAGCGTCCAGGGAGTCCAGGCCGATCATGGACAGCTGTGCGCCGTCGGGGTTGTGCATGGGCAGGAAGTAGAACTGGCAGCGCTCCATCAGGTCGCAGACACGCTCGCCGTCGATGGTGTTGTAATAGTTCTTCAGGTAGAACTCGATCTGCAGCACGCACAGCTGAGCGGTCATGTACTCACGTGCATGGGTGTTGGCCATGACGAAGGTGCGGTTGGGGGCGGAGTCCTTGCCCATGACCACCACATACAGGGGGCGGCCCAGCTCGGAGTAGCCGATGACTTCCAGACGCATCAGGTCAGGATACTGTGCCTGCAGGGTCTGCAGGTCGGCGGCGTAGTCAGCGAACAGGTAGTTCTGCTCGGTCTTATCCAGCACGCTTTCGTAATCAACGAAAGGCTCAATAAAGGTGCCGGCCTGATTCAGGGAGCTCCAGGTGGTCTTGTTGTGCACTGCGCCGGCCGTCAGGGACAGCAGCATAGTGACAAGGAGCAGAAGGGAAACGATGCGCAGGTGTTTTTTCATGTTGATTCTCCTTAAAAGAACGGTGGTGTTTGGGACTTTCACAGAATTCAGTATATTGCACAGAGAGGGAATATCTCAATGCTCGTTTTTTTATACCGGATTCATTTTTTCGCGGGTTTCCGCGGATGGCAGCATCAGGTCACTGTGCGGCGGGGAAAGTGAGTTCCGGGATCAGGTGATTGTCCATAATGTACTGGGACAGCGCCAGGGGGAAGAACTTGCCGGTGGTCCACAGGCTGTAACGCTGCTTGCCGTCGTTGGTGACCACGTCTTCCGTCAGCTGGATGATCTTGGTGGGCGGGGTGTCAATGTAGCCTTCGGGATAGCTGCCCACGTTGTCCAGATACCGGCGGGTGGCAAGCTCGATGGTCACGCCGTAGCCGCAGGTGGGCATGTAGTTCAGGGTCTCCTTCATGAACCAGCCGGGATGGCCCATCAGCATATATTCGCGGTCATCCACCTCGAAGTTCAGCAGGTCGCTGGCCTTGCAGGAGATGCTGGTGGCGTTTTCCAGCAGCTGGGAGTCGCCCAGCTTGCTGTAAGCGTAGTTCCACTGGATCACGTTGCTGGCGGTGTGATAGCTGACCAGAAGATTGGGTTTGACCTTGGCCACATAGTCGCTCAGCACGCGGTTTTCCGCAGACAACTCCACGCCTACCAGGTCCATGGTGCCCATGTAGTTCTGCCAGCCGGGAACGGGGAAGTTGGTGAAGGTGCTGGGAACGCGCTCGCCCTTCGCCTGCGCTTCTTTCCAGGCCTCCAGCGTTTCGGCGGTGTACATGCTGTTATGCAGGTCAATGCCGCGGATGTTACACTTCCAGTACATGAAGGCATTTTCACGCTCGGGGTCGGGATTATGAGAATAGAACTCGGCGTCGGAGGCGTGGTAGAGGGGGTGGTTCTCGCAGAACTCGTGCATGGGATCCAATTCACCCAGCAGGAACTTGCGCAGCTCGGCCTTGTCCTCCGCGGAGATGGTCAGCTTGGGATCGTCCAGAGACTTCAGACCACGCATGGACAGCTCTGCGCCGTCGGGGTTGTGCAGCGGCATGAAATAGAACTGGCAGCGCTCCAGCAGGTCGGCGATCCGCTCGCCGTTGATGGTTTTATCGTAGTTGCGCAGGTAGAACTCGATCTGCAGGACGGAAAGCTGCGTGGCAACATATTCGCGGGCGTGGGTGGTCGCCATGACCAGCATGCGGTTGGGAGCGGTATCCTTGCCCATGACCACCACATAGATGGGGCGGCCCAGCTCGGAATAGCCTGCGATCTCAATGCGCATCAGGTCGGGATACTGCTTCTGCAGTGCGAACAGGTCCTCTTCGAACTTTTGGAACGGATAGGTTTCTTTCGTCTTGTCAAAAACGCTGGGGTAATCCTTAAAAGGTTCCTCGAACGTACTGGCCTGATTCAGCGTCTGCCAGGACATTTCTTCATGGATCATAGACATTTCGTTTCTCCTTCTGTGCGGTATGGTTTACAGGGACTTTTTACGAAACCATTCTACAGTATATTGGATACGGGTGGATATTTCAATCATCTTTTTCCAAACAGGAGGCATTTTTTCACGGTGGAATGCCGCCTGTTCAGTCCGTGCGGATGCGGAAATCGCCCCGGGCGGCGGCCTCCTGCCGGCGCTGCTTGTCCTCCGCCTGCAGATCCAGCATCACGGAGATGACGCGGTTGGAAACGAGGAAGCCCTTGGGAGTGAGATGCCAGCGGCCATCCTCCTGCGCCGCATAGCCCGCCTTTTCGCACTCCGTCAGGAAGGGGAGGAAGCAGGTAAAGCGGCGGCGGAAGCGGGCTTCGTACTCTTTGGGATCCAGTCCGTGAACGGTGCGCAACCCCAGCATCAGCCATTCCGTGTCGCGGTCCATAGGGTCGATGCGGTCATTTTCGGAGAAGCGCATCGCGCCACCCTCTGCACCGCGGATGTAGGCCTCCAGATCTTTTTCGTAGGCATAGCGCACGCCGCCGAAGTCGGAATGGGCGCCGGGACCGAAGCCTGCGTATTCGCCCAGCTGCCAGTATTTCAGATTGTGGCGGGATTCCCGTCCGGGACGGGCGAAGTTGGAGATCTCGTACTGGCGGTAGCCGTGCTGTGCCAGATAGTCCGCCGTATAGAGGTACATATCCGCCTGTGCCTCGTCGCCGGGCAGGTCGGCGGAATCCCGGACGGCAAACAGCGGCGTGCCCTCCTCCACTTTCAGACCGTAGCAGCTCAAATGCTCCGGGGCGAGCGCCACGGCGGCGGCAAGGTTCTCTGCCCAGCGCGCCATGCTTTGCTCCGGCAGACCGTAGATGAGGTCGAGAGAAATGTTCTGCAATCCTGCTTTCCGTGCGGCCTCAACAGCGGTATGCACCTGCTCCACGGTATGGATACGGCCGATGCGGCGCAGTTCGGTGTCGCAGGCGGACTGCATACCCAGCGAGATGCGGTTGAAGCCTGCCCGGCAGAGCGACCGAAGCGTTTTCCAGTCGCCTGCGGAGTCGGGGTTGGCCTCCAGCGTAATCTCTGCGTCGGAGACCACACGGTATTTCTTAAGGATCACCTTCAGAATGCGACGCAGGCGGTCTGCACCCAGATAACTGGGTGTGCCGCCGCCGAAATAGACGGTGTCCACGGTGTAGCCGGCGGCAAAGGGTGCCGTTTCGGCCAGATGGGCGCAGAGGGCGGCGGTGTAGGCATCCATGCGGCTCTCGCTGCCGGACAGAGAGTAGAAGTCGCAGTAGATGCACTTCTGGGCGCAGAAGGGAATGTGGATGTAAAGCCCCAGAGTCTTTGGATTGGATTTCATGGCAGACCCTCCCGGATCAATGGATTGATGATCATGTTCAGTGTACCGCGTCGGGCAGGGAATTGCAACGATGTATATTTCTTCCGCCTCGTGGGATACTGGGCGGGAAAGGGGCGAGAAGGATGGATATGACTCCCGAAGCATATAAAAAATATGTACAGAAGCATGCGAAGAAATCGCCGATCCTGAAAGATGTTGCGCTGGCCTTTGTCATCGGCGGACTGATCTGCGTGCTGGGACAGGCCATTCAGGACGGGTGGAGCGCCGCCGGATTGAACAAGGAGGATGCCGGCACGGCGACCTCCTGCTCGCTGGTGCTGATCTCCGCACTGCTGACGGGACTGAACCTTTACAACAAACTGGCGCGCTGGGGCGGCGCGGGGACGCTGGTGCCCATCACGGGCTTTGCCAATGCGGTGGTGTCGCCTGCCATTGACTTCAAGAGCGAGGGCTTTGTCACCGGCATGGCGGCAAAAATGTTCACCGTGGCCGGGCCTGTGATTGTATATGGGGTCACGGCAAGTGTAATTTATGGTATAATTCTTGTGTTATTGCAGAGTTTTTAGAACAATTTGGCCCACTTCGCTTTTAGCGAAGCGGGCCAAATTTCGTTAGTCTATTGTACTTCCATCGAGTAAAAAGTGGTCAGAAGGCTTTTGAACTCTATGTATTTGGGGAGAAAGTTTCCGAGGAAACTTTTTTGTGTTGTTCAATTTCGTTTTATTTCACAGGCGCATAGGTGTCTTCATTAGTCCAAAGGGAAAAAGGTAAGTGATCTCATCACAGAACAAGCAGCTGTACTCTGGTAAG
>SVLH01000003.1 GCA_015068025.1 Oscillospiraceae bacterium | reverse complement strand
TTGTCCAGCTCGGCGAGGCCTGCTTTGATGCGGTAGACGGTGGCGGCGGGCTCCAGCTTGGTCTGCTCGCCGGTTTTCATGTCCTTGCAGGCCACCACGCCGGCGTTGATCTCGTCCTCGCCCAGGAACACCACGTAGGGGATGGCGAGGTTATTGGCGTAGGTCATCTTGGCCTTGAACTTCTTCTGCTCGGTGTAGAGCTGGGTGCGGATGCCGTTTTCACGCAGCAGCGTGGCCATGGAGATGGCAGGGGAGAGATCGTCCGTCATGGGCAGCACCAGCACGTCGGCAGGGGCAGTGGGCAGTTCGGGGTTGAGCAGGTTCTGCTCGCCCAGCACGTAGAACAGGCGGGTCAGGCCGATGGAGATGCCCACGCCGGGCAGCTGCTTGTCGGTATAGAACTCGGCCAGATTGTCGTAGCGGCCGCCGGAGCAGACGGAGCCGATCTCGGGATGATCCAGCAGGGTGGTTTCGTAGACGGTACCGGTGTAATAGTCCAGACCGCGGGCAATGGTCAGATCCACGGCGAAGTTTTCCGCGGGGATGCCGAAGGCGGAGAGGTACTTCACCACGGCGTTCAGCTCGGCCAGGCCGGCATCAAAGATCTCGTTGCGGCCGCGATAGCCTTCCAGCGCGGCGAGAACTTCCTCGTTGCTGCCGGTGATGGCGATGAACTTCAAAATCTCGTCGGCATCGGCCTCATTCAGGGCGATCTCCTCGCCCATGAGGATGGCTTTCACCTTCTCGGCGCCGATCTTGTCCAGCTTGTCCACGGTGCGCATGATGTCGCCGCTCTTTTCCGTCAGGCCCAGCATGGCATAGAAGCCGTTGAGGATCTTGCGGTTGTTGACCCGGATCTGGAAACGCTTCAGGCCCAGCGTGGAGAAGGTCTTGTAGATGATGGCGGGAATTTCCGCTTCGTTGGTGATGTCCAGCTTGCCGTCGCCGATGATGTCGATGTCGGCCTGATAGAATTCGCGGAAACGGCCGCGCTGGGCGCGCTCGCCGCGGTAGACCTTGCCGATCTGGTAGCGGCGGAAGGGGAAAGAGAGGTCGTTGTAGTGCAGAGCCACATACTTGGCCAGAGGTACGGTCAGGTCAAAGCGCAGGCTCAGGTCGCTGTCGCCCTTGGTGAAGCGGTAGATCTGCTTTTCGGTTTCGCCGCCGGCCTTGGCCAGCAGCACGTCGCTGGATTCGATAACGGGGGTGTCCAGCGGAGTGAAGCCGTAGAGAGAATAGGTGCGGCGCAGGATCTCCATGATGCGCTCCATCTGCTGCTGGGGTGCGGGCAAAAGCTCCATGAAGCCGGACAGCGTCCGGGGGGTCATTTTTGCCATGGTAACAGTCTCCTTCTATCGTAAAAGTTTAGATCACATATAAAAAACATGCTCTCATCCCAACGTTTTGGGACGAGAGCATGACTGCTTCGTGGTGCCACCCAAATTCGGGACAAAAGTCCCCTTTGGCCTCCTGTTACGGGGAGGGTGCCGTGGACGTTTCCGCCCCCGCTCCGCCGCTGTCCTTCGTCCGGGGCGAACGGAACACTTTCAGCAATGTGTTCCTCTCTGTGGATCGAGATCCGGATTACTGCTGCGGCATCAGTACGGTTTGATGATTGTATACAATTTTTAAGAAAAAGTCAAGCGATGGGTCGGTTGGAGGGGTTTACGATGCAGCGCCAGTCCAAATCGCCCCGGGCAAGACCCAGCACCAGCATTTCCGCCGTGGCGATGTTGCTGGCGAAGGGGATGTTGTTCTGGTCGCACAGGTGGGAGATGTAGGAAACGTCGTCCGCCAGGTTTTCTACGGTGGGGTCGTTGAAGAACAGGACCAGATCAAACTCATTGTAGGCGATGCGCGCGCCGATTTGCTGGCTTCCGCCGTGGGTATAGGACAGGAAGCAGTGAACATTCAGGCCGGTGGCCTCGGCAACCATGTGGCCGGTGGTGTTGGTGGCATAAATATGGTGCTGAGAGAGGATGCCGGCATATGCGGTGCAGAACTGGACCATCAGCTCTTTTTTGTTGTCGTGGGACATCAGCGCGATATTCATGGAAGATCCGCTCCTTTCTTTCATTTGATACGCAGCAGAGGAACTCTGCCGCCCTGGATACGTGCAGCGATGTTGCGGTAGGCCAGCGCCGCGCTGCTCTGGCTGTCGGTCAGCAGCAGGGGCAGGCCGCGGTTGAGACTCAGGGGGAGGGCGTCGTCTTCGGGAACGACGCCGATCAGGGGCAGACCGGCTTTATCGATGGCATCGTCGATGGTGGCGTGCATGCTGCGCAGCAGCTTCTTGCGCACGCGGTTCACCACCAGATGCAGCGTCCCGCTGGCAAAGCGGTGCAGCTCCGTGACGGTGTGCTGGGCGTCACGGAGGGAGGAGGCATCGGAGGTGGTGACCACCACCACCCGGTCTGCCGCGCAGGTGGCCAGACGGAAGCCCAGACCCAGACCGGCGGGGGCATCCAGCAGGCAATAGTCAAACTGCGCGCGCACTGCGTCCAGCAGCGCGGCCATCTGTGTTTCGGTAACGGGCTGTCCCCGCATGCGGACGGGTGCCGTCAGCAGGAACAATCCGGGCAGGAGCGGCTGCTCCACCACGGCGGCGTCCAGCGGGCAGCGGTCCTGCGCCACGTCGGAGAAATCCATCAGCGCCCGGTCAGAAAGACCCAGCGCCAGATCCAGATTTCGGAGCCCCACATCACAGTCAATGCACAAAACCCGCTTGCCGCTGCGCGCCAGAGCGGCGCTTACGCCTGCGGTAAAGGAGGTTTTGCCCGTGCCGCCCTTGCCGGACACCACGGCGATACACTGTCCTTTCATGTGATGGCTCCTTTCTTAAACATTTGTACTGGACATCATAACACAGGGAATGCGGCCTGTAAATCTCAAATTTTGGAATTCAGGCAAAAATATTAGAAAAAACCTGAAAGATCACAGGGGATTTTTCTTAATCTTCGCAAAAGCGCGGGGATATTTAACAGGCGTTTCCCGCACTTTTTTGATAAACAGCAGACGATGGCTCACGTCTGTGCCGGGAATGGTGTAATCCGCCGTCTTTTCCAGCCTGCCGCCCAGCGTGCGGATGGCGTGGTCGGCGGCGCGCAGCTCCTCATCGGAGTCCACGGCTTTCATGGCGAGAAAATACCCGCCTACCTTCACCAGCGGCAGACAAAGCTCGGAGAGCAGCGGCAGTCCGGCCACCGCCCGGGAGGTGACGATGTCAAAATGCTCCCGGTGGTCGGCGGCAAACTCCTCTGCTCTGGCGTGGACGCAGTCCACATCCGTCAGCCCAAGGTCGGCGCAGACTTCTTTCAGAAAGTCGATGCGCTTATTCAGGCTGTCCAGCAGCGTCAGGCGGATGGAAGGTTCGAGGATGCGCAGAGGCATGCCGGGAAATCCGGCGCCGGTCCCGACATCTGCCACGGTTTTTCCGCGAAAGTCCGCCAGACGCAGCAAGGCGGCGCTGTCCAGAAAGTGCAGCGTGGCAATGCCAGCGGGGTCGGTAATGGCGGTGAGGTTCATGACCTTGTTTTTCTCCACCAGTGCGTCGGCATACCGCAGCAGGGCGGGGATGCCGTCACAAGGGAGATCCAGAGCCGCAAGACCGGATTCCAGCAGGCGTTCCATTACTTGTTCTTCAGCAGGTCGCGGATCTCGGTGAGCAGCTCCTCGGCGGTGGGGGCGGGAGGTGCGGCGGGAGCTTCCTCGGCGGCAGCCTCCTCTTCCTTCTTCTTCAGAGCCTCGGCCTTGGTGCGCATGCTATTGATGCCCTTGACCATGCAGAACACGGCGAAGGCGATGATGATAAAGTCGATAATGATGGCGATGGTGTTGCCGTAGGTGATGGCTACTTCGGTGGCGGGGTCGATGACGCCCTCGGCGTTGGCCACGGCTTCCTTCAGGACCCATTTCCAGTCACCGAAATTGACGCCGCCGGTCAGCACGCCAATGAAGGGCATGATGATGTCGTTGACGATGGAGGTGGTGATCTTACCGAAAGCGCCGCCGATGACAACACCGACTGCCATGTCGATCACGTTGCCGCGCATAGCAAATGCCTTGAACTCTTCAAAAAACTTCTTCATGATGGAAACTCCTCTCAATTCTCTCTATTTTTATAAACTATCTGTAATATTTAATCGGGATATTACAGTTTGTTTTGCTTTTTGGGGCTTATTTCTTGGGAACGAGGATCTCCTGGCCACCCATGTAGGGGCGCAGGGCGGCGGGGATGGTGACGGAGCCGTCGGCCTGCAGATGGTTCTCCAGGAAGGCGATCAGCATACGGGGAGGGGCCACCACGGTGTTGTTCAGGGTGTGGGGCAGATACATCTTGCCGTCCTCGCCCTTGACGCGCATCTTCAGGCGGCGAGCCTGTGCCTCGCCCAGATTGGAGCAGGAGCAGACCTCAAAGTACTTCTGCTGACGGGGAGACCATGCCTCGATGTCGCAGGACTTGACCTTCAGGTCGGCCAGGTCGCCGGAGCAGCACTCCAGCTGGCGGACGGGGATCTCCAGAGAGCGGAACAGCTCCACGGAGAAGCGCCACATCTTCTCGTACCAGGCCATGGAGTCTTCAGGCTTGCAGACGACCACCATCTCCTGCTTCTCGAACTGGTGGATGCGGTAGACGCCGCGCTCCTCGATGCCGTGGGCGCCCTTTTCCTTGCGGAAGCAGGGGGAGTAGGAGGTCAGGGTCTGGGGCAGCTGGGCCTCGGGAATGATCTGGTCAATGAACTTGCCGATCATGGAGTGCTCGGAGGTGCCGATCAGGTACAGGTCCTCGCCCTCGATCTTGTACATCATGGCGTCCATCTCGGTCTGGCTCATGACGCCCTCCACCACGTTGCCGTGGATCATAAAGGGGGGGATGCAGTAGGTGAATCCCTTGTTAATCATAAAGTCACGGGCGTAAGCCAGCACGGCGGAGTGCAGGCGGGCGATGTCACCCATCAGGTAATAGAAGCCGTTGCCGGAAACGCGGCCGGCGCTGTCCATGTCCACGCCGTTGAAGTGCTCCATGATGGCGGTGTGGTAGGGGATCTCGTAGTCAGGGGTGACAGGCTCGCCGAAGCGTTCCACCTCCACATTGAACTCGTCGCTCTCACCGATGGGCACGGAGGGATCAATGATATTGGGGATGGCGAGCATAATCTTGCGAATCTGTTCATCCAGCTGGCCCTCCAGCACTTCCAGCTCTGCCAGACGGTCGGCCTGCTCCTTGACCTGCGCCTTGACGGCCTCGGCTTCGTGAAGCTTTGCGGGATCCTTTTTGGCCTGACCCATCAGCATGCCGATCTGTTTGGAGAGGGTGTTGCGGTTGGCGCGCAGGCCGTCGGCTTCCACGATGGCGGCACGGCGCTGGGCGTCCAGGTCAATGACCTCGTCCACCATGGGCAGCTTGTGATCCTGGAATTTTTTCTTGATGTTTTCCTTGACAAGATCGGGATTCTCCCGGATGAATTTAATGTCAAGCATGGCAAAGACTCCTTATATATCAATGGTTTGGTGTTTTTGTTTCACGTGAAACGGTAGGTCAGCCCACGGCTTTCTGCACGGCGGCCTTGAACTGATTAAAGCGGACAAAGGGGGCGGTGACGACGCCGTGTTCCGTATCCAGCGGGGTGGAGGGCAGTGCGTCGACAAGCCCGCTTTCCTCCATGGATTGGATCAGCGCCTGACAGGCTTCGTACTGCTTGTCCGCGTATTTTTGCTGCAGACAATACAGCTGGGTCATGGCTTCCTGGCGGAGCTGTTCGGCTTCCAGCGTACTCTGTGTGCTCTGCAAAGCGGTTTCTGCGTCCGCCAGGCGGGACTGGGCGTCGCTTAAGGTCTCTTTTGCGTCGGACAGCTCTTTTTCCAGGGATAAAATGCGCTCCTGCATGGCTTGCAAGTCGTCAATGGTGGAGGTAAAAGAGGTTTGCAGCTCCCCCATGGCTTCTGTGTTGCTGCGCTGGTGCATCAGGAAGGACAGTGCCATCAGCAAAAACGCGGCAATAAACAGGATCATGATGTAGCCCAGCACTTGGCCGCCCTTTTTGGCGGGGGCGGGAGACTCCTGCGCGGGAGCCTCGGCTTCGATCGGTTTGGTTTCCAGACTCATGCCTTGGGTCCTTTCTTCTGGCCGCTGATCTTCAGGAGGCTCAAAGCTTCCAGCAGGTCGTTCAGGTCGTCCAGACCGTAGTATTCCAGTTCAATGCGGCCTTTTTTGCGGCCGGTGACGATCTTCACGCCGCGTCCCAGCTTGCCGGAGAGTTCCTTCTGGGCCTCGGCGGTATAGTCCACCGCGCCGGTAACGGGCTTTTTCGGCGCTTTTTTCTCCGCGGACAGCCGTTTGGCCATCTGTTCGGCTTGCCGGACGGAAAGTCCGCTCTTCACAATGGCTTCCGCGGCCTGCGTTTGCAGGGCGGGGGAGAGGGTCAGCAGCGCCCGGGCGTGTCCGGCGGACAGCTTGTTCTCCTCCACCATGGTGCGGACGGCGGGCGTCAAATGCAGCAGCCGCAAGGAGTTTGTCACCGAACTGCGGGATTTTCCGACCCGTGCGGCGGCCTCCTCCTGGGTCATGTGGTAGGTTTCGATGAGGGACTGATAGCCGGCGGCCTCCTCCATGGGGTTGAGATCCTCGCGTTGGAGGTTTTCGATCATAGCCAGCTCGGCGGCTTTGCGGTCATCCGCCTCGATGACGATGGCGGGCACTTCGGAAAGGCCTGCAATCCGGGCGGCACGCCAGCGGCGCTCGCCGGCGATGATCTGGTAATAGCCGGAGGAGAGCTTGCGCACTGTCAGGGGCTGGATAATACCGTGTTCGCGGATGGAATCGGCCAGTTCAGCCAGCGCGGCCTCGTCAAAGTGCTTGCGGGGCTGGGAGGAGCAGCTTTCCACCTGCGAAATGGGGAGAGAAAGACTGCCTGCGGCGGTATTCTGCACATCATCGCCCAGCAGGGCGTCAATCCCCAATCCCAGGGCGTCGACCCCCAGTCCCAGGGTGTTGAGCCCCCGCCCCAGACCGGCGGGTTTCTTGGATGCCATAGAAGACGCTCCTTTCGTTACTGCTTTTTCAGAAACTCCGCGGCCAGTGCTGTGTAGGCTTCGGCGCCGCGGGAGGTGCGGTCGTAGGAAGTGATGGGCTTTCCGTGGCTGGGCGCCTCGGAAAGACGGACATTGCGGGGGATCACGGTGGCGTAGACCTTGCCGGGGAAGTAGTGCTTCACTTCCTCCGCCACCTGCAGCGCCAGATTGGTGCGGCCGTCGAACATGGTCAGCAGCACGCCTTCCAGATCCAGCGCGGGGTTGAGGCCGCGGCGGATGCGGCGGACGGTGTTCATCAGGTCGGAAAGGCCTTCCAACGCGTAATATTCGCCCTGCACCGGCACCAGAACCGTGTCTGCGGCGCAGAGAGCGTTAAGGGTCAGCAATTCCAGAGAGGGCGGGCAGTCGATCAGGATGAAGTCGTACCGGTCTGCCACGGCAGAAAGCGCATCCCGCAGGCGGAATTCCCGCCGATCCAGCGTGATCAGCTCAATGCCGGCGCCTGCCAGCGCCTTGTTGGAAGGGAGAATGTCGCCGAAACGGGTGTGGACGATGGCGTCCGCTGTGGGAATGCCGCCGATGACCACCTCGTAGATGCCGCGGGACACGGTTTTATCCACGCCCATGCCGGAGGTGGCGTTGGCCTGGGGGTCAAAATCGCACAGCAGAACCCGTTTTCCGGCCTCGGTCAGCGCGGCGGTAAGGCTCACACAGGTGGTGGTTTTGCCTACACCGCCTTTTTGATTTACGATCGCAACAGTTTTCGCCACAAAGGCACCTACCTTCCCAGAATCCATATAAACATACATTGGTATTATAACAAGGCAGGAAAAGCCTTGCAAGAGGGCAAGCGGGAAAAAGCGAAAAAACACAAAGAAAAAAGTGCCGTTGAGGGGCGGAGAGCGGCTTTTTGCGCAAAGGTGGGCAGGCGCCGGCGAAAACCGGAGTAAAAGGCAGATGTTTCACGTGAAACAATCAGAGCCGATTGGGGATTTGGGGACAAAAAACACCCCCTGCGCCTTTGGCGCAGGGGGTGAAGAACGAACTTATTCCAGCAGCAGTCCGCCGTAGGGGGGGAGTGTCAGATGCAGCTGACCGTCACCGGCGCAGAAGATTTGGCCAGTGAGCAGATCCGTTGCAGCAGAGGCGTTCCAGGGGATGGAGATGGTCTGGGGCTCGGCGCTTCGGTTCACTACGGTGACGGAGCGCGCGTCGTCCAGCTGCCGCTCAAAGACCAGCAGGCTGCCCCGCGCATGAAGATAGCGGATGGAGCCGGTGTGCAGGGAGGGGCGGCTGCGGCGCAGCGCCGCAAGGAGGGTAAAGGCGGCTTTCAGGCTCCGATCCTCCCGGCCCCAGGGGTAGGTACCCCGGTTGAAGGGGTCTTCCCAACCCTCCATGCCGGCCTCGTCGCCGTAATAGACCGTGGGCGCGCCGGGAAAGGTGAACAGCACCAGTGCCGCCAGCTTCAAAAGGGCACTGCCGCGCTCCCGCTCTGTGGGAGAGAGGCGGAAGTCCGCGCGCTGCGCCTTGTCGCCGGGAACCGTGTCCGCGCCCAGCACCGTCAGGATGCGGGCGGTGTCATGGGTGCCCAGGAAGTTCATGGCAGCGTGGAAGGCTGCGGGCGGATAGTTTTCCCGCAGAGTCTCCATGGCCTCGCAGAAATTCTCTGCGCCGTCGCCCTTGAGAAAGTCCAGCAGGGCGGAGCGGAAGGGGTAGTTCATCACGCCATGCACTTCGCTGCCCAGCAGATACTGCCGCCGCTGGGAATAGGCGATTTTGGTGGATGCGTCCTCCCAAACCTCGCCGATGAGCAGCGCGTCGGGGTCGGTCTCCTCCATGGCGGTGCGGATCTTGCGGATGAACCAATCCGGAAGTTCGTCCGCCACGTCCAGCCGCCAGCCAGAAGCGCCGCAGCGGAGCCAGCGCCGCACGATGGAGATTTCGTTCTCGATAATGTAGTCCACGTAGGCGGGGTGATCTTCCCGCACGGCGGGCAATGTCTTGATGCCCCACCACGCGTCATAGTCATCCGGCCACGGATGGAAGGAGAACCAGTCGAAATAGGGGCTTTCCTGGCTTTGGGCGGCGCCCAGAGTGGGATAAAAGCCGTCTTCGTTGAAATATTTGCTCTGGGAGCCGATGTGGTTGAACACGCCGTCCAGAATTACCCGGATGCCCCGCTGCCGTGCCTGCTCACAGAGGGTGCGGAGATCCTCCTCGCTGCCCAGCATGGGGTCGATGCGCTCGTAATCCGCCGTGTTGTAGCGGTGGTTGGAGGCAGATTCAAAAATGGGACAGAAATAGAGGGTGGTGACGCCCAGCGCCGCCAGATCGTCCAGCTTTTTCGTCACGCCGGCCAAATTTCCGCCGAAAAAGTCGTTGTTGCGGACGATGCCCCGGGCATCGGGGCGCCAGATCGGCGCATCCTCCCAGTTTTCGTGAACGGTGCGGTCGCCTACCATACCGGTGGGGTCGGGGAGGGCTGTGCGGAAAAACCTGTCTGGAAAAATCTGGTAAACCATGCCTTCGCCAAACCATTGGGGCGTATGGCTTTCCTGATAAACCGTCAACTGCCATGGGTCGAGCTTGCCGTCGCTGCGGTAGCCGGTTTTGTCCAGCACGCAGCCGCTTCCGTCGTTGCGCCAGAAGCGGAAATGATACCAGATCAGCTCCGGCTCCGCGGGGGCGGTCATTGTGCAGGTGAAGCGGAAGCGATCGCCGTCCGCCTGAATGGGCGCCAGCTCGATTTCCTGCATCTCACCGGAAAAGTCGCCGTGCAGCACCAGCGCACAGTGGTCGAACTGCTCGGAAAGCAGAGGGCGGCAGGAAAAGGTAACGCCTGTGCCGCAGGCCACGGCGCCGAAGGGCGTTTTACAAAGGTCACAGCGGGAATCGAAAACAAAAGGTTCGCTCATGGGGCGCTCTCCTTTGATGAGTTATGGGATCAGCTGGTTTTCGCCGGTAATGACAAGGCCGATCTCGTCGGCGGAAAAGTATGCGTTGAGGATGTTGACGGCAGTGGAGGCAAGCGCCGAGCCCTTTCCGCCCTTTTCAATGACGATGGCAACGGCAATCTCCGGCTTGTCATAGGGGGCAAAGCAGACGAACACGCCGTTGTTGACCTGATCGCTGCCAACCTGGGCGGTGCCGGTCTTGGCGCCGGCGGAAACCACACAGTCCTTGAAGTAGACGCTCAGGTCGCCGATGGTAGTCAGATCCCGCATGCCCTGCTTCACGGCGTTGAGGGTGGAATCCTTGATTTGAATGGTGTTGGTAGGGGTGGTGTTGCCCAGGGCCACGATCTCGGTGTTGTCGTAGGTTTTTACGGATTTCAGCAGATGAGCGTCACAATGCTCGCCGCCGGAGACCAGCGTTGCGATGTAGTTGGCCAGCTGGAGGGGGGTGTAGAGCTGGTTGCCCTGACCGAAGGCCGCCCAGGGGGTCTGATCCTCGCCTTGCTGGTTCTGGGGCAGGGTACCGGCGCGGTCACCGATCTCGATGCCTGTTTTTTCACCCAGACCAAAGGCGGAGAGGTATTCTGTCAGCTTGGTCATGCCCAGACGGTAGCCCATCTCGGCAAAAAAGTAGTTGCAGGAATCCGTGATGGCGGAGGTCACGTTTTCCAGCCCGTGGCCGTAGCGGTTCCAGCACCAGGCGCCGCTTTCGGTGGGGTCGTTGGGATAGACCCAGCGGCCGGTGTCGCGGATCCGTTCTGTCAGGGTGGTTTTTCCTTCCTCCAGCGCCGCCACGGCGGTGAGGGGCTTCAGGGTGGAGCCGGGGGCGTAGGTGCCCTGTGTGGCGCGGTTGAACATGGGGTTGGCGGGATCGGCGGCCAGCGTCTCGTACTCCTGACGGTAAGTGGCAAGATCATAGGTGGGATAGGAGGCAATGGCCAGCACTTCACCGGTACCGACCTTGATGACGGCGGCGCCTGCGCCACGATCGTCAAGTCCATCCTCGGCGTTCATGGCGGAAACGGTCTCCGCCAGCGCGTCCTCCACCGCCTGCTGGAAGCGCAGGTCGATGGTCAGCTCCACGGTGTGCCCGGGTCTGGGTTGTTTTTCGTAGTATTCGCCGGTGATTTTGCCGTCGCTGTTGACGGATACCACCCGGCGGCCGTCCGTGCCCCGGAGATAGTCCTCAAAGGCGGCCTCCACGCCGCTTCTGCCGATCCAGTCGTTTCCGTCGTACCCCTTGCCCTGCAAGCGTTCCAGATCCTCGCGGTAGATGCGGCTGACCGTGCCGAGAATGTGGGCGGCGTAGGCGGTCTCATACTGGCGGGTGGTGGAGGTGGTGATCTTGGCGCCGGCGTAGGCGCCGTCGTTGATCATGGAAATGAAGGCAATGTCCACGTTTTCCGCCAGCACATAGCTGCTGTAATTGTCCAGTTTGCGCAGCGCCAGCTCATACCGGACGCCCAGCACCTGCCGCTGCTCCGTCAGGGACAGGCTCTCCGGCAGCCCCATCGCTTCGGACATGAGCGTGATGACGTAATGGGCTGTGATGCCCGCGTCGTTGAGCAGCTTGGCGGTCAGGGCGGAGGCGGGGAAGCGCTTCAGCGCCTCTGCGGCCTGCTGTTCCGGGGTAAAGGCCGGCACATCGTCCCCGTCGGCCGCCGGTTCGGCAGGCGATTCCTCCTCTGCCGTCGGCACCAGCTCGGGATGGGCCAGCAGATACTCTCCAAGGGCTTTTTTCGTTTCTTTAATGGAGAGCAGGTAGGTCAGAAACCGCCCCTTCTGGATGTCGGAACTGGTGTGGAGGGTATAAGTATAGGGCATCGCGCCGGAAATGGGGAGGTTTTCCTCCCAAATCACATTCTGACTCTCGCACAGGCGGATGAGCCGCAAAATGGCCTCGTTCTGATCCTGCCCCTCCTTCAGCGCGCCGGCGTCGAAGGTCAGGTCGTAGGCAGAGGCGTTGGAAACCAGCGTGCGGCCGTTACGGTCGGTGATGAGCCCCCGGGAGGCCTCCACCGTCTCCTCGCTGGCGATGGAGTGGAGGGAGCGCGCCAGATATTCTTCATGATGAAGCACCTGCGTGTCAAACAGGACACCCAGGTAGGCAAGCAGTATCACGATGAGAAAGACCGCCAGAAGATACAGGCGGGCGCGGGGATGTTCGTTTTGATCCATGGGGGCTCCTTATTATGGGATGGGGCGGAAACAACGCGTCAGTCGTAGCGGTGAACGCGGCGGTGAACGGCGGCAAACAGCGCCGTGACAGGGAAGGCAAGGGGCAGGGAGATACAGGTCTCCCGCAGCAGGACGAAGCTGCCTGCGGCCCAGGCGGGCGCGCTTTTCAGCCACAGCAGCAGGCAGGAGAAGGTGCCGGTAAGCAAGAAGGCAAGAAAGCCGCCGGCAAGGGAGCAGAGGTAGCCGGAATGCAGCACACTCTGTGCCATCAGCGCCGCAAACAAACCTGCTGCAGGGAACAGCAGCGTGTACAGGCAGGGCAGGGGTGCCGGCAGCAGCAGGTCGGACACCACACCCATGGCCAGCGCAAAGACCGTGCCTGCCTTTGGGCCTTCGTAGGTGGCGGGGATCACGGCAATGAGCGGGTAGATAAAGGGGATCACGCCCCAGATGGAGAACCGTTGGAGCAGCGCCATCTGTACGGCGATGCACAGCGCGGCTGCGGCGCCGTAGAGCGACCATTTGAAAAGAACTTCGTTTCTGACCAGCAAGGCGGCGCCTCCTTTCGGGCAGAGATGGGGCAGAATGTCAGATCAGGTAACGATGTCGAAGGATTTGATGATAAAGACCTCCTCCAGCGCGTCGAAATCCACGCTGGGGATCAGGATGGCGTAGGAGGCGGAGCCGGCGTCGTTGCGCTGGACTTCCTCCACGCTGCCAATAACAAGACCTGCGGGGAAGTAGCCGCCCAGACCCGAAGAAACCACCAGGTCGCCGCTGAGCAAACGGCACTCCGTGGGCAGGTAATCCAGCCGCAGGCGGTTTTGACCCATCAGGGAGAAATTGCCCTGGGCAAGTCCCAGATCTTTGGTGCGAAACACTTGGGCGCCAAGGGATACGTCGGTGTCGATAATCGTCAGCACGGTGGACCAGTTTGTGCCGCATTCGCTGATGACACCCACCAGTGCGCCGGTCTCGTCAATGACGCAGTCGCCGCTCTCCACGCCATGACGGGTGCCTTTGTCCAGCGTGAGGGAGGAGGTCCAGTTGGTCACGGCGTGTTCCGTGACAAAGGCGGCCTCCATGTCGCTTGTCAGGTCACGGCGCTGCTTACGCAGCTCCAGCAGCTCCCGCAGCCGGGCGTTTTCGGCGCTGTCCTTTTCCGCCTGCCGCACGGCGGCCTCCATCTCGGCCAGACGGCGGCGCAATTCGGCGTTTTCCGCTTCCAGCGCCGTAGTGTCACGGTAATAGTTCTGCCGGTCGTTGAACCAGTTGGCCACAGCGGTGCTGACAAAGCGCAGCGGGGCAGTAATGGTCTCCGCCGCATTGACCAGAGGGGAGGAATTGGCGCTGAAAACGGACATGACGGCCAACGCCACGGCGACCACCGCCCCGGCGAACAGGATCCATAATCCGTTGTTCTTCAGAAAATTCTTCAATTCGATGCCCTCTCTGTGTGTTTAAGTGGATTTACTGAAAAAATGTGACGCCGAATTGCTGCAGCATCCGGCTCAGGCGCAGGACGGGCAGCCCCATCACATTAAAATAGTCGCCGTGGATCTTCTCCACCAGCAGCGCACCCTTTTCCTGAATGCCGTAGCTGCCGGCCTTGTCCATAGGCTCGCCGGTGGCGATGTAGGCGCGCAGCTCCGTCTTGGACGCGGGACGGAAATAGACCTCCGTGGTCTCGGATTCGGTGATGGCGCGGCCGCCCTGCCGCACCGTAACGCCGGTGCAGACGGTGTGGTGCCGTCCCTGCAGAGCAGAGAGCATCCGCAGCGCATCCGCCTCGTCGGTGGGCTTGCCCAGACGCTGATCGTCCAGAAACACCATGGTGTCGGCGGTGATAATGATCTCGTCCTCCGTGCAGAGGGCGACCGCTGCCTCGGCCTTTTTCCGGGAGATATGCTCCACCACGCCCTGGGGCGTCAGATCCGCGGGGTAGGTTTCGTCCGCCTCGGGGATGCGGATGTCAAAGTCTGCGATGCCGATGCGGCGCAGCAGCTCCTGCCGACGAGGAGAAGCGGAGGCCAGAACGATCTTTGCCATGAAAGAAACTCCTTTACTTGCCTGTGGAGCCGAAGCCGCCCCGGTCGGCACCTTCCAGATGCTCCACACGGGTGAAGTGCAGCTTGGGCTGGTTTTTCATGATACGGAACTGGCAGATGCGGGCGTGGCGCTCAATGGTCACGTCCCGGGTGGCGTAGACGGGCATCTTCCACTCGTCGCCGTCGCCGCAGTAGGAGCAATCCACCACGCCCACGGAGTTGGTCTGCAGGATGCCGTAATTCTTAAAGGTGGAGCTGCGGGGCGCCAGATGTGCCTCGTAGCCCTCCGGCAGCGCAATGGCCAGACCCAGCGGCAGCAGGCGGAACTCGCCGGCCTTCAGCGTCACTTCCTCCGCGATGCGCAGGTCGATCCAGTCGGATTTGCCGTCCACATAGCACAGCTCTTCCATATCGTCATAGTAGTATTTTACCTTGATTTCTTCCATGTGAAACTCCAAATTCGAATACTATTAGTAATATAGTTAAAAGATTATACTGATTTCAATCGATTTTTGGGCAAAGCTACCCTCATGATTGCTTCCGTGTGCCGCGTAGATCACACGATATCGGGAACGAGAGCCTGATAGCGGTGGTCCTCCTCCAGATAATACTCTCCGCTCAGGTCGATGCCGGAATGATACAGCGCTGTTAACTCCATATAGGTGACTCCGGTAGAGTACATGTAAAGGCTGTAGGCGCTGTCGCCAACATACAGGATCTGATCCTCTACGCGATAATCGAGAACATATTGTTCATACGCGATCTCGGCGCCGAGAAGGTCATCCGTTGTGTACGCAAAAGCGACCTTGCCGTTTTCGTCAAAGTGCATATAGACACCGCTTAACGAATCGTATTCGATATATTTATCCGGCTCGCGCCGAAGCCAGCCGTTGGTCTCGTCGCTCAACTGCAGATAGGAAAGATACTGGCTATCCAGCTGCCGGCTCAGCTCCTCTTCAGAGACAAACTGATAGGTATATGAGCCTGCCTCGATGTAACCATAGCGTGAATTCAAGGAGTCCAGCAGTGTCAGAATGGCCGTGCCGTCCTGGCGGAACTCCAGAACGCCATAGTTTTTGTGTTCATCATCGGGATCGGGCTGTTCCTCAAAAAACACCAAATTGCCGTAACGGCGGCCAACCGCGCCGTCAATGCTCCATGTTCGGTACCAGAAGACGTTGAAGGTGATCCAATCGCCCTGCTCCTCCACAACATCCAAATCGTTCCAAGAAAATTCAACGTCCTGATATTTGCCTGTCAGGCCGGTGGTTTCCGTGAGGCGGTCTGCCTTGACGCGGATCTGTTCATCGCCCTCTGCTTCGTATTGGGAATCGAAGTACATGGAGATGACCCCGTAGGTTTCTCCCCAGAAATCCCAGAGACCGTCTTCGGTTTCAATCAGATAAAACCAGTCTGTGGGTTTATCCCATCCATCGTCAATACCGCTGACCTTAATCAGCCGTGTTCCATCTCGGCAGGTAAAAACCTCATACGTTGCGTCACAGGAAAACACCAGTTCCGGCTCTGTGATTCGCACTTCGCAGGTCATATCCTGGTTAAATGCGATGTAGGGACGATAGTCTTCCACTTGTCCCCAGTTGCTGTATGTCAGGACGGCGGGGATTCTTGTTCCCGAACCGACAAGACCCGCATCTGGCGCAAAAGGATCGTTCGGGCCCGATCCGGAGGGATGCGTGGGATCCCATGCGGAAGGGCGATCCGACTCTGCCCCAGAGGAATGCCCCGGGGACGATTGCTCCCGATCCTGCTCCTGCTCCAACAACAGCAGCTCATCCAGAGCCTCCTGCACTTCCTCGTAATCGTCCGCTTCTTCGACCGCGTTCTTCAGCGTTTTGATTGCCCGGTCATACCGCTCCAGCTTGACATAGGTTTCTGCCAATCCCAGATGTGCTTCCGAGCGCTTGGCATCGATTTCAATCGCGGCTTTGAACGCGATAATGGCTTCTTCGTAATCGCCGTCAGATAAGTAGCGGACGCCCAAATCATACTGCTCCTGCCAGGGGTTGGTGTTCTGTTCGTGCTCGTATAGCAGAAAAAGAGATCCGCCCAGCAGTAAAAGAGAAGCAACTGCCAGCAGCAAAGACATCCATCGGTTCATCATCATTTACCTCATTGTGCTTTCCGTGCGCCGCATCCTGCGCCGCACAAATATTCCTGATTTGGCACGAAGCCCGACGGCATTCGTCTGTTCCGGCTCGTGATGGCTGTGTGATACCAGCCTCCGGTGTTTGGATGCCCCTTCGGCGGTATGAACCGCAAACGGGGTCACTCCACGCCGCGCTCGTAAAGACCGCGGGTGAACTCCCCGTGGGCACTTTCGCCGGAGAGATAGGCTTTGAACACGCGCACGCACTCCTCTGCCGATTCGGTGGTGAAGCGCAGACGGGCGTAAGTCAGTCCCAGCCGCGTCCAGTCAGGGCGGTCAGCCAGCCACAGGGGGCGGCTGTTCTGCACCTCCGTCCGGTGTCCCCATACGGGCAGCAGGGGGAAGGCGGCGCCGGTGCGATCCTGCAGGGTGTTGAGTCGGCGGCAGGGGGCGTTTTGGGGCACGGTGCGGCCGACGGTGTCCAGATGGCAGCCGGTCTCGTTCTGTACGAGGCAGTTTTCTGTCACCATCAGGGGCAGTCGGCCGTAGACAATGGCCTCGGCAGGCAAAATTTTCTTCAGATCCCGCAGCTGGGCAAAGCGCAGCTCAAAGGACAGGCAGACGGAATCCAGCCCCTTCTCCCGCAGATAGGCAGCCGAACGGCTGTTGAACACATTCAGTCCGTAGTCGCCGTGGCGGCGCAGTTCCAGCCCCTCTGTCAGGGACAGATGGCCGATGTTGCCCAGCAGTGCGGCGGTGACGCCTATGGTCTGCACACGTTCCAGCATCGCGCGAAGTTCTGTCTCGTCCCGATCCCGCCAGATGCGGGGCAGCACGGCGCACCACTCTCCGTCAAAGGAGGGGAGGGTGTCCATTGCGGCAAGCTCCTCCAGGGGCACATAGACCCGAGCCGGAGCAAGGGAAAGCAATTCGGAGGAAAGCTGGGCGGCAGAAGCGACTGACACGGTAAAGGCGGGCGTGCTTTCGCTGCAGTCCGCGTCCGGCAGAGGGGGAGCCGGCAGCTCCCGGCGATGAGGAACGGTGGTGCGGGCCTCCGTCAGGGCGGCAAGGGCGCGGCGGCGCAGGTCGTTGATGGCGCTGGCAGGGAGGGACAGGCCGTCATCCACCAGCGTGACCACAGTATCCGCCCGATAGGCGGTGCCGCCGGTTTTGCGCAGGCGTTCTTCGACTTCGGGTCCCGTCAGGGCGCGGTTGCGGGCGGCTTCGGCCACAGGGCCCTCCACGGTGATATCACGCTCTCCGTCGGAAACGGTGAGGCGGCTGGGCAGCCCGGTCTCGATGGCGCAGGAAAAGTCCACCGCCACGGTGCGCAGATCGTCCTTTTCGTAGGCGGCGCGGGCAGCGTCAAACAGTTCTTTGGGGTCCTGTGCGGACTCCGGACGCACGCCGAACATTCCCTTGCCCCGCTTGCCTGCCCAGTAATGGTCGGTAAATCCAGAGCGAGAGAAGGCCTGTTCCAGTTCCGCGCGTTCGGCGGGAGTGGGACGGCGGCGCTCTTTCAGCAATCCGGCGTAGATGCGGGTGACAACAGCCACATATTCCGGCCGCTTCATGCGGCCTTCCAGTTTCAGGCAGGAAACGCCCATTTCCGCCATCTCGCCCAGGGCGTCGGCAAGGCAGTTATCCTTCAGGCTCAAAGGATAGCGCTTCCCCGCCGGTTCGTTGAAGCCGTAGGGCAGGCGGCAGGGCTGGGCGCAGCGGCCCCGGTTGCCGGAGCGGCTGCCCACCACGGCGCTCATGGTGCATTGGCCGGAATAGCACATGCACAGCGCACCGTGAGTAAAGATCTCCACCTCGGCGGGGCAGGCATCGCAGATGGTTTTCGTGTCCTCCGCGGAGCATTCCCGGGCCAGAACCACCCGCTCGCAGCCGTCTGCGGCAAGGGTGGCGGCGCCGCCGGTGGTGAATACGCTCATCTGGGTGCTGGCGTGGATGGGCTGGTCGGGCAGGCTCTTGCGGATCAGGTCAAAGAGGCCCCAGTCCTGCACCAAAACGGAATCCACGCCCAGCCGGCCGGCCGCGGCGGCGGTTTCCAGCGCCTTCGGAAGCTCGCGGTCGGTGAGGAGGGTGTTGAGCGTCAAAAAGACCCGGACGCCCCGGGCATGGCAATAAGCCAGAGCCTCCGCAAACTCCTCGTCCGAGAAGTTCTTGGCGCTCCGGCGGGCGTTGAAGTCGCCCCAGCCGAGATAGACCGCATCGGCGCCGTTTTGGACTGCGGCGCGAAGGGACTCCGGCGACCCGGCGGGGGCGAGCAGCTCAGGCTTTTTCAACGGCTGCGGCCTTCCAGCTTCTGCTGCAGGCGGAAAATTTCCCGCTTGAGTTCGCTGACCTCGGCCTGTGCGCGGCCGGCCTCATCCAGATAGCCCTTGATCTGGCTGCGCAGCTGCTCTGCGGAGGCCTGTGCCTTGAACAGTTCGTCGGCGATGTTGACGGCGGTGAGAACGGCGGCGTCGGTGCGGCCCACTTTGGCGCCGTTCAGGATCTCAAACATCTTGTCGCCCACATAGGTTCCCACCTTCTGCATGTAGGAAGCGGTCTCCTCCGCCACAAAGGTGTAGTCCTCGCCGCAGATGCTCACCACAACACGGTTTGCCATAAAACGTTCCTCCTCTTTCTGTCTGTTCTGTTTCTGTTTTCGATGGCAGGGCATACCTTGCCCATTTTTACAGCTTATAGTATACCATAGCCTGCGAAGCAGGGAAAGGAAAAATCCAAGGATTTTCAAAAAAATCACAAAGAAACGAAAAAGAAGTCTTTTAAAAGGTTTCGTCCGGGACTTGTCGGCGGCAGGATTTTCGTGTAGAATAAGAAAACACCAACGAGAGAGGGGAGGGGCCATATGGCAAGTGTACTGCTCCACACAACGGACATGTCCGTCACCATGACGGCAGAGGCGGCAAAACGGCTTTTGGACTGCGGCAACGGCGACGCGGCGCTGCTGTATCTGGCTCTTTTGCGCCGCCATGGAACGGTGCAGCCCCGCTCTCTTGCCGGCGAACTGCGCTGGGACAAGGGCCGCATCGAGGCGGCAGAGGAAGCCCTCCGCGCCATGGGGCTCATCGCCCCTGCGGAAGTGACCGTGCCGGAGCCTGCCGACGAGCGCCCCGCCTATCAGCGGGATGACGTGGCGCGGCGCCTGGAAGGCAGCGATGAGTTCCGTGCTCTGGTGACAGAGGTTGAAAAGAAGCTGGGCAAGAAGCTGACCACGCCGGATGTGGGTGTTCTGCTGGGACTGAACGACTATCTGGGGTTGCCGGCGGATGTGATCTATCTGCTGGTGAACCACTGTGCCGAGCGGGTGAAGCGGCGATACGGAGAGGGACGCCGTCCCGCCATGCGCCAGATCGAGAAGGAAGGCTACGCCTGGGCCCGCATGGGCATCGACACCCAGCGCGCCGCGGCGGAGTACCTGAAACACTATGCCCACCGGCAGGAGACCCTGCCCGCCTATATGCGGGCGCTGCAGCTGGGCGACCGCGCCCCGGTGGCCTCGGAAGAAAAGTACCTGACGGCGTGGCAGGAATGGGGCTTCGGCCCGGAGGCGGTTGCGCTGGCCTATGACAAGACGGTGATGAAGTGCCACGAGCTGAAGTGGCCTTACTGCAACGGCATTTTGAAAAAGTGGCACGAAAAGGGGCTACATACCGTGGAGGAAATTGAAGCGGGAGACAAGCGGGCCGCAAAACCGATGGAAAGCGGAAAGAAAACCGTTGATGACGCATGGAATTATGTGTAACACCGGGATAAATAGGAGTGAAAACCATGGCATATGACGGAAAGATCATGCGCCGGGCGCAAATGCAGTTTGAGGAGGACAAGGCAGAGCGGAATGCGCGTCTGCAGGAACGCAGGGAGTCCATTTTCCGCCGCCAGCCCCGCCTGAAAGAGATCGAAACGGAGCTGAAAGGCACCATGAGCCGCATCATTGCCAGCGCTCTGCGGCGGGGAACCGATCCCCGTCCGGCGGTGGAGCGCCTGCGGGACGAAAATTTGAGCCTGCAGGAGGAAAAACGCCGCCTGCTGGCGGAAATGAGTCTGCCGGAGGATGCGCTGGAGGAGCGGCCTGCCTGTGTGCTGTGTGACGACAGCGGCTATCGGGATGGCAATGTGTGCCGCTGCCTGAAGAGCTACTACGCCCGGGAGCAGAAAAAAGAGCTTTCCCGCATGCTGGATCTGGGCACCCAGAGCTTTGATACGTTTGATCTGGATTGGTATCCCGACGATCAGATCCCCGGGAAAACCAAAACGGCCCGACAGCATATGGAGGAAAAGGTTTACGAGACCTGCATCCAATATGCCCACCGCTTTGGGGAGAAACCGTGGAACCTGCTGCTGTTTGGCGCACCGGGCCTTGGAAAAACACACCTGTCCGCGGCCATCGCGCGGCATATCAGCGAAGAAGGCTGGTCCGTGGTTTATGACACGGCCGGCCAGGTGTTTGACCGGTTTGAGACGCGGAAGTTCAGCCGGGAGGACGAGCAGGCAGATTCTGATGTGGAGCGGATCCTCAACTGCGATCTGCTGATCCTGGACGACCTTGGAACGGAGATGACCACCGCCTTTGTCCAGAGCGCGCTGTACCAGATCGTCAATACCCGTCTGGTGGAAAAACGTTCCACGATCATCAGCACAAATCTTTCGCCGGAGAAGCTGGCGCAGCGATATACGCCGCAGCTGGCCTCGCGCATTGAGGGAGAGTATGATCTGCTGGCTTTTGTGGGCGAAGACATCCGCAAGCTGAAAAAGGAAAAAAAGTAATAAAACCGACCCGAAAGGGTCGGTTTTTTATGCTTGCTGCTCTCTTGCGGAAAGAAACCGCCACAAAATCACCGCCGTCACAGTAAGGAGTGCCCCCGTACCCACGGACAGCCAGAACCGCCGCCCGCCGATCTCCCACAGGGCGGCGCCCAGCAGGGTGGCACAGAGCACTCTGGGCGCCGCACCCAGAAGGCCGCCGGTGAGATAGCTTCCCAGAGGAACATCCGCCGCACCAAGGAACATGCTCACCAGATCCCCCGGGGTTGCCCCGCCCAGCCGCAGCAGAAAGACGGTCCGCCGGGGGTGCTGCGTCATATTTGCCAGTGCCCCGAGGCGGGGATACCGCTGACGCAGGGCGGAGAAGTCGGCGCGCTGCCGCCGTCCCAGCAGAAAGGGGAGCAGCTGCACGATGGCCGTCCCCGTCAGATTCACCGCCAGTGCCACGGGCAGGGGGAAGAGCAGTCCGCCTGCTGCCGTCAGGGCGGAGAGCGGAAAGGCCACAGACAGACTTTTTGCCGCGTAAAGCGCCAGCAGAAAGGCGGCGGCCAGCCCGGTCTGCCCGGGCGATCGGGCGGCAATGGCCTCGGCGGTGAGGTAGCGCCGCAGCGGCCACGCGGCGGCCAGCCCGGCGCAAAGAAGAACAAGCGGGAGAACCCAACGCTTCATAGAAGCCCTCCATCGTCGAATTTCCCCGTTAGTATGCGCAAAAGCGCGAAAAAAGAAACCGTGCCGGCGGGTGTCCGCAAAACAGAGAACAGGCATAGCATGATCTGCTGTGCCTGTTGTATGCTGTTCCCTTGCATGGTAATATGGATTAAAGAAGACGATAACAAGAATTTGACAAAAAGGCAGGGCATATGAAAAAGAAATTAGCAGCATGTTTTATTTGTGCGGTTTTTTGCTCTCCCTTTTGGGGTGCGGCAGCAAGGATAACGAAGACAAATTTATCGGAAAAACATCGGCAGAAATTGAGAATGCTCTTGGCGCATTTGACTGTGTGGGAATGCCTGCGGGTGAAGACGGTTTATATCGAAACTGTCGATGCGGATATACGATAAAAGCGCGGGAAAAAGGATTTTTGAGGACAGCTCCGGAAGTTTTGCTTTTTATCACGTTTGATGAAAACGGAATCGCGATTGCGTGCGAGGAAGGCGATCGCCCCGGCGGTTAAGTTTCGTTTTCACAAAGGAATGATTCCGTTGCCATGCTGATTGCGTCGCTTTGGCGGATGAAAAAGACGCCATAGACCCCTGCTGTGTATAAAAGCCAAGCCGCAAGACGCGGCTTGGCTTTTGCTGTTCTCTGAAGCGGCTTTTGGGGCTGTTACGATGTTGGTTCCGGAGGCGCTGCGGCGGCATCCGGAGGCGTTTCGGCCGGTTCGGCGGGCTCTGTGGGTGCGGCGGGCAGCGGCACATTTTCCGCCGTGGGAACCGAGGGAACCTCCGGCAGCGGCGGGTCGGCAGGCAGGGGTTCTGTGCCGACGGCGGGTGGTGCTTCGGTCTCCGGGCCGCGGAGGACGACCCGGTCGCGGCTCTTGTAGCTGCTGGTGGCCTCGTAGGTGGTAGAGAGCCATTGCCCGTCGGCGGCGTAGAGGGTGCGGTAGGTCTTGACCGTACAGCCGGCGTGGGGCGAGGTCTTGACCTGCTCCGTGCCGGGGGCAAGGGAGGCGTCCTCCTGGTAAACAGTCTTCCATGGCGTTTTGGAAACGGTCTCGCCGGTCATTTTTACGGTGATGCCGGAGAGGTTCGTGCCCAGCAGGCGCACCGTCAGCTGCCCGTTTTCATAGGCGGTGGAGATCTTCACGGGATAGTCGGTGTTGTTGGTAAAGCGATAGTCCGGGCCGCCCCAGGATACGGTGGCGTCCATGCCCCAATCGATGTAAGAGGGCGTATAGCGGTGGGCGTAGCGCTCCGTGATCTGCAGATTGGCGTACAGACAGGCCAGATACAGGGTGGAGGAGGTCTGGCAGATCCCGCCGCCGATCTCATCCACCGTTTCGCCCTGGACGTAGGCGGGCGCCGCCCGGTAGCCCCGTGCCGCTGTCCGCTGTCCCACGGTTTCATTGAAGGAGAAGGTCTCTCCGGCGTTCAGCACCGTGCCGTCCATGGCATTGGCAGCCAGCCGGACGTTGTTTTTTCGTGCCGCCGTACCGGAAACCACGGTACGGCATTCGCCCAGCACGTCGCGAAACAGAAGCTGGCGCAGCTGCTCGGCGGTGACGGCGGGCGGCCGGATGTCAGCCGGAAGCAGAATGGTCTTGCCCGGTGGAGCGGCGTCCATGAGCTGCTGCGCCGCCTCCGTGTCAAAGGACACCCCAGGACGCTCCGGGGTGATGGTGTTTGTGGTGGGGTCGTATCCTGCATTTTGTGCCTCGCCGCAGAGGTCGGCGGCGATGTCTCGGGCGGTCAGCGTCTGGGCGGGGATGACCGAAAAGGACAGGTCTGCGCGAAAGGATTCCTGCCAGAGGGCAGGGTCGCGCAAACAGTCCAGCGCCGCGGCGGTGATGGCGCGGCCGTCCCTGGGACAGGTGACAGCAATGCCGTTTTGTGCCGGGGCATAGGCGCCGTGGATGGGGGGCAGAGAGAGGCGCTCTGCCAGGCGCTCGGCTGCGGCCTCAAAAGCATCGTTGTTCGGCGGCGGCCAAGCCTGCACCGCCGGGGCATTTCCCATCAGCGCGGAAAGAAGCCCCCATCCTTTCAGGAAAAAGGCGGTCTGTCTTTGCTGTTGAAGGGCGGTCTGCGCCAGAGACGCAAAGGTTTCTGCCGTATAGCCCAGAGCAGAGAGAGGCACGGTCAGAAGCGCCTCGCCGGTCTCGCCGTCCGCGAGGGTCAGCGGACGGCGGGGAAGATCGTCCATAAGCAGCGCCTGCGCCTGTGTTTCGGTGAGGCTGCCCACCGTCGTACCGTTGACGGTGGTGTTGGGATAGAAGGTGCTGCGGTATTCGGCGCAGAGACACAGACCGAAATAGGCCAGAAGCAGGGGTAAAAAAAGGACGAGTATGGCGATCAGTACGCGGCTTCGTGATGGGTTCGCCTGCGGTGTGGGCGGCGTGTTCAGCGCCTGTTCCATAAGAACCTCCTGTTGCTGGGAACTGCTGTCTGCTTCCAGACTATGCGGCAGGGGGCGGGATTCATGCCCGCTCGTTCTGCCGCTGCTTCGGGATGCGGATGGTGAGGAGAATGGCGTCGTCGGTGTCGGTGCGCTCTGTGTGAGCGTCCACGCCGGCCTCCCGCACCATCCGCAGACCGCGTTCCAGACTGTTGAGGAACAGCCGCACATCCTTGAGAACAAAGGTCCTGCGCCCTGCGGGTGGCGTGGTTTGCAGTGCCATGAGCCGGTGGTCGATGTACTGTTCCGTCTGGGCCACATTCAGCCCGCGTTTGACGATGTGTTCCAGTGCCGCGAGCCGTTCTTCCTCCGCTTCCAACCGCAGCAGGGCCCGGGCGTGGCGCTCGGTGAGCGCGGCGGCGGAGAGTTTGTCCCGGCAGGCGGGGGAGAGCCGCAGCAGCCGCAGTTTGTTGGCCAGCGCCGAAGGGGAGCGCCCCAGCGCCGCGGCGGCCGCCTCCTGCGTCACCCCGCTTTCGGCCAGAAAGTCCGCGATGGCAGCGGCTTCTTCAAAATAGTGCAGATCCTGCCGCTGTAAATTTTCCACCAGCGCAAGAACAGCAGAGGCTTCGTCGTCCGCTTTTGCTTCCACGCAGGGGACAGCCTCCAGACCCGCCAGCATGGCGGCGCGCAGCCGCCGCTCCCCGGCGATCAGTTCCCAGCCCGTGTCCGTGGCGCGCACCGTCAGCGGCTGGATGATGCCGTGGGTGCGGATGGACTCCGCCAGTTCCTCCAGCCTCTGGGAATCAAAGACCCGGCGGGGCTGGCGGGGATTAGGGCGAATCTCCGATGGGGAGAGGGAGAGGAGCAGCTTGTCCTCGTATGTTGTCATAAAGACCACCTCCGGTTTGTTTCATTGTAGTCCGTCGGCGGGGAGAAGAATGGCGGGAATTGTCGAAGGTCGGCCAAAGGGCAAAAAAAGCGCAAAAAAGTGCGCGGCAACGCCGCGCACTTCAAAGAAGAACGGTTATTTGCAGGTGTAGGCGAACCAGCCCTCGCTGCTGCGTGTCTCTGTGATCTCCAGACCGGCTTCACGCAGTTTGCCGGCAACCTCCTCCGCCCGATCGTCGATGATGCCGGAGCAGAGGAACACGCCGCCAGGTTTCAGCAGTCCCCGCACCGCCGGGGTCAGGGCGATGATGACGTCGGAAACGATGTTGGCCAGCACCACATCGTAGCCGGTTCCGATCTGCTGCTGCAGTTCGGTGTCAGAGAGGATGTCGCCCACCGCCACGGTGTAGGTATCACGGCCGATGCCGTTGAGGGCGGCGTTGTCATAGGCCACCGTCAGGCACTTTTCGTCGATGTCGCAGGCGAAGGCGTGGGCCGCGCCCAGCTTCAGCGCCGCAATGGAGAGAATACCGCTGCCGCAGCCAAGATCCAACACCTGCTCGCCGCCGTGAACGGCTTTTTCCAGTGCCGTCAGGCACAGTCGGGTGGTGGCATGGCTGCCGGTGCCGAAGGTCAGGCCCGGCTCGAGAATGAGAGGCACACGGCCGGCGTACTTCTTCTTGCCCAGCGCATTTTCCTGCTCCCACTCGGGAATGACCAGCAGCCGCTCGCCGATCTCCATAGGCTTGTAGTACTGCTTCCAGTTGTTCTCCCAGTCGGACTCCTGCAAGTTGTTCATGGTCATCAGCAGCGTGCCGCAGTCGGTGCGTGTTTCCTTCAGTTCCTGCAGGGCGATGCGCACCTCGCCCAGCTTGGCGAAGCCCTCGTCATCTGCCGTCAGATAGAAGGTAACGCGGGACTTGCCCTGCATGGCCTTCTCCAGATCCTCGTCCACATAGTCCCAGTACTGGTGGTTGTTTTCCAGAAAATCCTGAAAGTCCGTTTCGTCGTCGATGACCACGCCGTCGATGCCGTGGGCAGAGAGCAGCTCCACCACGGTGTCCAGTCCGGCGTGGACGGTGTCAATGTGCAGTTCCAGCCAATTCATTGTACAGAAACCTCCCAATCGGTTTGTTGAGAAACGCCGCAGCAAGGCAGCAGAAAAATCCGTTTGAAGGCGGCTGCGCCGGCCCTCAAACGGATTTTATCACATACACGGATGTTTGGAAAGACGAATTTACCGCTTGCTGCCCAGGAAGAACAGCGCCACCACGCCGGCGCCGGTGTGGTTTCCGATGACAGGGCCCACATAGCTGATGCGGATGTCACGGGTGCCGAAGCGCTTTTCGACTTCGGCGGCTACGAACTGCGCGTCCGCCAGACAGTCGCCGTGGGAGATGAACACGGTCTGATTGGCGGGGTCAACAGCGGTTTTTTCCATGTTGTCCACCAGAGCCAGCAGAGAGGCCTTGCGGCCGCGAGCCTTGCCCACGTTGATAAGGCGGCCCTCGTCGTCCACATGAAGAACGGGTTTGATGGAGAGCATGGTGCCCACCAGTGCCGTGGCGGCGCTGACACGGCCGCCACGCTTGAGGTGGAACAGATCGTCCACGGTGAACCAGTGACACAGGGAGGGGATGTTTTTTTCACAGTATTCGCAAACCTCGGCAAGGGACTTGCCTGCCTTCTTCTGCTGCGCGCACAGCCAGACCAGCAGACCCTGACCCATGGAAGCGCACTTGGAATTCACCACGCGGATGTCCGCGTCGGGGAACTCCTCCCGCAGCTGCTCCGCGGCGATCACGGAGGACTGATACGTGGTGGACAGAGCCGAGGAGAAGCCGACGTACAGGATGTCCTTGCCGGTGGCCAGAATGGGGCGCATGGCGTCCTCGAATTCACCCACGCTGGCGGCGGAGGTAGCGCCCATGCTGCCGCTGCGCATGCAGTCATAAAACGCCTTGAAGCCGATCTCCCGGCCGTCCAGATAGTTGCGGTAATCCTTTTCGTTCATCAAAAGCCGCAGAGGAAGGACTTCCAGTTCCAGATCGGCGGCCATTTCTGCTGTCAGGTCGCAGCAGCTGTCGGTCATGATGACAAATTCTCTCATCTCAATCGTTCTCCTTCCGGGCTTTTTTTGCGGCGGGGGCCTCGACGCCCTTTTCCTGCCGGAGCAGCGCCACATAGCGGTTGCATGCCACGCCGGCGGCGTAGCTGAGAAGGGCAAAGTGGATGGCCTCGTAAGCCAGTGAATCCACAGAGCGGTCTGCCATCTCGTCCGCCACGGCGTTCAGCGCCTTGTCCAGACCGGTGCAGAAGCTGGCGTAGCCCTGTTCCACGGTGGATGCGCCCTGAATGGACTCCCGGATCAGCAGATCGATATCCTTGGCGGAAAGCACCTGCTTGAGCACGCAGATGGCGGTGAGATAGGCCAGATGCTCCCGGTTGTATTTCTTTCCCTCGGCCCGGGGGACGAGGCCGCTTTTGGTGTAGTTGTTCACCATGGCCGCGGTAAGGGCATCGCTTTCGTCAAAGCGCAGAACCTGCCGATCCATATAGCTGAGTACCTGATCCATGTAAAGCGCAAAATCCGGCAGATGATCCCAGTCCACCGGCCGCTGCTGGCGCAGCCGTTCTTGCAGGGCAGTCAAATCCTCCATGGAGAAGCCTCCTAACGGTAAAAGTTCGCTTCGAAACGCATTGTATCACAGAAATATGGTTTTGTAAACCATATTCCATGGAAATTAATATTGTCTTTATTTCCCGACGCAGAAGCGGGAAAAAATGCGGGAGACAATCTCCTCTTTTGCGCTGCGGCCGGTCAGCTCGCCCAGTGCGTCCAGCGCCTCCTCCACATCGGTGAGGATGGCATCGGGGGTCAGGCCACATTCCAGCGCCTGTGCCGCGCGGCGCACCGCATCCCGGGCGCGCAGTGCCGATTCCTCCTGTCGGCGGTCGGTGAGGAGGGTGCCGGCGTCTGCGCCACCCTCGGCGGGAAACAGGGCGGAAACGGCCTGCTCCAGCGTATCCAGCCCTGCTCCGGTGACGGAGGAGAGCTGCACCACGGCGGCGGGAGCGTGATATTCCGCGGAAAGGGGCATGGGAAAATCGAGAAAGGCATCGGCGGGCGTGATGTCCGCCTTGGACCAGACCAGGATCCACGAAGCTTTCTTTGCAGCAGAGAGGAGGAAGGGCATATCCGCCTCCGTTACGGGGGCGGAGCCGTCCACCACGGCCAGCACCAGCTCGGCGCTTTCCATAGCGGCGCGGGAGCGCTCCACGCCCAGCTGCTCCACGGTGTCCTCCGTGTCACGGATGCCTGCGGTGTCGATGAGCCGCAGCAGCGTACCGCCGCAGAGGACACTTTCCTCCACGGTGTCCCGGGTGGTGCCGGGAATGTCGGTGACGATGGCGCGGTCGAAACCGGCCAGCGCATTGAGCAGCGAGGACTTGCCGGCGTTGGGGCGACCCACGATGGCGGTGCGCACACCGGATTTCAGAACCGTGCCCCGCCGACAGGTAGCCAGCAGCCGGGTCAGGGACTTGTCGGCGGAGGCCAGTGCCTGCGCAATGTCCTCCGGACGAATATCCTCAATGTCCTCGTCGGGGTAGTCCACCACGGCGTAGAAGCGGGAGGAGATGTCCAGCAGCGTATCCTGAATCGGCTCCAGCACCCGGCGCAGACCGCCGTCCAGCTGGGCGGCAGCGTTGCGGGCGGCGGCAGCCGTCTCTGCGTCGATGAGGTCGATGACCGCCTCGGCCTGTGTCAGATCCAGCTGCCCGTTCAAAAAGGCGCGGCGGGTGAATTCGCCTTTTCTTGCCTGCCGTGCACCGGCGGCAAACAGGGCGGAGAGCAGTTCCCGCAGTACCACGGGGGAACCGTGGCAGTGGAACTCGGCGCTGTCCTCGCCGGTGTAGCTGTGGGGAGCGGGGAAGCGGACGGCCAGTCCCCGGTCGAGGAGCCGACCCTCGGCGTCCAGCATGTCGCCGTAGATCATCGTTCTGGGCGTCTGGGCGGAAAAGGCCTTGCCGTTCATGGCGCGAAAGACTTTGTCGCACGCTTCAAAGCAGCCCGCGCCGGACACGCGGACGATGCCGATGGCGCAGACGGAATTTCCGGTGGAAATGGCGGCGATGATGTCCATAAAGTCACATCCTTTGCAAAAATCAACGTTTCTGACGGTATTGTAGCACAAGGAAGCGAAAAAAACCACGGGCATTTGAAAGCCGGTCGCTCATTTGCCTGAGGCAAGGAACGCTTGGGGGCCATTCTCTTTTGAAAAGAGAACCGCCCCCAAACCCCGCGAAGAGAAACCCGGGGGGATTTCGATTTCCCCCCGGACCCCCTTGAACCGACACAAAGAGGAGGGGGGCGCCCCTCCCCTTTGGAATCCCCTCCGGGAGAACGCCCCCATGGGGGTGGAATCCAAAGGAGGGGGCCGCAGCCCCCTCTTTTGAGTCGTTAGGGGGTGTGGGGGCGAAGGCGAAACGCCCCCACGTTTCTGGAGGGGTGTTGGGGAGGGGGCTTTGCGCCAAAGATCTCTCCCCAACATTTTTTAAGAAAAGAGAGGAAGGCGGAAGCCTTCCTCTTACTTTTTCGGATATGGGGTCTTGATTGCCGTGCGGCCCAGCAGATAATCCACGCTGACATTGTAAAAGTCTGCCAGTTTTTCGGCATACTCCAACGGCAACGGACGATCTTCCCGCTCGTATTTGGAATAAAGAGACTGGTCACAGTGCAGAAGTTCGGCCAATTGGCGTTGTTTTAAATCTGCATCTTCTCGCAAATCACGAATTCTTAATGTCACAAGCATCACCAAAATCAGCATAGCGCAGGACAATACGTCCTATTGGCTTTCTGGACAATATGTCCTAAACTTGGCTCGGGGTAATTTTATGCCGGACTATCAGAAACTATACACGCGGCTGTTCAACGCCTGCACCGATGCGGTGGAGGCGATGGAGCAGATGAACTTCGGCGCAGCAAAGTCCGTCCTCATCCGCGCCCAGCAGCAGACGGAGGAACAATATATCTCGGCAGGCGGAGCCGCCGCCCCCGCAACAGAGGCGGAAACCGCTTAAGTGGCCTTCAAAGAGGAGGGCGTTTTTTTAACACAAAAAAAGGACGAGCCGTATGGCTCGTCCTTTCTGTATTCGGATGGGAAAACCTTACTTTACGCGCTCGCCGTTGGCTTCCTTCTCGGCGATCTCACGCAGAGCGTCCTTGTGAGAGAGGTTCACGCGGCCCTTCTCGTCGATCTCGGTGACCTTGACCCACATCATATCGCCGATCTTGCAGGCGTCCTCCACCTTCTCGATGCGCTTTTCGGCCAGCTTGGAGATGTGGACCAGACCGTCCTTGCCGGGAGCCAGCTCCACGAAGGCGCCGAAGGTCATCAGGCGGACAACGCGGCCATAGTACAGGGCGCCGACTTCGGGCACAAACACGATGTCGTCGATGCACTTCTTGGCGGCGTTGCAGCTCTCGGGGTTGGGAGCGGCGATGAAGATGGAACCGTCGTCGTTGATGTCGATCTTGGCGCCGGTGTCGGCCACGATCTTCTGGATGACGGAGCCGCCCTTGCCGATAACGTCACGGATCTTGTCGGGATCGATGTGCATGGTCAGCATCTTGGGAGCATACTTGCTCACCTCGGCACGAGGCTCGGCGATGACGGGCAGCATGATCTGGTCGAGGATCTGCACGCGGGCGTCATAGGTGGTGTCCAGCGCTTCCTTGATGATCTCCATGGTCAGACCGTCGTTCTTCAGGTCCATCTGGATGGCGGTGATACCGGCCTTGGTACCGGCGACCTTGAAGTCCATCTCGCCGTGGAAGTCCTCAACACCCTGGATGTCGATGAAGGTGGTGAAGGAGCCGTCATCGTCCTGGATCAGACCGCAGGAGATACCGGCAACAGGAGCCTTGATGGGCACGCCGGCGTCCATCAGAGCCAGCGTGGAGCCGCAGATGGAGCCCTGGGAGGTGGAACCGTTGGAGGAAACGACCTCGGAGACCACGCGGATGGCGTAGGGGAACTCCTCCACAGAGGGGATCACGGGCAGCAGGGCACGCTCGGCCAGAGCGCCGTGGCCGATCTCACGACGGCCGGGGGAGCGGGAGGGCTTTGCTTCGCCGACGGAGTAGCCGGGGAAGTTGTAGTGGTGCATATAGCGCTTCTCGGTCTCTTCCCAGATGGTGTCCAGCTTCTGGTTGGCGGAGAGGGTATCCAGGGTGGCAACGGACAGAACCTGCGTCTGGCCGCGGGTGAACAGGCCGGAGCCGTGGACGCGGGGCAGAACGGAAACCTCGGCGCTGAGGGGGCGGATCTCGTTCTTCTGACGGCCGTCAACACGGTGGCCCTGCAGCAGCCATGCCTTGACGATCTTCTTCTGGAACTTGTAGGTGATCTCCTCGAGGTACTGATCCATGTTGGGATGCTCCTCGAGATACTTCTCGTGCCACTTCTCGATCATGGCGTTCCAACGAGCCTCACGGACGTTCTTGTCGTCGGTGTCCATGGCGGCTTTGGCCTCGTCCATGAAGTCAGCAACGATCTTGTCGAACAGGACCTGATCGAAGTCGGCGTGGGGATAGTCAAACTTGGCCTTGCCGATCTCGGTGACCATCTGGTTGATCAGGGCGATCTGCTTCTGGTTCTCCTCGTGGGCCAGCCGGATGGCCTCGAACATCTTGTCGTTGGGCACTTCGTTGGCGCCGGCCTCGATCATGACGACCTTCTTGCCGGTGGAGACCACGGTGACGTCCAGATCGGAAACCTTGTTCTCCTCGGCGTTGGGGTTGATGACCAGCTTGCCGTCCACCAGACCCATCTTCACGGCGCCCACGGGGCCGTTCCAGGGGATGTCGGAGATGGCCAGAGCGGCGGAGGTGCCGATCAGAGCGGCGATCTCGGGAGAGCAGTCGTGGTCAACAGCCATCACGGTGGCCATAATAGACACATCGTTGCGGAAGTCATAGGGGAACAGGGGGCGGATGGGGCGGTCGATGACGCGGCTGGTCAGGATGCCCTTCTCGCCGGGACGGCCCTCGCGGCGGTTGAAGCTGCCGGGGATGCGGCCCACGGCGTACATCTTCTCCTCAAAGTCGACAGACAGAGGGAAGAAGTCAATGCCGTCACGGGGACGGGGGGCAGCGGTGGCGCACACCAGCACGCGGGTGTCGCCGTAGCCGACCATGACGGCGGCGTTGGCCAGCTCGGCGATCTTGCCGACTTCCAGCGTCAGGGGGCGGCCGGCCAGATCCATCTCATACTTGCGGTAGCCGGGGTACTGTCTTTGGGTGATAATGGTAGACATAGAGTTGCTCCTTTTCTTTGGTGCTCGGGAGCGCGCTTTTCGTATTTGAAAGCATGTCCGAAGCGGAGGAAAATCCTCGTGATTTCAGGCACAGTTTCAAACACAAAAGGCAGCGTCTCCCGGCGAATACACGGTTTTTTCGGGAAAAATTGCAGAAAAGGGTGACGGAGTTGCCTCCGTCACCCCGGTTGCTGCTTACTTACGGATGCCCAGCTTGGCGATCAGAGCACGATAGCGCTCGATGTCCTTCTTCTGCAGGTAATCCAGCAGGCTGCGGCGCTTACCGACCATCTTCAGCAGGCCGCGGTTGGAGTGCTTGTCCTGGGGATTGGCGCGCATGTGCTCGGTGAGCACATTGATCCGCTCGGTCAGGATAGCGATCTGAACCTCGGGGGAGCCGGTGTCGGTCTCGTGGGTACGGTTGGCGTCGATGATAGCAGTCTTCTGTTCTTTGCGCAGCATGGTAGTTTCCACCTTTCATAAATATTACCCGCAAAACTGCGTCCCGGGACAGGTGAACAATCCGCAAAACGAAGCTTCAGGGCTGTTTCGCACATTCGCGTGCCCAAATACCATACCATACAAAAGTGCGGATGTAAAGAGGATTTTTCTTATTTTTGAACAATTTTATCCGCGTTTCCCGGACAAATTCCGTTTCTTTGCCAATTTTTTTGCACTGCGCACCACAGATAGTGTTTCCGCGGCGCGCCGACCACAAGAAAGCGGCGCAAAAGCAAAAAAGTTCCATTGTTACCAAATTGTAATTGACAGCGGTTCCTCGCCGTGATAGCCTAACTGTACTAATACAGTTGATACAGTTTGACACGGGAGGTGACCTGTATGGCGATAGTTCCTCTGGCGCTGATCGGCGGCGTCGTTTTGTTTACAGTATTTGCACTGTTGGTATTCTTTTTGAGCAGGAGGTGACGAAATGGTTCGCGTTCCTATGGTGAGATTGATCGCGCTGGGTGTGGCGGTGGCGGCCGCCGTGACCGGTCTTGTGGCGCTGGTGATTTTTTTAAGCAGGAGGTGAGGGGATGCTCACGCTGAATTATCGGGATTCCCGCCCGATCTATGAGCAGATCCGCGACGGACTGAAAAAGCTGATCGTCAGCGGCGCCATGTCGCCGGATGAGAAGCTTCCCTCGGTCCGTGCGCTGGCGCAGCAGCTTTCCATCAATCCCAACACCATCCAGCGGGCGTATAACGAGCTGGAAAATGAGGGCTTTATCTACTCCATCCCCGGCAAGGGCAGCTTTGCCGCCGCCGTGGTGGACGGAGGCGAGAGCCGCAAGCGGGAACTGGTGGAGAAGATCCGGGAACTGGCAGCGGAGCTGCGGTATCTGGGTGTGGACGAGGAGGAACTGGCGGCGCTGGTGAAGGAGTGCCCCGCAAGTTTCTCCAAGGGAACAGGAGAGGAGGAACCTGTATGATCGAAGTAAAAAACGTCGTCAAGACCTTTGACGGCTTTGCGGCGCTGGACGGCGCCACGCTGACCGTTCCCACCGGCAGCGTATATGGTTTAGTTGGCCCCAACGGCGCCGGCAAGTCCACGCTGATCCGCCACCTGACGGGCATTTACCGGCAGGATGAGGGCGTCATCACCGTGGACGGACAGGACATCTGGGAAAACGCGGCGCTGAAGGCGCGCATTGCGGCCATTCCCGATGACTGGTACTATTTTAATCAGGCCAATGTCCCGGACATGATGCGGTTTTATAAAGGTGTTTACCCCAGCTTTTCCACAGAGCGCTACGAAAAGCTGAAGAACGTCTTTCCCATTGACGAAAAGCGCGCCATCCGCCGCCTGTCCAAGGGTATGCAGAAGCAGGTGGCCTTCTGGCTGGCGCTTTCCTGCATGCCGGACTATCTGATCCTCGACGAGCCGGTGGACGGTCTCGACCCCGTGATGCGCCGCCAGATCTGGAGCTTGATGATGGGCGATGTGGCAGAGCGGGGCACCACGGTGCTGGTCTCCTCCCACAACCTCCGGGAGCTGGAGGATGTCTGCGACCATGTAGGCATTATGGAACACGGCAAGGTGCTGCTGGAACGCAGTCTTGTGCAGCTGCAGGACAACATGGTGAAGCTGCAGGTGGTGTTTGGCGAGGGCATGGAGGAAGTCCCTGCCGAGTTGGGCGCTCTGCATACGTCCCGTATCGGCCGGGTGCATACCATCATCCTGCGCGCAGGTGCCGAGGAGGCCACGGCACGGCTTGCGCCCTATGCGCCGCTGCTGGTGGATGCCATTCCTCTGACGCTGGAGGAGATCTTTATCTATGAACTGGGAGGTGTGGACTATGCTGTCAAAGAGATCGTTCTTTAATGCAACGCTGTTTCGTAAGAATCTGACCCGGTTCTGGCCGCTGTGGGCCGCGCCTTCTTTCATCGGCGCACTGTTTCCGCTGGCGGCACTGACGCAGCTGCTGCGCTACAATGACAGCTGGATGAAACCGCTGTCGGCCACGGAGATCTATTACGGCATCGTGGCCTACGGCGTGCCCATCGTTTCTCTGATCTACGCCATTCTGGTGGCCGTTGCGGTGTGGAGCTATTTGTTCAACCCCCGCGGCGTGGGACTGATGCACACCCTGCCCATCCGCCGTGAGGGACTGTTTGTCACGAACTTCCTCTCCGGCATGGCCATGATGCTCATCCCCTATGTCATCACCGGCGGCCTTGCCATCCTGATCTTTTCCTGCTTCGGCGGCTTTGAGCCGGTGGGCATCCTTGTGACCATTCTGGCAGTCGTCGGCGAGAGCTTGTTCTACTTTGCCTCTGCCACGGCGGTGGCCTTCGTCACCGGCAATCTTTTTGCCATGCCGGTGCTGTACTTCGTCTTCCACTTCCTGGCGGTTGCGCTGGACGCGCTGGTGTGCCTGTTTGCGCAGGGCTTCCTGTTCGGCGTATCCGGCAGCTATACCGGCACGGCGGAGTTTCTATCCCCCACGGTGTACCTGATGCGGCATGTCAGCACCCATAGTGAGTATACCGAGCGGTTCATAGAAGACTCCAGCCACCGCCTCGGCGGCTACTGGAGGAGCGAGATCTCTGCCGTCACGCTGGAAAACGGCTGGCTCATCGCGGTCTATGCGCTGGCAGGCCTGGCGCTGCTGGGCGCGGCGTGGCTGCTGTACAGCCGCCGCCGCAGCGAGAGCGCCGGCGATGTGGTGTCGGTTCGCTGGATGAAACCCGTATTCCGCTGGGGCGTTACCGTCTGCAGCGCCATGCTGGGCGGCATTGCCCTGTATGAGATATTCTGGCGGAACTTCCAGTACGGCAAGTATTACGAGGCTTTCCCTATGGCTGTGTGCATGCTGATCTCCGGCGCCATCGGCTATTACACTGCCAGTATGCTGCTGGCAAAATCCCTGCGGGTATTCCGGGGCAGCCTGAAGGGCCTGGCGGCTACGGCCGTGTTTGCCGCGGCAGTTTGCTGCGTGCTGCACTTCGACCTGCTGGGCGTAGAGGAACGCGTGCCGAAGATCCGGGAGGTGAAGAGCGTCACCTTCTACGCCGCCGGCAACAACTACACCTTCTATCCCGGCGAGGAGGATGCACTGCTGGAGCAGGTGCGTGCCGCACATCTGGCTATCGCGCAGGATGCGGACTACGCCGCCCGGGCCTATGACGAGCGGGGGCGTAACGGAAGCTCTGTCACGACCACCACCGTCCGCCTTACCTACAATCTGCGGAACGGAACGACACTCTCCCGCCGCTATTCTCTGGTGGTGACGCCGGAGCGCATGGAAACGCCCGGCACCTACGATTTCGTGCTGGATCGCCTTGTGAACAGTGCCGAGATGAAGACCAAGCGCCTCCATGGCGGCGGCAGCGGCTATGTCGTGGAGAGCGGAAACCTGTATGTGGAAAAGAAGCAGGAGGCGTTCTCACTCAGCGACCGGGAGGCTCGTGCCATCTGGGAGGCCGTGTGTCTGGACGCCAAGGCGGGCACCTGGGGCACCTATAACTGGTTTGACCGCAGCAACGCCGCGGAATACGCCGTAAGCCTTTCTCTGGAATTCGTGAAGAAAGAATATACGGAAGCTGGCGCGGACTTCACCCTGCACGATTATCTGGATATCAACATCCGCCCCGGGATGACACACACCGTGGATGCGCTGCTGGCGCTGGGGCTGGTGACACCGGATCAGCTGGTAACCTACCAGCAGCTCTATCCCGAGCAGTACACCGACGAGGAACTGCTGAAAATGGAGGAGATCAAGCTCTGGGAGGAGAAGTTCGGCATCGCCTATGAGGATGTGTACGACAGCGCCTCCTATGTGCCCCGCCCCATTCCCTCAACGGAGGACGTCACCCCGAACCCAAATTCCGCTCCCACTGTGGAGGACATCATCGCCGGCGCTGTGAGCGAGTCCTCCGTGGGCATCATCGGCGGCGCCGACGGCCCCACGGCGGTCTATGTCACCGGCGGCTGAGCCATGGAAGGACACAAAAGACGGCGGCTCCGGCCTCAATTCGTGCTGTTATGCATTCTGGCCGCGCTGGTGCTGGCCAACAGTGTGCTGCTGGTGCTCCGCCTTGCAGGTGGGGCGGGGGCGGAAGCGGCGGGCGTGGCCGTGCCGGACTATGTGACGGCGGATTTCCTGCCGAAAAACCGATATTCCCGCTCTGGCAGCACCTTGAGGAACATTAAAGGTGTCGTTATCCATTATGTAGGCAACCCCGGCACCTCGGCGCAGGCAAACCGCAATTATTTCGCATCTCTGGCGCTGGGGAGGAACAAGACCTACGCCAGCAGCCACTTCATCGTAGGGCTGGAGGGGGAGGTGGTTCAGTGCATTCCTCTGACGGAGATCGCCTACGCCTCCAACGGCCGCAACGGCGACACGGTGGCCGTTGAGGTTTGCCACAACGATGAAACGGGCATCTTTTCCCCTGTGACCTATGCGCGGACCGTGGAGCTGACGGCGTGGCTGTGCCGACAGTTTGCGCTGGATCCGGCGGAGGACGTCATCCGCCATTACGACGTTACCGGCAAGCGCTGTCCGCTGTACTATGTGGAGCAGCCGCAGGCGTGGGATGCGTTTCGCGCGGATGTGGCGGCGGGTGTGGCCGCACAAGAGGAGAAGTAAAAGCCGTTCCGAAAATTTTTGGGATTTCCTGCAACAAAACCGACCCGGACGCCGTCTAATAAGCAGACCCCATTCAACAGAAAGGAGCCTTTCGCTCATGGAAAAGACCGTATGTAACGATCAGGTGTTCCGCGTGTGGGTGGACAATGCCCGCCGCATCGTGTCCTTCCACGAGGAGGAAGGCTGCCAGCTGATGGAATTTCGCAGCAAGGAGATGTTCCTTGCCTGCGTGGATCAGTACACAGGACGGCAGTACCGCTATCAGTAACAGTCAGAGCCGACCCGAAAGGGTCGGCTTCTGCTTTTTGCGGGCGGAAAAGTGCGGATCTGCGGGCAGCGGAGGGGTGATCGGTGGGCAAAAAGGCGGAAAAAGCCGCAAAATGCAACGGATATCCGTTGACAAACGGCAAAAACATGATATGATAGTGCGGTAATTGAATATGTTTGGTGTAGATAAGGACGAGTAACCCTTTGGTTTCTGCGAAGAGAGCCGTCGGTCGGTGTAAGACGGAGAGAAACGGAGCGTGAAAATCACCTTGGAGCCTCCGGCTGAAAGACGACGCGAGTAGGTTTGGACGGTTGATGCCCGTTACAGCATCGGCCTGTGATCGCAGGCGATAAGCGGTCGTTTCCGCAAGGGGACGGCAACCGAGAGTGGTACCGCAGAGTGTTTTCACAACGCTTTGTCTCTTGAAAAAGAGATGAAGCGTTTTTTGTTTTGCGAAAGGAGCGCTACAATGTTTGTTTGGGTATTGATTTTGGCGTTTGTTTTTTTTGCACTTGTAAAATTGAGAACAGGCGGGGGAGCAGGTGGCCAAAAGCCGAAAACGGCAAATAAACAGGCTGTGGACAATGAGTGCGCGCCTGACGATGCGCTTAAAGAAGATGTTTTGGTTGAAGGCGCATATCAATCCAAATGGATGTTCTCGCAGAATGAGAAACGCGCGTATTACAAGTTGAATGAAATTGCAAAAAAACATGATTTGATTGTGTTTGCGAAAGTGCGCTTGTTTGATTTGGTAGAGCCTATTCGAAACCATCCGAAATATAAGAGCAATCTTTACAGAATTCAGGCAAAGCATGTGGATTTTGTTCTGGCGAAAAGCAACTTGGTTGCGCGGTATGTGATCGAGCTGGATGATAACAGTCACCAGAACAAAGAACGGGCTGAGCGAGATGAGTTTGTCGACAAAGTGTTGACTTTGTGCGGATATAAAGTGTTTCGGACAAAAGAAGTTTCAGAAGAAGAGATTTTAAAATTTATTGAAAGTTAAATAAATTGTTAGGAGTGTAAATTATGGACTATAATCAGACCATCAATCTGCCGCAGACCGAATTCCCCATGCGAGCAGGCCTGCCCAAGCGTGAGCCGGAGATGCTGGCTCGCTGGCAGGAAATGGACATCTACAACGAGCTGCTCAAGAAGAACGAGGGCAAGCCCCGCTTCTCTCTGCACGACGGCCCTCCGTTTTCCAACGGCAACCCCCACATGGGTCACGCCATGAACAAGAGCCTCAAGGACATCATTGTTCGTTCCTACGCCATGCGCGGCCACTATACCCCCTACATCCCCGGCTGGGATAACCACGGTATGCCCATCGAGTCTGCCATCATCAAGGAGCAGAAGCTCAACCACAAGGCCATGAGCGTGCCCGAATTCCGCTCCGCCTGCCATGCCTACGCCCAGAAGTATGTGGATATTCAGATGAAGGGTTTCCAGCGCATGGGCGTCATCGGCGACTGGGAGCATCCCTACCTGACCATGAACCCCTCCTTCGAGGCGGAGGAAGTCAAGGTCTTCGGTGAGATGTACAAGAAGGGCTACATCTACAAGGGCCTCAAGCCCGTGTACTGGTGCGCCCACGACGAGACCGCTCTGGCAGAAGCCGAGATCGAGTATAAAGACGATCCCTGCACCACCGTTTACGTCAAGTTCCCCATGAACGACGACTGCGGCAAGCTGGGCGCCTATGACAAGAGCAAGCTGTTCTTCGTCATCTGGACCACCACCATCTGGACGCTGCCCGGCAACCTGGCCATCGCCCTGCACCCTGTGGATTCCTACGCTCTGGTGAAGAACACCGACAACGGCGAGATCTACATCGTGGCCGAGGCTCTGGTGGAGAAGGTCATGGGCGTTGGCGGCGTGGAGAACTACGAGATCGTGGAGACCCACCCCGGTCAGTTCTTCGAGAACATGCTGGCCGACCATCCCTTCCTGCCCAAGACGAGCCGTCTGGTGAACGCCGACTACGTCACCATGGACTCCGGTACTGGCTGCGTCCATACCGCTCCCGGCTTCGGTGCGGACGACTATCAGACCTGCCGCCGCTACGGCATGGAGATGGTGGTGCCCGTGGACGATCAGGGCCGCCACACCGACTATGCCGGCAAGTACGCCGGCCTCAAGACCGAGGAATCCAACCCTGTCATTCTGGCAGATATGAAGGAATCCGGCGCGCTGTTTGCCGCCGAGGATATCGTCCACAGCTATCCTCACTGCTGGCGCTGCAAGCACCCCATCATCTTCCGTGCCACCCCCCAGTGGTTCTGCTCCGTCGACGCCTTTAAGGATGACGCCTGCGCCGCCTGCGACGATGTGCGCTGGGTGCCCGGCTGGGGCATTGACCGCATGAAGGCCATGATCCGTGAGCGCACCGACTGGTGCATCTCCCGTCAGCGCAAGTGGGGTCTGCCCATCCCCGTGGTCTACTGCAAGGACTGCGGCAAGCCCATCGTCACCGACGAGACCATCGCCGCCATCTCCGACCTGTTCGCCGCCGAAGGCTCCAACGCATGGTTCGCCAAAGAAGCCGCCGAGATCCTGCCTGCCGGCTTCACCTGCCCCCATTGCGGTAAGGCCGAAGGCTTCGAGAAGGAGACCGACACCCTGGACGGCTGGTTTGACTCCGGTTCTTCCCACTTCGCATCCATGAAGCGCGATCAGGGCTTCTGGCCCGCCGATATGTATATCGAGGGTCTCGACCAGTACCGCGGCTGGTTCCAGGCCGCCATGCTGACCGCCGTCGGCTCCACCGGCAAGGCACAGGCTCCCTTCCGTGAGTGCCTGACCCACGGCTGGACCGTGGACGGCGAAGGCCGCGCCATGCACAAGTCTCTGGGCAACGGCATGGATCCCGCCGAGATCATGGAGAAGTACGGCGCCGACCTGCTGCGTCTGTGGGCCGCTTCCGCCGACTATCATGCCGACGTCCGCTGCTCCGACAACATCTTCAAGCAGCTCAGCCAGAACTACCTGAAGTTCCGCAACACCGCCCGCTACTGCCTGGGCAATCTGGACGGCTTCGACCCCAACAATCTGGTGGCTCCCGAAGAGATGGAGGCTCTGGACCGCTGGGCCATCACCCGCCTCAACGCCCTGATCGAGAAGTGCGCCGAGGCTTACAACGATTACGAGTTCCTCGTCATCACCCACGCCGTCAACGATTTCTGCGTCGTCGAGCTGTCCAACTTCTATCTGGACATCATCAAGGATCGCCTCTACTGCGAGGAGACCGACGGCGCTCTGCGCCGCAGCGCCCAGACCGCCCTGTATCTTATTCTGGATACCATGACCAAGATCATGGCGCCCATCCTGTGCTTCACCGGCGATGAGATCTGGCAGGCCATGACCCACCGCGAGGGTGACGATGCACGCAACGTGCTGTTCAACGACATGAACGGCGTCTTTGCCGACTATGCCCTCTCCGATGCCGAGATGGCCAAGTGGGACCGCGTCATCGCCGTCCGCGACGCCGTCAACGGTGCGCTGGAAACCGCCCGCAATGAGAAGAAGATCGGTAAGGCTCTGGAAGCCAGGATCGCCCTGACCGTGCCCGCCGCCGACGCCTTCCTGACCGAGATGGATGCCGCCATGCTGGCCGACCTGCTCATCGTCTCCCAGGTGTCCGTCACCGTGGGCACCGAGCTGGCTGTTGCCGTGGAGAGCGCCGAGGGCGCCAAGTGCCCCCGCTGCTGGAAGTTCAGCACCGCCGCCGGTACCGACGACCTCTGCCCCCGCTGCGCCAGCGTCGTCGCCAAGATCCCTCAGTTCTAATCAACCAAAAAGACCGCCCGCAAAGGGCGGTCTTTTTACGGACTAACTGACCTTATAAAATTTTGGAAATCTGGATATTTAAGAAAGGTCAGGTTGGGAATATAGTAAATTCGCAAAAACTGACGAAAAAAGGAGAATTTCCCATGAAACAGAAGTGGAATGTATCCAAAATCGTATTTATGGCCATGCTTGCGGCGCTGGTGTGCGTGGTGACGCTGTACCGTTTCCCCCTGCTGGGCTCCAAAGTGCATCTGGCCAACGCCGTGTGTCTGTTGAGCGGGTTGCTGATGGGGCCTGTGGCCGGCGGTCTGGCGGCAGGTCTGGGTTCCGCGCTGTATGATGCGCTGCTGGGCGGCTACGGCGTCGTGGAATGTCTGGTGACCTTTGTGTCCAAGTTTGCCATGGCGTGGGTCTGCGCGAAGATCGCCTTTGCTGCCGACGAGGAGGCTGGAAAGCCTGTCTGGAATGTGGTGGCTTCTGTTGTGGGCGCACTGACTTATGTGGCGCTGTATATGTGCAAGACCTTTGTGTTCCAGAAGTTTGTCTATGGGTATCCCATGGAAACGGTGTGGCTCACCATGGGCAGCAAGCTGCCTGCGTCCCTCATCAATGCACTGGCAGCGATGGTGGCGGCGCCTGTTCTGTATACGGCACTGCGTGCTGCGCTGAACCGCAACGGATTGCTGAAAAAACTACGCGGATAAACCGAAAGACCGAAAGCAGAGCTTTCGGTCTTTTCTTTGCAATGCTTGCATCCGCTGCCCTTTGCGTGTAAACTGTATCCTGTATGAATATGCGCAAACGAAAGGAGCGCCTGTTATGCCCGTAAAAACGATTGAAAAAGTGCGCAGCATCCCCGTGGACGCCGCCAAGGTGGTGGCCATCCTCGGCACGCTGCTGATCCATGCCTCTGCTGCCGGCGGCTTTGCCGGGGCGGCGGGCAGCTTCGGCTGGACAGCCGCCCTGTTCTGGAATACCCTCGTTCGCTGTGCCGTGCCGGTGTTTTTCCTGTGCAGCGGTGCGCTGCTGCTGCCGCCCGAAAAGCAGGTGACGACCAAGGTTGTCTGGACAAAATACATTCTGCGCATCCTGATTGCACTGCTGTTTTGGGCGGCGGCTTATGCCGGCTGGAGCCTTGTGCAGACCAAGCTGCGCACCGGCATCGTGGAGATGGTGGCCATCAAGCAGGCGCTGCGCAATCTGCTGCTGTTCCAGCACAAGTCCCATCTTTACTACCTGCATATTATCCTGCTGGTCTATGCCATGCTGCCCATCACCCGGCTGTTTGTAGAAAAGGCGGACGCGAAGCTGATGCGCTATGCGCTGGTGCTGTGGTTCGTTTTGAGCAGCCTGCTGCCCATGCTGCGCGCCTTCAAGCCCCTCTCCGCGCTGACCGGCATTCCCGCCCAGTACGCCATCAACCTGACATGGGGCGCCGTGGGCTACGGGCTGTTGGGCTATGTGCTGTCGAAGGAGGCGGGGAAGTACCGTCCCCGGGTGTTCGCGCTGGTGTATCTGGCAGGCTTTGCCGTGACCTTCGGCGGTACGCTGATGCTGTCCCTGCGTGCGGGCACACTGGTGCAGACCCTGCTGCAGGGCAATTCCCCCGGTGTCTGCCTGCAGGCAGCCGGCATCTACGGCTTCTGCGTCAGCGCCTTCTCCCGCAGGGAGAAGTGGCCGGTGGTGGAGACCATCTCCAAGGCTTCCTTCTGCATCTATCTGGTGCATCTGTTCTTCCTCGATTTTCTGGTGGAACGAGGCATCGCCGCCGGCATCTATCCGCCCGTCTGGATGGTTCCCGTGCTGGTGGCGGTGATGTTCGCGGCGGGCTTTGCCGTGTGGCTGGTGCTGCGGCGCATCCCGGTGGTGAATCAATACCTGATTTGATTTAGGAGAAAAACCATGTTTTTTGCAATCTTTGCCGCCCTTTCGGCGGCGCTGCTGGCGCTGGACCAGTGGGTGAAACTCTGGATCACGGACAACCTCCCTCTGGGACAGCGTATGCCCCTCTGGCCGGGGGTGGTGGAGCTGCATACCGTCCACAATTACGGCGCGGCGTGGTCCAGCTTTTCCGGACAGCGCTGGTTCTTGCTGGGCGTGACCGGGATTATCGTACTGGCGGTGGCGTATCTGCTGGTGCGGCGCATCGTGCGCCATCCGCTGGGCGTGGCAGCGGGACTGCTCATCCTTTCCGGCGGCATTGGAAACCTGATCGACCGCATCCGTCTGGGCTATGTGGTGGACATGTTCCAGTTCGAGTTCTGGCAGTCCTATCCCGTGTTCAACGTGGCGGACATCTGCGTGGTCGTGGGTGCCGTGCTGGGTGCGGTGTATTACCTGTGGTTCTACGAGAAATATGACCAGAAAAGGGCAGAGGAGAAGGCGAATGGAGATCCTGACGCTCCAAGTAAATAACGCCGACGCGGGCAAGCGCATCGACGCGTGGCTGGCCGCCGAAGTGGAGGGCATGACCCGCTCCGCCGCCGCACGGCTGCTGGAGGAGGGACAGGTCACCTGCGCCGGAAAGCTGCTGGCCAAGAACTACAAGCTCACCGGCCGGGAGACCATCGAGGTGGCGCTGCCGGAAGTGGAAGAAACGGATCTTGTGCCCCAGAACATCCCGCTGGACGTGGTCTATGAGGACGCCGACGTCATCGTGGTGAATAAGCCCAAGGGGCTGGTGGTGCATCCTGCCCCCGGCCACCCGGACGGCACGCTGGTCAATGCGCTGCTCTACCATTGCGGCGACAGTCTCTCCGGCATCGGCGGAGAAAAGCGGCCGGGTATCGTCCACCGCATCGACCGGGATACCTCCGGCCTCATCATTGCGGCAAAAAACGACGCCGCCCACCAGCGTCTTGCCGCCCAGCTGCAGAACCATACCCTTGCCCGCACCTATGAGTGCATCGTCATCGGCAATTTGAGAGAGGATACCGGCACCGTCAGTGCCCCCATCGGCCGCCATCCCACCGACCGCAAGAAGATGGCCGTCATCGCAGGCGGACGGGAGGCCGTGACCCATTGGGAGGTCATCGCCCGCTATAACGGCTTTACCCATGTGCGCTGTAAGCTGGAAACGGGACGCACCCATCAGATCCGCGTCCACATGGCCCATATCGGCCGCCCCATTCTGGGCGACACGGTGTACGGTAACAAAAAGCCCGTGAACGGCCTGCAGGGGCAGTGCCTCCACGCCGTGGGGCTGCGGTTCGTCCACCCCGCAAGCGGCGAAATGGTGGAACTGTCCTGCCCCCTGACGGAGGAATTTGCCGCCCAACTCCGAAAACTGGAAAACCGGCAATAGCGCCTCGGGTTTTACCTGCTGAAAGAGAACGAAAAAGGAGGACAACACGATGCAATTTACCTTTGAAACGGAATACAACGCCAAAGCATTGACTGCTATGGCGAAAGCGTTGCGAAAGACGATCCGGAAAAAGCACAGCCGCCGTTCTCACATTGTTGGCTGGATCGTGATCGCCTTTGGCCTGCTGCTGATGGTAAAGGCCTCCGCCTTTGATTTCCGCGCCGTTGTTACGTCTCTCGCGCTCCTGGCGGTTTTGGCCTCGCTGCTTTTTGAGGACAGGCTCAACGGAGCCATCGCCAAAAAGCGGCTGCTTGCTGGCACCGAAAGGGCTGTGTCGGTCTTTTCCGAAAGCGGATTTGCGTCCACCACGGAACTCGGCAGATCCGAGTGGAATTACGAAAAAATCGCCGTCATCGCGGAAACGGCCGACTTCTTTGTATTTATTTTCAGCGCCAGCCACGCGCAGTTGTACGACAAACGGACGCTGCAGGGCGGCACCGCGGACGCGTTTCGCCGTTTCATTGAGGCGGCCACAGGCAAACAGGTGCAGGCGGTCAGGTGAACGGCTCGCCCGATCACCGCTTGCTTCCGGCGAAAAAGACATAAAAAAACGCCCTTTCAGGCGAAAAAAGCAAAAAAAGAAATGACCCTTGACCGGTACGTTGTCTCTCATACGGTCAAGGGTCATTTCTCTGAATTCTTAATATCTAACATCGTTTAACCTCTCTTTCTGCGGGGTGGACTTTCCGATCTATTGAAAAGTCGGGGAGATTTACCTGTACATTGGAATCACCCTTTCTGATTATAATATAGCATGGCCGGGGGGTTTGCACAAGATGGGATAGCGCATAAACCTGCGCGGCCCGAATCGTGGAAAACGGAGAAATCCGTTCCCGGGCATTGACAGAAGAGGTCGACCTCTGCTATACTGAATATGTTGGGCCGCTGCGAGGGAACTCGCGGCGGCTTTTTTGCGCCCTTTTGCCGGAAAACAGGGGGAGAGAGTGCGCTTTGCCGGAAACTCTTTTTTCTTGTACTTTGCCGTGGAATGTGGTATGTTATTATAGATATAGTATCTTAACTTGGAGGATTATGTCTTGGAACGGAACAACGTACTGGTCAGCGAGGCGGACCTTGCCCGCCAGCGGGACTTTGAACAAAAAATATTTGATATGTTTGCCGCCCGGGAGGCGCATCCCGTGGCCTGTATCGACACCTTCGGCTGCCAGCAAAACGTGGCCGACGGCCAGAAACTCATGGGTATGCTGGAAGTGTGCGGCTTCACCTTCACCGACAAGGCGGAGGAGGCCGATCTGGTCATTCTGAACACCTGTGCTGTCCGCGAGCATGCCGAGGATCGGGTCTTCGGCAATCTGGGCGCCCTGACCCACGCAAAAAAAGAGAATCCGGAGATGGTCATCTGCCTGTGCGGTTGCATGGCGCAGGAGCAGCGGGTCTCCGAGCGAATCAAGAAGTCCTATCCGCTGGTAAATCTCGTCTTTGGCCCCCACGCCCTCTGGAAATTCCCGGAGCTGCTGTGGCAGGTATACAAGAGCCGCAAGCGCGTGTTCTCTGTGGATGACGAGCACGGCACCATCGCCGAGGGCATTCCCGTCGTCCGGGAAAAGGGCGTCAAGGCTTGGGTGTCCATCATGTACGGCTGCAACAACTTCTGCTCCTACTGCATCGTGCCCTACGTCCGGGGCCGGGAGCGCAGCCGCGACCCCCAGTGCGTCATCGAGGAAGTGCGGGAGCTGGTGTCCGCCGGGCACAAAGACATCACCCTGCTGGGTCAGAACGTCAACTCCTACGGCAACGATCTGGGTATCGGCTATGACTTTGCCGACCTTCTGGCCGAGATCGACAAGATCGAGGGCGAGTATCTCATCCGCTTCATGTCCAGCCATCCCAAGGACGCCACAAAGAAGCTCTTTGATACGATGGCGGCCAGTAAGCATGTGGCGCACCAGCTGCACCTGCCCTTCCAGTCCGGCAATGACCGGGTGCTCAAAGAGATGAACCGCCGCTACACCCGGGAACAGTATCTCGACCTCATCCGCTATGCCAAATCCGTCATGCCGGATCTGGTGCTGACCAGCGACGTCATCATCGGCTTCCCCGGCGAAACGGAGGCGGAGGCGATGGACACCGTTTCTCTGGTGGAGGAGGTGGGCTTCGACGCCCTGTTTACCTTCATTTATTCTCCCCGCCCCGGCACGAAGGCGGCGGAGATGCCTGACCCTGCCACCCGGCAGGAGAAGCAGAAGTGGTTCGACAAGCTGCTGGAGGTGCAGAACGCGATGAGCGCCAAGCTCCACGCCGCGTATATCGGCAAAACCGTCCGCGTGCTGGTGGACGGCAGGAGCGACGATCCGGACTTCCCCCTTGCCTCCCGTACCGAGGGCAACCGTCTGGTGCGGCTCAAGGGTGACGAAAGCCTGCTGGGGCAGTTCGTGGACGTGAAGATCACAGGCAGCAACACCTGGGCGCTGTACGGCGAAACGGTTTAAGAAAAGATCTCCTTTGCCAGAAGAAAGGCGGCGCGGGCGTATTCGTCCTCTGCGGCGGAGGCGGTGGCGCTTCTGGCATTGTCGTAAGAGAGAAAGAGCTGGCGCTGTTCTTCTGTGAAGGTGCGGCACAGGGCTTCGGCAGCCGCCTCCTCCCGTGCAAGGCGGGAAACGTATTCGCCGCTCATCACGGACGAGCGCTGCTCGTCCAGATACAGCAGCAGGGCGTCGATATAATCTTCCATAAAACGCTCCCAGAATATTCCCAAACGGGAATAGATTTGATATGATAATACCATTCCCGTTCGGGAATGTCAAGAGGAGAACGCTATGACATTTTCGGAGCATCTTTTGAAACTGCGAAAAGGAAGAGGTCTTTCCCAAGAAGAATTGGCAAAGCAGTTAACGTTGGGCGTACACACCTATCAGCGCTATGAATATGGCGAGAGGGAGCCGACGCTGTCCACGCTGATCGCCCTTGCGGACTTTTACCAGATCTCTCTGGACGAGCTGGTTTGCAGAGAGCGCTGATTTGCGGAGATTTTCTCTTTTGAAAAGAGAAAATCCCCGCACCCAAAAGAGAAACCCGGGGGGATTTCGATTTCCCCCCCGCCCCCCTTGAACCGACACAAAGAGACGGGGCTGCGGCCCCTCCCCTTTGGACTTCCCTCCCGGAGGGGAAAAGAAAACGACAGCGAGGTGAGACCATGGCGGAGCTGACCCCCATGATGAAACAATATCTGGAGATCAAGGCCAACAACCCGGATTCCATCCTGTTTTTCCGGCTGGGCGACTTCTATGAGATGTTTTCTGATGACGCCCGCACGGCGTCCCGGGAACTGGATCTGACCCTGACCACCCGGGACAAGGATCCGAAAAAGAGCGCCGAGGAAAAGATGCCCATGTGCGGCATCCCCTACCACGCCAGCGAAGCCTATATCGCCCGCCTCATTGCCAAGGGCTACAAGGTGGCCATCTGCGAGCAGGTGGAAGACCCGGCAACGGCCAAGGGGCTGGTGAAGCGGGACATCATCCGTGTGGTCACCCCCGGCACGGTCATCGACGCCGCCTGTCTTGACGACAAGGCCGGCAACTTCATCTGCGGCATTTATCTGGATTCCCGCGGTGCCGGCGTGGCCTTCTGCGACATTACCACCGGCAAGGCCCATCTCACTGCCTTCGCCAGCAAAGAGGCCGTGGAGCATGTCATCAACGAGCTGGGCCGCTTCAACCCCGTGGAAGCCATTTTGAACGACGGCGCCTTCTCTGAAGCCGCGCTGACGGAGACCCTGCGGGAGAAATTTCGATGCCGCATCGAAAACGGCGGCGAGCGCCGCTTCCTGCTGAACGAGGCCGAGAAGAACATCCGCCGCCAGTTCGGCGAGGAGGCACAGAAAAACCTGCCTGCCGGCAATCCCGCCGCTGCCATGGCGCTGGGCGGATTGCTGCATTACTTATACGAGACCCAAAAGACTGACCTGTCCCACATCAACGACCTGGACTACTACGAGCAGGGCCGCTTTATGGAGCTGGACCTGACTGCCCGCCGCAATCTGGAGCTGACGGAGACCCTCCGGGGCAAGGAGAAGAAGGGCAGTCTCCTCTGGGTGCTGGACAAGACGAAAACCCCCATGGGCGGCCGCTGCATCCGAAGCTGGCTGGAGCGCCCGCTGCTGTCCGTCACCGCCATTTCCCGCCGCCTCTCCGCCGTGGGCGCGCTGGTGGACAACACCATCGTCCGCGAGGAGCTGATCGCTGCCATGACCGGCCTTGGCGACATGGAGCGCCTGATCGGCCGCATCGTCTACGGCACCGCCGGCGGACGGGATATGGCCTCACTCCGCGCCGCCATCGAAAAACTGCCGGAGATAAAGGCGCAGCTTGCCGCTCTGAACGACCGCCGCCTCGCTGAACTGACGGCGGCGCTGGACACGCTGGACGATCTGGGCGTACGGATCGCCGAGACCATCTGCGACGAGCCTCCCTTCTCCGTTCGAGAGGGCGGCTTCATCCGGGACGGCTTCGACGAAGAAGTGGACCGCCTGCGCCACATCCTCAAGGGCGGCAAGGGCGTCATTGCCGAAATGGAGGCACAGGAGAAGGAGCGCACCGGCATCCGCACCCTGAAAATCGGCTTCAACAAAGTCTTTGGCTACTACATCGAGGTGTCCAACTCCTTCAAGGAGCAGGTGCCCGAAACCTATATCCGCAAGCAGACGCTGGTGGGCGGCGAGCGCTTTATCACCCAGGACCTGAAGGAACTGGAACACGAGATCCTGACGGCGTCCGATCGCGTGGTGGCGCTGGAATACGAGCTGTTCACCGCCTTGCGGCAGGAGATCTCCGCCGCCGCAGTCCGTATCCAGCAGACGGCGGCCGTGGTGGCCGAGGCGGACGCACTGGCGTCCTTTGCCTCCGTAGCCGTGCGGAACAATTACTGCCGCCCCGAAGTGGACGAATCCGGCGTCATCGAGATCCGGGAGGGACGCCACCCCGTGGTGGAAAAGGTGCTGAAAGACAGCCTGTTCGTCCCCAACGACACCTTTATGGGTGAAAAGGACGACCGGGTGGCCATTATCACCGGCCCCAACATGGCGGGTAAATCCACCTACATGCGTCAGGTGGCGCTGATCGTTCTGATGGCGCAGATGGGCTGCTTCGTGCCGGCCAAATACGCCCGCATCGGCGTGACGGACCGCATCTTCACCCGCATCGGCGCCAGCGACGACCTTTCCGCCGGTCAGTCCACCTTTATGGTGGAGATGACGGAGGTGGCGGATATTCTGCGCCACGCCACGAAGAATTCTCTGCTGATCCTGGATGAGATTGGCCGGGGTACCTCCACCTTTGACGGCATGTCCATTGCCCGCGCGGTGCTGGAATACTGCGCCGACCGGAAGCTGCTGGGCGCCAAGACCCTGTTTGCCACCCATTACCACGAGCTGACGGAGTTGGAAAACACCCTGCCCGGCACCGTGAATTACAACATCGCCATCAAGACCCGGGGCGAGGACATCATCTTCCTGCGCAAGATCATCCCCGGCGGCGCCGACCGCAGCTACGGCATCGAAGTGGCCAGGTTGGCGGGCCTGCCGGACAAGGTGGTGCAGCGAGCCAAGACGGTTCTGAAGGAACTGGAGGAAGAAAACGGCGTGCAGTACACCGCCCCCCGGCAGGAGACGGAACAGGTCTCTCTGGATGCCATCGGCGAGGGTGAGGTGCTGGATGCGCTGCGCCGCTGCCAACCCGACACCCTCACGCCCATTGAGGCGATGCAATTCCTTTACGAATTGAAACAGAAATTGACCTGAAAGGGGAGGTGCTTCTATGGCGAAAAAAGTTTCTGCATACATGACGGCAGGAGAGCAGGTGGCCGGCGTATGCTTTTTCGTGATCTATCTGCTGGTGCTGCCATTCGTCACGAATCCGACCTTCAACCTTGCTGAAAAACTGCTGAAAACCGACATCTCCCAGACGATGCGGAACATGATCTACAATTACGCCCTGTTTGCCGCCACCGTCATCATCTTCCACAGCTACATCGGAAATACCACCCGCCGCTTTCTGGACAATCTGGGCAGCGTCTGCCGCACGGCGGTGGTGGGGCTGGTGGCGCTGTACGGCCTCAATGAGCTGGTGTACCGCCTGACCAACGTCATCATGAAAAACCGCACCAACCTCAACGACACCACCATCTCCGCACAGGTCAATGACGCCCCCCGGGTGACCCTGCTGATCGTGATTTTGCTGGCACCTTTCGTGGAGGAGGTGCTGTTCCGCGGGCTGGTGTTCGGCGGACTGAAGGGGAGAAGTCGCCTGATGGCCTATCTCATCAGCTGCCTGCTTTTTGCGGCGCTGCACGTGTGGCAGTTCGCGGTGGTGCAGCAGGACATCACCTATTTCCTGCTGATGGTGCAGTATCTGGTGCCGGGGCTGGTGCTGGCGTGGGCCTACGACCACAGCGGCACCCTCTGGTCGCCTTTTGCCATCCATGCCGTTGCCAATGCGCTGAGCATCTGGGCGCGAAGCTGAAAGAAAGGAAACCCCCCATGAGTTTTTTTGATACGCTGGAGCAGATGGTGGTCATCTTCTTCGCTGTGGCGGTGGGCTTTGCCGCCCGGAAGATGAAAATCCTCTCCGAGGAGACCACCCGCTATCTCACCAATCTGGTTTTGACCTTCCTGATGCCCTGCAAGATCCTGGCCTCTGTGACCAACGGAACGGAGCTGCCCTCCGTGGGTATCATTCTGGAAGTGCTGAAAATGTCCCTGGTATTTTACGGCACGGGCGCCGTCTTTCTGATGATCGTTCCCCTCCTTCTGGGCGGAACGGACAAGCAGAAGGGCGTGTGGCGCTATGTGATGATGTTCCCCAACACCGCCTTTGTGGGCTATCCCGTCATTGAGACGATGTACGGCGCCGGCGCGGTGTTTTACGCCGTGCTGCTGAACCTGCCCTTCAATTTGCTGAACTACTCCATGGCGCCCCTGCTGCTGGCGGGTCAGCGCCGATTCAGTCTGAAACAGAGCTTCTCTCCCTGTGTCATCGCCTCCTTCGTCAGTCTGGTCATCGCCCTTGTGGGCGTGCAGGCTCCGGCCCTCGTGGGCAATACGGTGAGTTTTGTGGGCGAGGCGGCTATGCCCATGAGCCTTGTGGTTCTGGGCAGCGTGCTGGCCAACACATCCATCCGGGGCGCGCTGACCTCCCCCCGCATCTGGATCCTTTCCCTGATCCGCCTGCTGGTGCTGCCGGTGGTGATGCTGCTGGTCATGCGCCCGCTGCATATGGACAGTCTGGTGATGGGCGTCGGCGTGTTGGAGGGCGGTATGCCCTCTGCCATCAGCGGTACCATGCTGAGTTTGCAGTACGGCGGCGACGTGGACTGCATCACGCAGGTCATTCTGCTTTCCACGCTTTTGTCCATGGTGACGATTCCCCTCGTTGCTATGCTCCTTTGATTTCGTTTGGGAGGTGCTTCCTATGCCACACATTCAGCAGCTTGCGCCCCACGTGGCAGACCTGATCGCCGCCGGTGAGGTGGTGGAACGGCCTGCCAGCGTGGTCAAGGAACTGGTGGAGAATGCCATCGATGCCGGCGCCACCGCCATCGTGACGGAGATCCGGCGGGGCGGTATGGGTATGATCCGTGTGACGGATAACGGCTGCGGCATCGCGCCGGAGGAACTGCCCACGGCATTCCTGCGCCACGCTACGTCCAAAATGCGCTCTGCCGAGGATCTGGGCAAGATCGGTACGCTGGGCTTCCGCGGCGAGGCCTTGGCGGCCATCTCTGCCGTGAGCAGGCTGGACATTTTGAGCCGCCAGACCGGTGCGCAAAGCGGTGCGGCGCTCCATCTGGAGGGCGGCGTCCCCGGTGATGTGCGGGAGTGCGGTGCGCCGGAGGGCACCACCATCACGGTGAGCGACCTGTTTTACAACACCCCCGCCCGCTTGAAATTCATGAAAAAGGACAGCGCCGAGACCGCCGCCGTGGCGGGCTTGATGCAGCATCTGGCGCTGTCCCACCCCGATATTTCCTTCAAATTTATCAAGGACGGGCAGGACACCCTCCATACCCCCGGCGACGGAAAGCTGGAATCCGCCGTGTACGCGGCGCTGGGCCGCGATTTTGCCAAATCTCTGGTCGCCGTGGAAGGCTGCGGCGGCGAGGTGGAGGTCAAGGGCTTCGTCACCGCACCGCTGATGGGCCGCGGTTCCCGATCCATGCAGGTGTTCTTCGTCAACGGCCGGTTCATCAAGTCCCAACTGCTGACGGCGGCGCTGGAGGAGGGCTACCGCAATCAGATCATGAAGGGGAAATTCCCCGGCTGCGTGCTGTGCGTGACGCTGCCGGCGGAACTGGTGGATGTCAACGTCCATCCCGCCAAGACCCAGGTGAAGTTTGCCCGGGAAAAGGAAGTGTTCGATGCGGTGTACCACACCGTGATGGACTGCCTGGACGGCAGAGGCCGCACGGCAGAACCCGTAAAAGCGGTGGAGCAGGCCATGAATCCCCGGGGTGATTTCTTCCGCACCATGGATGCCAAAACCTATCGGGAGGAAGCTGCGAAGCCTGCCGCAAAGCCGGCGGTGCAGCCTGCCCCTGCGACGCCGAAAAAGCCCGTCTGGGACACCGAGCGGAAGAAGTCTGTTGCTGTGGCGGATGTCGTGCAGAAGCCTGCCGGCTATCAGGCCTTCCGCCCGCTGGAAAAACCCGCCGGCGCGGCCTTCGGCAAGCCTCCTGCCTCCGTGACGGGGCGGAAGGAGGAAGCCCCTGCCGCAGGACAGCCCGTTCCCGCCCTGAAACCGGAACGAGAAGAAGCGCCCCGTCCCCAGCCGGTGCAGGAGCGCAGACCCATCATCCCTGCCATTCCGCAGGAAACCTTGGAGCTGCCGGAGCAGCAGACCATTGAGCCGCGCCAAGAAGCCCCCTGGCGCATCGCCGGTGAGGTGCTGAACACCTACATCGTCTGCGAGAGCGAGGATGGCTGCGTTTATCTCATCGACAAGCACGCCGCCCATGAGAGAGTGAATTTTGATCGCCTGAAAGCCGCGGCCGAGCCGCCCATGCGGCAGACCCTGCTTGCGCCCATCGTGGCGGAACTGACCCGTGAGGACGGCGCGCTGCTGCTGGAAAACGCGGCGCTGCTGGAACAGTTTGGCTTTGCCTGCGAGGACTTCGGTGACAGCGCCGTTCTGGTGCGGGAAGTGCCGGCAGATATTGATGCGGCGGATACCGTCTCCACGCTGGAGGAGTTTGCGGAGAACCTGCGCCGTGGCCGCGATTTGAACGAGAAGCGGGAAAACCTGCTGCACACCATGGCCTGCAAGGCCGCCATCAAGGGCGGCTGGGTCAGCGACCGCAAGGAACTGGAAGTGCTGGTGGAAAAGGTGCAGCGCGGTGAAGTGAAATACTGCCCCCACGGACGCCCCGTGGCGGTGAAACTGACAAAATACGAACTGGAAAAGATGTTCAAACGGGCATGATTTGCCCGAAGGAGGACAATATGGCAAAGAAAAAGGATCACCGCTTCGTCCGCGTCCACAGCGAGAGCAAGCTTTCCGGCGCGAGCGAGATCTGGGTGGACAAGGAGACCGGCGTGAACTACCTGTATCACTCTGCGGGCTACGGCGGCGGACTGACTCCGCTGCTGAACCGGGATGGCACGCCGGTCGTTACCACCGTGCTGCCGAAAGAGGAGTAAGGCCGCCCGCATAGGAACCCAGCGATGGAGAGGAGGGAGACCGTGGCGCCGAAAATTGTATGTGTGGCAGGCCCGACCGCCTGTGGAAAAACGAAAATGGGCGTGCTGCTGGCGAAGAAATTCAACGGGGAAGTGGTCTCCGTGGACTCCATGCAGATCTACAAAGGCATGACCGTCGGCACCGCCGCCCCCACAGCGGAGGAGATGGGCGGCGTGCCCCACCACATGGTGGCCGTGGCAGAGCCGGAGGAGCAGTGGTCTGCCGCCCGCTATGCGGAGATGGCCATCCCCATCATCGACGACATTCTGGCAAGAGGAAAGCTGCCCATTCTGGTGGGCGGCACGGGCTTGTGGCTGGACGCCGTGGTGCAGGGCAGGCGCTTTGCCGGCGGCTGCGCCGGCGGCAGGGTGCGGCAGGAATTGCAGCATCGGCTGGAGGAGGGCGGCATCGCGCCTTTGCTGGAGCGGCTGCGGCAGGTGGATCCCGAAGCGGCGGAGCGGCTGCACCCGGCCGATGAAAAACGGATTTTGCGGGCGCTGGAAGTGTATCTGGAAACGGGAAAGACCATCACCGCCCACAATGAGGAGACGAAAGCTGTCCCGCCCCGGTATGACGCCGTGTGGATCGGTCTGCGCTTCGCCGACCGGGAGGATATGAAGGCCCTCATCGACCGCCGTGTGGACAACATGGTGGAGGAGGGACTGCTGGAGGAAGTGCAGTCGCTGCTGGCAAGCGGCTTACCCCGGACGGCAACGGCGTGGCAGGCCATCGGCTACAAGGAATTTTTGGGCGTGGCGGACGGCACCGCCACCGTGGCAGAGGCTGTGGCGGAGGTGAAGCTCCGCTCCCGGCAGTATGCCAAGCGGCAGCTGACATGGCTGCGGAAAAACGACAAAATTCACTGGATAGAGTGGGAAAAAGAACGGGATTTTGAGCGAGCCTTGCAGGTTTCGACAGAAATCCTTACCGCGGAAGGCTTACGATAAGCCTGAAGCGGGAAACGATCCGCTTCGATAAAGAAAAGGAGCGGATACTATGCAGACAAAAGCGAATTTACAGGACATTTTTCTTCTTCGGGCAAGACGGGACAAGCTGCCGGTCACCATGTTTTTGATGAACGGCTTTCAGATGCGGGGCGTCATCACCGGGTTTGACGCCTTTGCGGTGGTGCTGGACAGCGAGGGCAAGCAGCAGCTGATCTACAAGCACGCCATCTCCACCATCGCCCCCGTCCGCCCGGTGGAACTGACGGAAGATCCCTCGTAACGCAGAGCCGTTTCGGGGGAGCGCTACATAGCGAGAGGAACGAGCATGAGGAAACACTCCCTTGGAACAAAACTGTGGGCGGCGGGAATGTCGCTGCTGGTGGTAGGCTATTTCGCCATTCAGGCCTACCGCTACTTCAACGACCCCTTTTCCACCACCCTTGCATACAGCTATCAGGTGGAGGAGGGTGCGACCCTTTCCGGCTGGGTAACGCGGGATGAGCAGCTGCTCCCCGCCAGCGGCGACGGCATCGTGGAGCTGCGCCGGGAAGAGGGCGAGCGGGTCGGCACCGGCGGAACGGTGGCGGAGATCTATGCCAGCCGGGACGCGAAGGATATCCACACACAGATCGAAGCGATCGACGCCCAGATCGAGCAGCTGCGTTACGCCCAGGAAACGCTGGCGTCCCCGGAGGCCGCGCTGAAGCTGGATGCCCAGATCGAGCAGAGCATTCTGGATTACCGCCGCTATGTGACGGCAGGACAGCTGTCCAAGTCGGAGACAGAGGGCAGGGAACTGCGCGCGCTGGTGATGAAGCGGGATTTTTCCGCCTCGGAGAGTGAGGACTTTGAATCCCGCATCCAGCAGCTGGAGAGCCGCGCCAAGGAGCTGAAAAAGCAGGCCACCGGTTCGGTGCGCACGATCAACGCCCCGCGTTCCGGGCTGTATTCCGCCGCAGTGGATGGCTATGAATCGGTTTTGAGGCCGGAGAGCCTTTCTGCGCTCACACCCGCCGGCCTGGAGGCGCTCCGGGCGGAGAACTCCACGGGCGCGGAGCTGGGCAAGCTGATCCTGGGTGACCGTTGGTACTATTCCGTGGTGATGACCATGGAGGAGGCAAAAGAGGTGTCGGAGCGTTCTGCGGCGCTGGAAAAACAGCAGCAGACCCTGACGCTGCGCTTTGCCAAAAGCGTGGAGCGGGATCTTCCGGTCACGGTGGCCTTTGTGGGCCCGGAAGAAGACGGAAAGTGCGTGGTCACCTTCTGCGGCTCCACCTATCTGCCGCAGCTGACCTTGCTGCGCCGCCAGAGTGCCCAGCTGGTCACCCGCACCTATGAGGGCATCCGCGTGCCGAAATCGGCGCTGCGCATGGTGACGATGAAGAAAACTGCCGAGGACGGCACGGAAAAGACCGTGCAGGTCACTGGCCTGTACTGCGTGGTGGGAATGGAGGCCCGGTTCAAGCCGGTGGAGATCCTGTACAGCGGCGACGGGTTCGTGCTGGTGCGCGCTGCCGCCCCGGCGGGCAACGAGACATTGAAACTCCGTCCCGGCGACGAGGTCATCGTGTTGGCGCGGGATCTGTATGACGGAAAAGTTCTTGGCTGATCAACGATAAGAGAGGAAAGCGAAACCATGTCGATCGCAGAAAACATTGCCCGGGTGCGGGCGAACATTGCAGACGCCTGCCGCGAGGCGGGCCGAGACCCCAAGGAGATCACGCTGGTGGGCGCCAGCAAAATGAATGACGCCGCCGCCTGCCGGGAGGCCATCGCCGCCGGCATCGACGTGCTGGGCGAAAACCGGGTGCAGGAGATGATGGCGAAGCTGGCGGACAACGCCTACGAGGGCGCACCGCTGCACTTTATCGGCCACCTGCAGCGCAACAAGGTCAAGCAGGTGGTGGGCAAGGTGGCGCTGATCCAGTCCGTTGGCTCTCTGGAACTGCTGGACGAGATCGAAAAGGTGGCAGCCCGGATGGACATCGTGCAGGACATCCTGCTGGAAGTCAACATCGGCGGGGAGGAGGCCAAAAGCGGCTTCGCACCGGAAAAACTGGCGGAAGCGGCGGGGCTTGCCCAAACGCGAAGCCACGTCCGTGTGCGCGGATTGATGACGATCCCCCCTGCCGACAGCGACCGCGACACCAATATCCAGTATTTCAACAAAGTTCGGACACTTTATGTTGACATCAATGAGAAATTGTTCCATAATGAATTAGAATACCTTTCTATGGGCATGAGCGGCGACTATGAGGATGCGATCCGCAGCGGCGCCAACATGGTCCGGGTGGGCACCGCCATTTTCGGCGCCCGCCACTATACTTAAAAACATCCGTTAAGGAGGCCGTGTCATGGGATTTTTGGACGAGCTGAAAAAGCTGACTCACCCCTATGAGGATGAGGACGATGAACTGGAAGAATTCGAAGAAGTGCCCCCCCGCCAGTCCTTCGAAGACCGCCGCAGCAAGACGGAGGATCGCCGCAGCAAGGTGGTCAATATCCACGCCACCACCCAGCTGAAGGTGGTTCTGGTGAAGCCGGAGCGCTTTGAAAACGCCTCCGAGATCGCCGACCAGCTCAAGGAAAAGCGCACCGTGGTGCTGAATCTGGAGTCCACCAACAAGGATGTCGCCCGCCGCCTGATCGATTTCCTGTCCGGCGTGGCCTATGCCGGCGAGGGCAAGATCAAGAAAGTGGCTGCCAATACGTACATCATCACGCCCTACCACGTGGAACTTGAGGGTGATCTCATTGACGAGCTGGAAAACAACGGCTTGTACTTCTGATAGGAGGTTCATCGAATTATGCTGACACCGCAGGAAGTTTCCAGCCGCTCTTTTACCAAGGCGGTCATGGGTGGCTACAACATGGCCATGGTCGACGAGTTTTTGGACGAGCTGACCGACGATTACACCGCACTCTATAAGGAAAATGCCGGCTTGAAGGCCAAAATGAAGGTTCTGGTGGAAAAGGTGGAGGAGTACCGCGCCACGGAGGATTCCATGCGCGCCACGCTGCTGTCCGTTCAGAAGATGGCGGACTCCATCATCCACGAGGCAGAGCAGAAGCGCGAGCAGATGCTCTCCGACGCCAGAAGCGACGCCGAGATCCAGATCGCCAACTACCGCCGCGAACTGGTGGAGACCGAGGAGCGTCTCCGTCAGGGCAAGGAAGAACTTGCCCGCTTCATCGCCGCCAGCCGCGCCCTGTGCGCCCAGGAATTGCAGTATCTGGATCAGCTTACGGAACTGAAAGTGGTCACCAAAGAAGAACCGGCCGCCGAGGAGATCAGCGTGGATGAGATCGGCGAACTGGTGCTGGAGGCCATGCAGATGGTCGAGGGTATGGAGGCGGAAGAGCCTGCTGCCGAGGAAGTCGTTGAGGAAGCACTCGAGGAGTCCATCGAAGAAGAGACGGCCGCCGAGGAGGAGACCCCCGACTATCCCGAGGGCAACCCCTTCGAGGACGAGCCGGATCTGACTGCCACCCGCCGCATCAATCTGGATGATTTGAAGTTCGGCCGCAACTACAGCAAAGACAACTAAAAGCAAACAGCGGCTCTCCGGAGCCGCTGTTTTTCGGAAAGGATGGGCTTATGGAACATCAGCGCCCCATCGTGGCATTTCTGTACGACTTTGATAAGACCCTCTGCACCACGGATATGCAGAACTATGCCTTTATCCCCTCTCTGGGCATGACGCCGGCGGAGTTCTGGGCGCTGGCCAACGGTTTTGGTCGCGCCAACCGCATCGACGGCATTCTCGCCTATATGTACACCATGATCCAGGAATCCCAACGCAAGGGCGTGCCTTTCACCCGGGAGGATCTGGTGGAAAAGGGCAAGAGCATCGTGCTGTTCCCCGGCGTGCAGGACTGGTTTGACCGCATTAATGCCTTTGGCGACAGTCTGGGCGTGCAGGTGGAGCATTACATCATTTCCTCCGGCCTGCGCGAGATCATCGAGGGATCCTCCATCAACGGCGCCTTCAAGGAGGTCTACGCCAGCGAGTTCTATTATGACGAGGCCGGCCACCCTGTCTGGCCCAAGCTGGCGGTCAATTTCACGGCAAAGACCCAGTTCGTCTACCGCATCAACAAGGGCGTGCTGGATGTGTCCGACGACAAGACGCTGAATGATTCCATGCCGGACGATTCCAAGCGTGTGCCCTTCGTCAATATGATCTATGTGGGCGACGGCCTTTCGGACGTTCCCTGCATGAAGATGATGCGCGCCTACGGCGGACAGGCCATCGCCGTCTATCAGGAGAGCAACCGCGCCGGCGTGGAGGATCTGCTGTCCAAGGGGCGGGTGGACTTCATCTTCAAGGCCGATTACAGCGAGGGAACGCCGCTGGATCTGACGGTGAAGAACATTATCCGGAAAATGGCCATTGCCGACCGGCTCTGGACGGAAAACTCCCAGCAGCTGCGCTGTCTGGGCGGCGATGTACTGCCCGATCAGGTGGAACTGTTCTGAACATACCGAAAAAAGCTGAACGCACGCGGAGAAAATTCCGCGTGCTTTTTCTGTCGCCTCTTTACAGAGTGTAGCTTTCCTGATAAAATATACAAACTGTATTGTCTGCGCCCGCCGCGGTTTGGCGGACGGAGAAAGGAGAACACCATGACTTCTGAATTTTCGAGAACGCTTTCCCTGCTGCGGCGGGAGCGGGGCGTTTCCCAGCGCACCGCAGCGGCGGATCTGGGCATTTCCCAGGCGCTGCTGTCCCATTACGAAAAGGGCGTGCGCGAGCCGGGCCTGCCCTTTGTGGTCAAGGCCTGTGACTATTATCACGTATCGGCGGACTTCATTCTGGGCCGTACCCTGTCCAGAGAGGGCGGCATGCTGACCAGCGAGGAGATCCTGGGCGCCGCGGACGAGAGCAAGGTGCTGCAGGGCAGCGTCATGGCCACCCTCCAGAGCAAGTTGCTCTCCGGCGCCATCGGCGTGCTGTTCGGCCTGCTGGGCAAGCTGGGCGACAAGGCGGCCATCAATGCCGCGGCGGAGCATCTGGGCGGCGGCGTTTACCAGCTTTACCGCCATCTCTACCGTGCCGCCGGCGCCAACGAGCAGTATTTTGCGCTGGATGCGGAGCTTTGCGCCATGGGTGTGTCCGAGGCGGACGCCAAGCTGGCGGAGACTCGGTATGTCCGCGCCCTGCGGCAGCAGAAAGGCGATTTCCCCGACCTCTCTGCCGAAGCGGTGGCGGAGGCCTATCCCGGCCGTAGCCAGAGCCTGACGCAGGTTTTGAGTGCGGCGGACAAGCGGCTGTCTGCGTTGGCAGAAAAGTGAGGAACCCATGAGTTTTCAATCTCTGGACTTTCTGGCCTTCGTGGCGGCGGTGACAGCGGTGTGCCTACTGGTTGGCCGATGGAAGCCGTGGGCGGCGAAGCTGCTGCTGGCGCTTGGGTGCATCGGCTTCTGCCTTGACGCCGGCCTTCGGGGTTTTGCTGTGTTGTGCTGCGGCGCGGCGGTCAGCTGGGCGGCGGTGAAATTCCTGGCCGCCGACAGACCGCAGAAGCAGCGGCGGGCGGTGATGACCGCCGCGGCGGCGTGGCACATCGGCGTGCTGGCGGTCTTCAAATACACCGGCTTTGTGACCGGCGGGGCAGTCTCCGTGGGCTGGGTGCCGCTGGGCTTGAGCTTTTTTACCTTCCAGCAGCTGTGGCTGCTCAAGGAGGTCTACTCCCGGGAATATGTGCCGCAGCGGGGCGATGACCTGCTGCTTTACGCCCTCTTTTTCCCCTCTGTGACCTCCGGCCCCATCCTGCGTCCCGGTAAATTCTTTCCCCAACTGCGCCGAGAGGGCTTCCTGCGGCCCACCTGGGAGGATGCTACCGCAGGCATCTGCGGCATCTGCGTGGGTACGGCGAAAAAGGTGCTGCTGGCAGACGCCTTCGGCGTGGTGGTGAACAACGGCTGGAACGGCGCGGCGACTTCCGCACCTGCCGCGTGGCTGACCATCCTCGGCTACACCATGCAGCTGTACTTCGACTTCTCCGGCTACTGCGATATTGCAGCCGGCTGCGCCCGGCTGTTGGGCATCCGCCTGCCAATGAACTTCGATTCCCCCTACCGCAGCCTTTCCGTTACCGAGTTCTGGAAACGCTGGCACATTACCCTGACCACCTTCCTGCGGGAATGTGTCTACTTCCCCCTGGGCGGCAGCAAAAAGGGCGCGGCACGGGCATACCTGAACATCCTGATCGTGTTCCTCATCAGCGGCATCTGGCACGGCGCGGGCTGGACCTTCATCGTGTGGGGTCTGCTCCACGGACTGGCCCAGATCACGGAGCGACTGCTGGGCAAAGCTCCACAGCGGCTGCCCAAGGCGCTGCGCTGGGCGCTGACGTTCCTGTTTGTGAATCTGGCGTGGGTCTTTTTCCGCGCGCCGGATCTTTCCTCTGCATGGGCGCTGCTGCAAACCGCCTTTACTGGCGAAGTCGGTTTGTCCCTTCCCACGCTGGCGGCGGGACTGTTTCCCAAAGAGCGAGCGGCGCTGCAGCTGCTGCGGCCGGACATGGCACCGAAGCTCAACGCGCTGCTGGTGTCCGTTCTATACGGCGCAGGCGCGGCGGTGGCGCTGTATCCCCGCAGTGCGGCACGGGACATGGAGGAGGGCCGCTGCTTCGGCTTTTTGCGCTGCGCGCTGCTGGCGGTGGCCGCGGCGTGGGCGATCCTCTCCTTCACCGGCGTGACCACCTTTATCTATTCCAACTTTTAAGGAGGCCGTATGGACAAACGATACAGACGCTGTGCCTGCGGTCTACTTGCCGGGGTATTGCTGCTGCTGACGGCGGCAGCGGCGATGGTGTATGCCGTGGATCCGGCCTGCTATTACCGGATGCCTGCCGAAGGCGAGGCGGTCTTTTTCAATGAGCGCTACCAGAGCGCCGGCCTTGCCCGAAATGTGAAGGCAGACACCGTGCTGATAGGCACCTCCATGGCAGCCAATTACCGGCCTTCCGCCATCGGCGCGGCCTTCGACACAAGCGGCGGACGCATCACCCTTCCCGATGGGTATATCAGCGAGTTTGACCGGGTAATGGACGTACTGTTTCGCAAACAGGAACCCGAACGTGTGATCTTTGTGCTGGACATGAACATCTTGACCCGGGATGACAGCGGCGTCACCGACGCGATGCCCGAATATCTGTACAACCGTAATCCGGTGGATGATGTTCGGTATCTGCTGAACAAAGACGCGCTGTATTACAGCTTTTTTGTGCTGAAGAATCGGGAGTGGGGCACCACGGAGACGCTGGATGAGAGCTTTGTCTGGGACGAGGGCATCTGGTGGAACCACATCACGGCGCTGGCGGGCTACGCCCGGCCGGAGCCGACCGGCGAGAGTCTGTCCGCGGACGCGTATCTGGAAAATGTCCGCAGAAATCTGGCCGTGATCGAATCGTGGATCACGGAACATCCTGACACGAAGTTTGAGATTTTCCTCTCGCCGTACAGTATGCTGTTCTGGGACAAGACGGCGCGGCTGGGGCAGACGGAGGCGGTGCTTGCCGCCATGGAGCTGACCTGCGAAACGCTGGTGCGGCACGAGAACGCCGCCCTCTACGGATACCTGATGGATACGGAATTCGTGGACGATCTGGACAACTACTGTGACCACCTCCACCACTCCACGGAGATGGGTGACCGGGTGCTGGCGAAGCTGGCTGCCGGGGAAGGCCGCCTGACGGCGGAAAATACCGCAGAAACTCTCGCCAACTGGCGGCAGTTTGTGGTAGACTATGACTACGAAAAATTCTGGGATCAGGCGTTCTGGGAGGAATGGAACGCCGCCCGGGCAAAGACGTGATTTTGAAGCCCTCATGGAGGTTTATCGGATATGACCAAACAGGAAAACATTCGCAATTTTTCCATCATTGCCCATATCGACCACGGCAAGTCCACTCTGTCCGACCGCATGATCGAACTGTGCGGCGCAGTGGAACAGCGCCAGATGGAGTCCCAGATTCTGGACAACATGGATCTGGAAAAGGAGCGCGGCATCACCATCAAGGCCCGCGCCGTCCGCATGGACTATACGGCGCAGGACGGGGAAGTGTATACCCTCAACCTCATTGACACGCCGGGTCATGTGGACTTCAACTATGAGGTCTCCCGTTCTCTTGCCGCCTGCGAGGGCGCGGTGCTGGTAGTGGATGCCACCCAGGGTGTGGAGGCTCAAACCCTGGCCAACACTTATCTTGCCATGGAGCATGATCTGGAGATTCTGCCGGTATTCAATAAGATCGACCTGCCCGCCGCCGACCCCCACATGGCCAAGCAGGCGGTGGAGGACATTATCGGCCTGCCGGCCATGGACGCGCCGGAGATCTCCGCCAAAATGGGCATCAACATCGACTCCGTGCTGGAGGACATCGTGAAGAACGTCCCGGCCCCCACCGGCGACCCTGACGCCCCCCTGAAAGCCCTGATCTTCGACAGCCAGTATGACAGCTACCGCGGTGTTATCGTTTATATGCGGCTGATGGAGGGCTCTCTCCGGCCCGGCCAGCAGGTGAAGATGATGGCCTCCGGCGCCACCTATCAGGTCATTGAGTGCGGCCATTTGCTGCCGCTGGGCATGAAGCCCTGCGACTGCCTGCGTGCCGGTGAAGTCGGCTACTTCACCGCCTCCATCAAAAATGTGAAGGACACCCGGGTGGGTGATACTGTCACCGATGCGGCCAATCCTGCCGCCGAACCCCTGCCCGGCTACCGGCCCGTGCAGCCCATGGTCTACTGCGGCATCTACACCGAGGACGGCAGCAAGTATCCCGACCTGCGGGACGCGCTGGAAAAGCTGCAGCTTAACGACGCGTCCCTCTCCTTCGAGCCGGAATCCTCTGTGGCGCTGGGCTTCGGCTTCCGCTGCGGCTTCCTGGGCATGCTGCACATGGAGGTCATTCAGGAGCGTCTGGAACGGGAGTTTGATCTGGATCTGGTCACCACGCTGCCCTCCGTTATCTACGACGTTTACAAGAACGACGGCACGCTGGTGCGCGTGGATAACCCCCATAACTATCCCGACCCCACCCACATCGAGCACGCCGAGGAGCCTTATGTGAAGGTCTCCATCATCGCGCCCAACGAATTTGTGGGCAACATTATGCCCATGTGTCAGGAGCGCCGCGGCGAGTTCAAGGATATGCAGTATCTGGACACCCGTCTGGTGGAGCTGCATTACCAGATGCCGCTGAACGAGATCATCTACGATTTCTTCGATACCCTGAAGGCCAACACCAAGGGCTATGCCTCTCTGGACTATGAGCTGTCCGGTTACCGCCCCAGCGAGCTGGTGAAGGTGGACCTGCGCCTCAATGGCGACGGCGTGGATGCCTTGAGCTTCATCGCCCATAAGGATAAGGCCTATCCCCGGGCCCGCAAGCTGTGCGAAAAGCTGAAGGAGAACATCCCCAGACAGCTGTTCGAGATCCCTGTGCAGGCAGCCATCGGCGGCAAGGTCATTGCCCGAGAGACCGTCAAGGCCATGCGCAAGGACGTGCTGGCCAAGTGCTACGGCGGCGACATCACCCGCAAGAAGAAGCTGCTGGAAAAGCAGAAAGAGGGCAAGAAAAAGATGCGTTCTTTGGGAAGTGTACAGCTGCCAACGGAAGCATTCCTCGCGGTTCTCAAGCTGGACGAATAAACAAAATAAAACCGCCGCAGGCATTGCCTGCGGCGGTTTTGCCTTGTCGTTAATTGTCGCTGCCGTGAAGCAGGAATACTGCCGGCAGCAGAGAGAGGACGGAGAACAGCACCGTCCACTGACCCAGCAGGGGCAGCAGCAGACTGCCTGCAGCGGCGCCCAGCAGGAAAAAGCCAATGACGGTCAGATAGCAGCCGGCAGTCCGGAAGGCGCCGGGCTGTTTCTCTGCGGCGCCGTGATAGAGGAATTCCGCTGCGCTGCGCAGGTTTCCGGTGCACATGGTGGAGGCGAAGGCCAGACCCCGCACGGTGCGAAAAGTACTCAGCTGCATGGAGCAGGCGATGGCGATGAGGGAGTTGACCACATTGTCACAAACCCCGGTGGGGAGGAAGGCGGCTATGGTCAGGGCAAGGATCTCGCACAAAACCACCCGCTGCTGCCAGTGAAGGCTGCCGCCCCTGCGCTTGCGCAGGATCTCTGTCACGGCGGCGCCTGCGGCGAAGGCCAGAATGGGCAGCAGATAGTGGGCGGCGCCGGGGAGATCGCCCTGGGTCAGGCGAATGGTCAGTAGCAGCATATTACCGGTCTGCATACTGGCAAACACGCCGCCCCGATGGAGGTAGGAATAGGCGTCCAGCGCGCCGATGGCCATGGTCAAAAACGCGACCACGCCAAGGGATTCGGGATTGCCCCGCCACTTTTTCATAGAGATCCTTTCTGAAAGAAGACCCGGCGCCGCGAAACGCCGGGTCTTTTTCGTTTTAGTATTCCAGCTCGCCGGCAAAAACCAGCTTGGCGTCGCCGGTGAGGGTGACGCGCTCGTCGGTGTAGTTCACCACCAGATCACCGCCCTTGGCGCGGACGGTGATATCACGGCCCTTCTCGCACAGACCGTTGGCCACGGCAGCCACCACGGCGGCGCAGGCGCCGGTGCCGCAGGCAAGGGTCTCGCCGTTGCCGCGCTCCCAGACGCGCATCTTGATGGTGCTGGGGTTCACCACGCGGATGAACTCGGTATTGATGCGCTCGGGGAAGTAGGGCGCATGCTCGAAACGGGGGCCGATAAACTCCACATCCACGGCGTCTACGCGGGGGCAGAACACGACGCAATGGGGGTTGCCCACATCCACGCAGGTGATGTTGTAGGGGCGGCCGCCGATGCGGACGGGATAGTCCACCACGGTCTGCTCCTTGATGGCGAATTTCAGCGCGGCGGTGTCCAGGGTGGCGTAGCCCATGTCCACGCAGGCGGAGGTGACTTTGCCGTTGGAGGTATACAACTGCACCTGCTTCACGCCTCTGCCGGTCTCGATGGAGATGACTTCCTTCTTCACGATGTCGAAGTCGTACAGGTACTTGCCCATGCAGCGCAGGGCGTTGCCCGCCATCATGCCCTCGGAGCCGTCGGCATTGAACATGCGGATCTTTGCGTCGGCCTTCTCGGAGCGCTCCATCAGCACGATGCCGTCGGCGCCGATGCCGTAGTGCCGGTCGCAGAAGGTAACGCACAGGGATTCGGGGCAGGTGATGCTGCCGTCCCAGTTTTCCAGGAAGATATAGTCATTGCCGCAGGTCTGCATCTTGGCGAACTTCAGCTTCTGCCTGCCTTCGCGCAGATGACAGATATCGATCAGCTCGGTGTTGTGCTGATTGTAGCGGGAGGCAAGGATATCTGCCAGCGCGCCGGCGGTGTCCAGAGAGGTGAGACAGGGGATGCCCAGCTGGACGCAACGGTGGTTCAGGCGGATAAAGTCCTTGATATAGTTGGGTTCGGTGGAGCCGGTGAGGATGACGTAGTCGATCTTGCCCTCCTCCAGCATCCGGAAGACCTTGCTGTCCTGACCCAGCTTGCCTACGATCTCCACATCGGTGCCAAGCTGGGAAATCTCATGGGCGGTGCCTTCGGTGGCGTACAGCTTGTAGCCCATCTCGTCCAGTTTGCGGGCGATGTTCACCACTTCGGGCTGGTCACGGTGGTTGACGGAGATCAGGATGCCGCCGTCCCGGGGCTTATCCAGCTTATAGCCGGCGGAGACCAGACCCTTGTACATAGCCTCGTTGAGATCCTTGCCCAGACCCAGCACCTCGCCGGTGGACTTCATCTCGGGGGAGAGGGCGGCGTTGGCGTCGGTGATCTTCTGGAAGGAGAACACGGGCACCTTCACGGCCACGTAGGGAGGCTCCTTGTAGAGGCCGGTGCCGTAACCCAGTTCGGCCAGAGGCTGGCCGATCATGACGCGGGTGGCCAGATCCACCATGGGCACGCCGGTGACCTTGGAGATATAGGGCACGGTACGGGAGGCGCGGGGGTTGACCTCGATAACATACAGCTCGCCCTCGTAGATCAGGTACTGAATGTTGATCAGGCCCTTGGTGCCCAGCGCCAGCGCCAGTTTTTCAGAGCAGTCGGTGATGATCTTCACCATCTTGTCGCTGATGGAGAAGTGGGGATAGACGGCGATGGAGTCGCCGGAGTGCACGCCGGTGCGCTCAATGTGCTGCATAATGCCGGGGATCAACACGTCCTTGCCGTCGGAGATGACGTCCACTTCCAGCTCCTTGCCCATAAGGTACTGGTCCACCAGCACGGGGTTTTCGATCTTGCCGGAGAGGATGACGTTCATGTAGGTCTTAACGTCTTCGTCGTTGTGGGCGATGACCATGTTCTGGCCGCCGATGACGTAAGAGGGACGCAGCAGCACGGGATAGCCCAGTTCGTGGGCGGCGTCCAGCGCGCCCTGCATGCCGGTGATGCCCATGCCGCGGGGACGCTTGATGCTGAAGCTTTCCAGCAGTTCGTCGAAACGCTCGCGATCTTCGGCCATGTCGATGGACTCGGCGGAGGTGCCCATGATTCGGATGCCCTGCTTGTCCAGGAAGCCGGTGAGTTTGATGGCGGTCTGGCCGCCGAAGGCAACCACCACGCCGACGGGCTTTTCCACCTCGATGATCTGCATCACGTCCTCGGGACACAGAGGCTCGAAGTACAGGCGGTCGGCGGTGTCGTAGTCGGTGGAGACGGTTTCGGGGTTGTTGTTGACGATGACCACATCGTAGCCCAGTTCCTTCAGCGTCCAAACGCAATGGACGGAGGAGTAGTCGAACTCGATGCCCTGGCCGATGCGGATGGGGCCGGAGCCAAGAACCATGATGACGGGCTTCTGGCTGCGCTTGAAGGCGCGGGCTTCGCAGAAGTTATCTGCGGTGGAGTAGAAGTAGGGAACCTCGGCGTCAAACTCGGCGGCGCAGGTATCCACCATCTTGTAGACGGCGCCCTTTGCCTCGCAGGGCAGCGCTTCGACGCCGGAGAGGCGCAGCAGGGCCGCGTCGGGATAGCCCAGACGCTTGCCGGTGAGGTAGTGGGCTTCGGTGAGTCCTTCCTTTGCCAGCGTCTGCTCGAAATCGGCCAGATTCTTCAGTTTGGAGAGGAACCAGCGGTCGATCTTGGTGATGTAGAAGATCTGATCCACGCTCATGCCGGATTTCAGCGCCTCGAACATCGTGAACAGGCGCTTGTCATCCACCCGGCGCAGGCGATCCTCCAGAGAGGCGGTGTCCTCGGGGTTGGGCTTGGCATTCAGGGTGTCCAGGCCGATCTCGCAGCCGCGGACAGCCTTCATGATACCCATTTCAAAGCTGGGGGCGATGGACATGACCTCGCCGGTGGCCTTCATCTTGGTGCCGAGGGTGCGGGAGGCGTCGGCAAACTTGTCGAAGGGCCACTTGGGCATCTTGGTCACGATGTAGTCCACCGTGGGCTCGAAGCAGGCGTAGGTGGTGCCGGTGACTTCGTTGCGGATCTCGTCCAGCGTGTAGCCCAGTGCCACCTTTGCGGTGATCTTGGCAATGGGGTAGCCGGTGGCCTTGGAGGCCAGGGCGGAGGAACGGGACACGCGGGGGTTGACCTCGATGACGGCGTATTCATAGCTGTCGGGGTTCAGAGCCAGCTGCACATTGCAGCCGCCGCAGATGCCCAGATGGGTCACGATGTCCAGCGCGGCCTGACGGAGCATGTTATACTCGGGCGTGGCCAGCGTCTGGGCGGGAGCCACCACGATGGAGTCGCCGGTGTGGACGCCCACGGGGTCCATGTTCTCCATGGAGCAGACAATGATGGCGTTGCCGGCGGAGTCGCGCATGGTCTCGAACTCGATTTCTTTCCAGCCGAAAATGGCCTTTTCCACCAGAATCTGGGTAATGGGGGAGGCGTCCAGACCCGTCTGGGCGATGACGCGCAGCTCCGCCTCGTTGGCGGCGGCGCCGCCGCCTTCGCCGCCCAGGGTAAAGGCGGGACGGACGATCACGGGATAGCCGATGCGCGCGGCAACGGCCAGAGCCTCGTCAATGGTTTCGGCGATATCGGAGGCGATACAGGGCTGGCCGATCTCCTCCATGGCCTCCTTGAACAGCTCGCGGTCCTCGGCACGGGTGATGGAGTCGGCGTTGGTGCCCAGCAGGCGCACGCCCTGTTCGGCCAGGAAGCCTTCCTTATCCAGCTGCATGGCCAGGGTCAGGCCGGTCTGGCCGCCCAGACCCGCCAGAACAGAGTCGGGCTTTTCCTTGCGGATGATGCGCTTGATGGTCTCGACGGTGAGGGGTTCCAGATAGATATGGTCCGCCATGGCCTGGTCGGTCATAATGGTGGCAGGGTTGGAGTTGCACAGCACCACTTCCACGCCCGCGTCCTTTAAAACGCGGCAGGCCTGGGTGCCGGCATAGTCGAACTCGGCGGCCTGACCGATAACGATGGGGCCGGAGCCGATGACGAGAACTTTCTTGATTCGGGTATCCAGAGGCATTATCGGTCACCACCTTTCATCATGTCGGCAAAGCGCCGCAGCAGGAGATCCGCGTCGTGGGTGTTGGTGCAGAGCATGGGGTCAAACTGAATGGTAAAGGCATTCCATGCAGGGTAGTCGATGCCTTCGCAGGTGCCGTCGTTGACGTTGATAAAGCGGAGGGCGCCTTCCTTGATGGAGTCGGCGTCCACGGTGTAGCCGTGGTTCTGGCTGGTGGTGTAGGTGCGCTGGCCGTTCAGGTCGCGGACGGCCTGATTGGCGCCGCGGTGGCCGCATTTCAGCTTGCTGACGGTTGCCCCGGCAGCCAGCGCAACCAGCTGATGACCCAGGCCCATAGCGAACAGAGGTGCTTTGCCCAGCAGCTTCTTCACCTCTGCCGTCAGGGCAGGGCAGGCGTTGGGGTCGCCGGGGCCGGCGGAGAGGACGATGCCGTCGGGTCGGGCGGCAAGGATTTCCTCTGCGGAAGCGGAGGCGGGATATACGGTGACGGTGCAGCCGATGTCGTTGAGCTGCTTGATGATGCTGCGCTTGGCGCCGTAGTCCACCAGCGCCACCTTGAACTGTTCGTCGTCGGCGGGGAACTGCACCGTTTCGGCGGCGGGAGCATTCTCTGCGCTGCAGACGGCGTAGGACTGCAGGCTCGTCAGGTCGGCGGGCATCTCATCGCAGATGATGGCGTTCATCACGCCTTCTTCCCGGAGGATGCGGGTCAGCTCGCGGGTATCCACGCCGGAGATGCCGGGGACGCCCTGTGCTTTCAGGTAACTGTCCAGATCACAGTCCGTACGGAAATTGGAGGGAGCGTCGCAGCACTCGCGCACCACGTAGCCGCGCAGCCTGCAGGGACCCTCCTCATCCTCGTGGATGATGCCGTAGTTTCCTACCAGAGGATAGGTCTGCATCACGATCTGCCCGGCAAAGGCGGGATCGGTCAAAATTTCAATAAAGCCGCCGGCACCGGTATGGAACACCAGCTCGCCTACGGCGTCGCTTTCCGCGCCGAACCGGATACCTTCAAAAATCCGGCCGTTTTGAAGCACCAAATAACCCTTTTTCATGACATCCTCCTATTGACCCTATTTTCGCTATTTTACTTGTCATTATGATAGTTTTTTGCCCAACAGTCAACGGGTATGGCGCAATTCGTTGGTAGACTTTCTTTGAAATTTTGTGCCCGGTTTTTGTGCACTTTTGAGAAGGTCGACCTTTTAAGCAAAAAAGGAGAAACGTTGGGGCCAACTGGGTAAAAAAGAAGGGAAAATTTTGGAGAAACCCACTTTTCAGGGGAGAAAAGAGGTGCTACAATAAAACCGCCGGCAGCGAAAACGGCGCCGGCGATTCTGGACGAAAGGTCGTGTGCTGCTATGGGTGAAAAGCGGCTGTATTTTCCGCGGAAAGTGGGCATGCGAAACATTAAAACGGCCACCGCCGCGGCGCTGTGCGCGCTGGTCTACTTTTTCCTGGACCGCAGTCCTGCCTTTGCCTGCATCGGTGCTATTTTTGGAATGGGCAGCGACTACGCCAACTCCAAGCTCCATGGCGGCAACCGCCTGTTCGGCACCCTGATCGGCGGATTGCTGGGCATGGCGCTGTTTCGCGTATACCTCTTTTTCTACCCGGACGGCAGACCGTCGCTGCTGATGGTGCTGATGGTGTTTATCGGTACGGTGCTGCTGATCCTCCTGTGCCAGACCTTCTGGGTGGGCGGCGTGCAGCCCGGCGGCGTGGTGCTGTGCATCATCCTGTTCAACACCCCGGTGGAGACCTATGTCAGCTACGCCCTCAACCGCATTCTGGATACGGGCATCGGCGTGGTGGCGGCGCTAGCGGTGAACAGCATATTCCCCGGCGGATTTACCTTCCAGTGGATGGAGAAGGTGTGGAAAAAAGCCGCCTCCCAAAAGCCCCCCAGAGCGTGAAAGAATTAAGAAAGCCACCCCGCAAGGGGTGGCTTTTGCACATACAGCGCCGTTCAAATGGGAAGCACAAAAACGCCCCCTGCCGATTGCTCGGCAGGGGGCGTTCGTTATGCGATGGTTACCCGGGGATCGGAACGATTACAGTTCCTTGATGGCTGCCTGGGCGGCAGCCAGACGGGCGATGGGCACGCGGAAGGGAGAGCAGGACACATAGTCCAGACCGGTCTTGTGGCAGAACTCCACGGAGGAGGGATCGCCGCCGTGCTCGCCGCAGATGCCCAGGTGCAGGTCGCTGCGGGTGGAACGACCCAGCTTGGCAGCCATGGCCACCAGCTTGCCAACGCCGGTCTGATCCAGACGGGCGAAGGGATCGTTCTCGTAGATCTTGCGATCATAGTAAGCATCCAGGAACTTGCCGGCGTCGTCGCGGGAGAAGCCGAAGGTCATCTGGGTCAGGTCGTTGGTGCCGAAGGAGAAGAACTCGGCCTCCTTGGCGATCTCGTCGGCAGTCAGAGCTGCGCGGGGGATCTCGATCATGGTGCCGACCTTGTACTTCAGGGAAGCGCCGGCGGCAGCGATGACAGCGTCAGCGGTCTCGACAACGATCTTCTTGACGTAAGCCAACTCCTTGATCTCGCCGACCAGGGGGATCATGATCTCGGGAACCAGGTTCCAGTCAGCATGCTTGGCCTGAACATTCAGAGCGGCCTTGATGACGGCGCGGGTCTGCATGGCAGCGATCTCGGGATAGGTGACAGCCAGACGGCAGCCGCGGTGACCCATCATGGGGTTGAACTCGTGCAGAGAAGCGATGATGGCCTTGATGTCCTCAACGCTCTTGCCCAGATCCTCGGCCAGCAGAGCGATGTCGGCTTCCTCGGTGGGAACGAACTCGTGCAGGGGGGGATCCAGGAAGCGGATGGTGACGGGGCAGCCTTCCATGGCCTCGTAAATACCCTCGAAGTCGCCCTGCTGCATGGGCTCCAGAACGGCCAGTGCGGCCTCACGCTGCTCAACGGTGTCGGAGCAGATCATGCGGCGGATGGCGCGGATGCGGTCACCCTCGAAGAACATGTGCTCGGTACGGCACAGGCCGATGCCCTGGGCACCCAGTTCGCGGGCCTTCTTGGCGTCGGCGGGGGTGTCGGCGTTGGTGCGAACCTGCAGGCGGCGATACTTGTCGGCCCAGGCCATGACACGGCCGAACTCGCCGGCGATGGTGGCGTCCACAGTGGGGATGGCACCGTCATAGATGTTGCCGGTGGAGCCGTCCAGGGAGATCCAGTCGCCCTCGACGTAGGTCTTGCCGTCCAGCTCGAACTTCTTGTTCTCCTCGTCCATCTTGATGGCACCGCAGCCGGAGACGCAGCACTTACCCATGCCGCGGGCAACGACGGCTGCGTGGGAGGTCATGCCGCCGCGAACGGTCAGGATGCCCTGTGCGGCCTTCATGCCTTCGATATCTTCGGGAGAGGTTTCCAGACGAACCAGAATGACCTTCTCGCCGCGCTCGGCCCAGGCCTTGGCGTCTTCAGCGGAGAACACGCACTTGCCGGTGGCAGCGCCGGGAGAAGCGCCCAGAGCCTTGCCGATGACCTTGCTGTTCTTCAGAGCGACAGCGTCGAACTGGGGATGCAGCAGGGTGTCCAGAGTGCGGGGCTCGATCATGGCCACGGCCTTCTTCTCGTCGATCATGCCTTCGTCCACCAGGTCGCAGGCGATCTTCAGAGCGGCGGCGGCGGTACGCTTGCCGTTACGGGTCTGCAGCATGTAGAGCTTGCCCGCCTCAACGGTGAACTCCATATCCTGCATGTCGCGATAGTGATTCTCCAGGATCTTGCAGACATTCTCGAACTGGGCAAAAGCCTCGGGGAACTTGTCAGCCATCTCGCTGATGGGCATGGGAGTACGAACGCCGGCCACGACGTCCTCGCCCTGGGCGTTGGTCAGGAACTCGCCGAACAGGACCTTCTCGCCGGTGGCGGGGTTACGGGTGAAAGCAACGCCGGTGCCGCAGTCATCGCCCATGTTGCCGAAGGCCATGGACTGGACGTTAACGGCAGTACCCCAGGAATAGGGGATGTCATTGTCACGGCGATAGACGTTGGCGCGGGGGTTGTCCCAGGAACGGAACACGGCCTTGACGGCGCCCATCAGCTGCTCCTTGGGATCGGTGGGGAAGTCGGCGCCGATCTTGGCCTTGTACTCGGCCTTGAACTGGCCGGCCAGCTCCTTCAGATCCTCGGCGGTCAGGTCGACGTCCAGAGTGACGCCCTTCTTCTCCTTCATCTCGTCGATGAGGGTCTCGAAGTACTTCTTGCCGACTTCCATAACGACGTCGGAGTACATCTGGATGAAGCGGCGATAGCAGTCATAGGCCCAGCGGGCGTTGCCGGACTTCTTGGCCAGAACTTCCACGACGGTGTCGTTCAGACCCAGGTTCAGGATGGTGTCCATCATGCCGGGCATAGAGGCGCGGGCACCGGAACGGACGGAGACCAGCAGGGGGTTTTCGTTGTCACCGAACTTCTTGCCGGTGATCTCTTCCATCTTCTCGATGTACTCCATGATCTCGGCGAAGATCTCATCGTTGATCTTCTGGCCGTCCTCATAGTACTGCGTGCAGGCCTCGGTGGTGATGGTGAAGCCCTGGGGAACGGGCAGGCCGATGTTGGTCATCTCGGCCAGGTTGGCGCCCTTACCGCCCAGCAGCTCACGCATGGAAGCGTTGCCCTCGGTAAACAGGTAACAATACTTTTTGCTCATGTTCATTCCTCCGTATTTGATGTATCTGCTCGATGCAGAATAAAAGAAGACGATGGATGCGCACTATTCCATAATAGCCATAACATTATAATGGATAATTCCGCAAAAAACAATGCGTAAACGGCAAAAAAATCAAGGCAAAAACAAAAAATACAAAAGAAAAGCTGTAAGATTTCCACAAAAACGGCAAAAAGGTCTCCGAGCGGCAAAAATGTCCCCTGCCGGGCATGGCAGGGGACACAGAGCTGTTATTTCAGATCGTCGCCCGCGAGATATTTCTGCAACGGGCGGTGCAGCAGCGCGGCGATGAGCAGTGCGATGACGGTGTTGGGCAGCATGTAGGAGCCGTTGTAAACGATGGAGTAGGCGGCAGGGGAAGTGAACGTCCACCGCATGAACTCCGTGGGTACCAAAATTTTGTAGATGGTCACGCCGCTGATGTAGTGGACGAGGAACCGCCCCGCACAGCCCACCACGGTGCCGGCATAAATGCCCCAGCTTTTACCCTTGAACAGACCTGCCAGCCCCAGCGGGGTAAAGGCCACCAGATAGTCCAGCAGCATGGACTGCCAGCCCCAGGCGTAAGCGCCGTCAAAGATCAGCTGCAGCAGACCAAACACGAAGCCTGTCAAAAGGCCGGGGGCAAGCCCCCAGCGCACGGCAAAAAAGAGGATGGGGAACATGGCGGGGGTCAGGGAGCCGCCGTTGGGCAGTTCCATCAGCTTGATATAGCTGAGGATCTGGGCGAGCGCCACCATCAGGGCTCCTTCGCAGAGCATACGGACGCGCAGATGTGATTTGGAATTCATAAAATTCCCTCCAAAAATAAAAGTACCGCAGGCCATCAAACGGGCTTGCGGTACGGAAAAACGATGTCGACTTCTCGTTCACTTCCTACGCCGGCATTACCCGGATCAGGTTTAAGGGACAGAAGACGGTCTTGGTCTTGCATCTCAGCCGGGAGTCCTCCCAGCGCCCCTGTGTTTGATTGTCTCGCGGTCAGGGAAATTATTGCATCCGCGTGCGGGTTTGTCAAGAGAATACTTTCTTTTTTCCGAATTTGTGATATGATAACATGTGATGAACTGTGAAAGGGGGAACAGCGCATGATCTCCGAGAAGAACAAACTGCCTGCCGAGCGGATCCGTGAGGCTGCCGCCCGGGGCGCGCTGTCCCACGCGTGGCTCATCACCGGCAGCGGCGACCGGCTGGAGCTGGCCCGCTACGCCGCCGCCGCCATGGAGTGCGAGGCGGAAACGGGAAAGCCCTGCGGCGTGTGCCGCGCCTGCCGCAAGGTCTTTGCGGACATCCACCCCGATGTGGTGACGGTCGTCGACCCGGAGCATAAGAACATCGCCGTGGACATCGTGCGTGAAGTCCGCGCCGACGCCTATATCCGCCCCAACGAAGGCCGGCGGAAGGTCTACATTTTTCCGGACTGCGCCATTTTGCCCGAACAGGGGCAGAACGTGCTGCTGAAAGTGGTGGAGGAGGGGCCGCCCTATGCGGCGTTCCTGTTCTGCGCCGAAAACAGCGCCGTGGTGCTCCAGACCCTGCGCTCCCGCTGTGTGGAGCTGAAGCTGCAGGGCGGCGAAGCGGCGGCGGAGGTGCTTTCCGGGGACGCCGATGCCCTGTGCCGCGCCGTGGCAAGCCGCCGCAAGGGCAGCGTGGCGGAGCTGCTGACGGCGCTGGAACGAAAGAAGCCGGAGCGCGCCGCCATTGCGGAATTGCTGGGGCGCTGCCATGCCGCGTTCTCTGCGGCGCTGCTGCTGCTTTACGGTCAGCAGCCGGCCTTCGCAGACCGGGAAATCGCGCCAGTTCTTGCGAAAACCTTGACAAAAACGCAAATCGTGTCCACAATAGAAGTGTTGCAAAAGTATCACGGAGAGTGCGGCTACAACGTCGGCGTCGGCCACGTGCTGGGAGCGCTCGCCGCCGAATTGGAGGGTATCCTTTGACTGAAGTGATCAGCGTCCGCTTTCGCGGCGGATGTAAAAATTATTACTTTTCCCCCGGCGAACTGCAGGTGAAAATGGGCGACAAGGTGATCGTGGAAACGAGCCAGGGCCCCGAGTTTGCCACCTGCACCGAGGGGAATCACGAGGTGGCGGACTCCGCCATCGTCAGCCCCCTTTGCGCCGTGCTGCGCATGGCCACGGAAAGCGACATGCGCACCGTGGACTACAACCGCAAGAGGGAGAGCGAAGCCTTCGACATCTGCGAGAAGAAGATCGAAGAACACGGGCTGGACATGAAGCTGGTGAACGTTTCCGCCAGCTTTGACGGCAACAAGATTATTTTCTATTTCACCGCCGACGGCCGCGTGGATTTCCGCGAGCTGGTGCGGGATCTTGCCGGCGTGTTCCGTGCCCGTATCGAACTGCGCCAGATCGGCGTGCGCGACGAGGCAAAGATGATCGGCGGCTTGGGCATCTGCGGACGTCCTTTCTGCTGCTCCCAGTTTTTGGACAGCTTTATGCCCGTTTCCATCAAGATGGCAAAGACCCAGAATTTGAGCCTGAACCCCACAAAAATTTCCGGCACCTGCGGCCGGCTGATGTGCTGCCTGAAATACGAGCAGAACGCCTATGAGGACGCCGTCAAGCGCATGCCCAAGGTGGAGAGCTTCGTGCAGACGCCGGACGGCCCCGGCAACGTCAAGAGCATTGACCTGCTGCGGGAAACCGTGAAGGTCAGTCTGGACAGCTCTCCCGAGCCGCTGAAGAAGTACCACAACTGCGAGGTGTGCGTCCTGCGCAACGGCAAGGGCAGCCGCGAGGGTATCGAGATCCCGGAGCGCACCGCCCGCTATGTGGAGGAGATCGAGGAGCCGGTGTTTTCCGCGCCCATCCTCTCCACCTCCCCGCTCTATGCGGTGGACAGTGAACTGGAAGACGCGCCCGTGCGGGAGAAGATGGGGCAGGAGGGCGGCAAGGCCCGCCGCCGTCACCGTGGCGGCCGCCGCAGAGGCGGCAAGAGTGAAGCTGCTGCCGAGCAGAAAGTCAAAGCACCCGCCGAGCTCAAGGCAGAGGGCGGCAAGTCCCGCGGCGGCAAGCAGGCCGAGGGCGGCGAGAAGAAGGGCGGCAGACCCCAGAACGGCAAAAACGCCGCCGCCAGGCAGCCCAAGCCCAGAACCGAGCAGCCCAAACCCAAGGCGGAGCATAAGGCCGAGGGCGCCGAGGGTGGCGCACCCAAGCGCCGTCGTCCCCACCACCGGGGCGGCCGCCGCAGAGGCGGCAAGGGCGGCGAGGGTTCTGCCCCCAAGAGTGAATAAACGAAAGACCCGCTGTCCGCATAGCGGACGGCGGGCTTTTTGCAAAAAGAGGAGAACGATGGGAAAGTTTGACGGAGTTTTGCTTGCCAGCGACTTTGACAACACGCTGGTCTATACGGAGCGTGCCCTGCGCAGCGGCACGGAGCTGCAGCCGCCGTCCCGGAAAAACTGCGAGGCGCTGGAATATTTCATGGCGGAGGGCGGCCGCTTTGCCGTTGCCACCGGCCGTGCGCTGCCTGCCTTTGCCCGCTATGCGGACGGCATCCCCATGAACGCGCCCTGTGTGGTGTGCAACGGAGCAGTGCTGCATGATTTCGCCCGGGGCGAAACGGTGGAAGCCGCGCTGCTGGAGGGCGATGTGCGGAGGCGCGTCCAGACGGTGCTGGATCGGTTTCCGGAAGTGGCTGCGGAGGCCTACCATGTGAACAATGTGATCTATGCCGTCCAGCCCAATGAAGCCACCCGCCAGCATGAGCATGTGACCCGTGTGGCGGTGACGGAAGCGCCGTCCCTGCTGGATGTGCCGCTGCCGCTGGGCAAGATCCTGCTGGAGGGGGAACATGCCGCACTGGAGGAGGCGCTGGCATTTTTGCGCGCGCAGAGCTGGTCGGCGGAGTATGAACTGGTGTTTTCCCAGCCGCACCTTCTGGAGTTTACGGCAAAAGGCGCGGACAAGGCCGGTATGGTGCGCCGTCTGGCGCAGCGGCTGGGCATCTCCATGGAGCATGTCTACTGCGTGGGCGACGAAGCCAATGACCTGACCATGCTTGCCGCCGCAGCCCGGGGCTTTGCCCCCTCCAACTGCGCCGAGGCGGTGCGAAAGAGCGGCGCGACCATCGTTTCCCATGCGGACGAGGATGCCATCGCCGCCGTGGTGGAGATTTTGGATCGAATATACGGAGAAAAAAAGTAAGAGCCGTATGGCTCTTACTTTTTTGGCGGATAGGGAGTTTGCAGGTCGGTCAATTCCAGCAAATAATCGGTGCTGGTATGATAAATACGGGAAAGTGCAATTAAAATATCGAGAGGGATGGCGTTGACGCCATTTTCGTAGGCGGAATATGTGCGGCGATTGATATGCAGTTGATCTGCCAGCTTTTGCTGTGACCAGTCATTATCTTCCCGTAATGCGCGGATTCTTTGCAGTTTCATGGAATCACCTCGTGCCCATCATAGTATGGCACGAATTCTGCCATTGATTTTTGGCAGAATTTATGGCACAATTTAAGCGAGGTGATGAAAATGGCAAGCTATAAAGAACTTTATATCCATCTGTTCGGTGCATTGGCCACGGCGGTGGAGATGTTGGAACACGGCGAGGCGGCGCAGGCCAAAGCGCTGCTGATCGCAGCGCAGCAGGAAGCGGAGGAGCAGATCATGGCGCAGGACGAACTGCCGGACACGCCTCTTTGCGCCACGGGCGAATGATATAAAAAAGAGAGCCGTTCGGCTCTCTTTTTCTTTCTGGATGCGGTCATTCCGCGGCATAAACCTTTCGCCCGGCGCTCCACACGGCACGGACGGCGTTCTTCTGGCGGCGGTAGATGCAGCGTTCAAACCGACTTACCGCGGGCAGGGGAGGCAGTGCGTCATCGGCAAGGACGATGGCGTGGAGGGGGTTGCCGGGGGCGAAGCCCGGCGTCTCACCGAAGAAGGCGGCACCGGCGGAGGTGGCCAGATACCAGCCCTCGGGCACGGTCAGGAAGGGTGTTTGCTTTCCGCCCTCCATGTAGCGGATCTTGGACGCGCGGATGGAGGAGGTGACCACGTCGAACATATTCAGGTGGTCGCCGCCGGCGATGTCGCTGCCCAGCGCAACCTTCAGCCCCTCGTTCAGCATCGTGCGGATGGGGGCGGTGCCGGAGCAGACGTTCACGTTGGAATCGGCGCAGTGGACCACGGTGACGCCGGCGTCACGCATGGCGGCGCGTTCCCGCTCATCGGACCAGACGCAATGCGCCATAACGGTGCGGTCGTTCCAAAGGCCGAATTTGGCGTAGGTCTCCCAGTACTGGGTACAGTCGGGGTGCAGTTCCCGCACCCATTCAATCTCCTTGTCGTTTTCGGAGAGGTGGGACTGGATGGGGAGACCCCGCTCTGCGGCCAGTTTGCCCAGGAAAGCCATCACCTCATCGGTGCAGGAGGGGATGAAACGGGGAGTCAGCATGGGTTTGATGTACTTGAAATCACCGCAGGCCTCCAGCCAGCGCAGGGTTTCGGAGATGGATTCCTCTGTGGTTTCCTCCAGCACGCCGGGGGCGGCGTTGCGATCCATGTTCACCTTGCCCACGTAGCCGGTGACGCCGGCCTTTTCCAGTTCCTCCATCAGAATGAGGGTGGCGTCGGTGTGGAGGGAGGAGAACATGCACACCCGTGTGGTGCCCAGGGAGATCAGCTCCTTTGCCAGTGCGCGGTAGACCTCCCGGGCATAGTCCGTGTCGGCAAAGCGGGCCTCCAGCGGGAAGGTGTAGGTGTTCAGCCAGTCCAGCAGGGGCAGATCCATGCCCGTGCCCAGCATGGGATACTGGGGGGCGTGGAGATGCAGGTCGGCAAAGGACTGCAAAATCAGTGCCTCGCCCCAGTCCTCCACATCGGCGGAGGCATACCGCTCCGGCAGGGAGGAAAACACGCCGGTGATGACGCCGTCCTCGGCGACGAGATATCCGTGCTCCACGATGTCCACTTGCCCCAGAGTGGGAGCGGACACGATGGTGCCTTTCAAAATGGTAACAGCCATGTAAACACCTCCATCAAACTGTGCGGTAAAAAAACAAAGAAGCGCCTGCCCGGGCAGACAAACTCCGCCAGCGGTCAGACACTCATAGCAGAGCCTTTCGGCGGCTCCGTAGAAACTTTCGCACCAGATACAGCGAAATTATATGAGCGATATGTATGCTCTATGATAAAAAAGTAGCACAGTTACAGAAAAAAAGCAAGGGCTCCGCCTTGTAGAATGGCGGAGAACCTGTTAGAATGATAAAAATTTTGTTTGGGAGCAGAGCGATGAAAAGAGTCATGAACGCAAAAGTGCAGATGGTCACCGCCATGTTTATCTTCGGCACCATCGGCATTTTTGTCCGCCATATCTCGTTACCCTCCAGTGTGCTTGCCTGCGCCAGGGGCTTTATCGGTACGGGATTTTTGCTGTTGGTGATAGCGCTTGGCAAAAAGAAACTTTCCCGCGACGAGATACGCGGGAACTGGAAAGTCCTCCTCTTTTCCGGCGCCGGCATCGGCGTGAACTGGGTGCTACTCTTTGAGGCCTACAACTATACCACGGTGGCAACGGCCACGCTGTGCTACTACCTTGCGCCTATTTTTATCATCATTGCCACACCCTTTGTGCTGAAGGAAAAACTGACGCCGCGCAAGGCGCTGTGCGTGGTGGCGGCCCTGCTGGGCATGGTGCTGGTTTCCGGCGTTTTGCAGGGCGGACTTCCCGGTGCGGAGGAACTGCGGGGCATCCTTTTTGGCCTTGGGGCTGCGGTGCTGTACGCCACGGTAGTGCTTGCAAACCGGTTCCTGCATGACATCTCTGCCTATACGAAAACGGTGGCGCAGCTGTTCATCGCCGCGGCGGTCACCGTGCCATACATCCTGCTGACGGAGGATCTCTCCGCTATCTCCCTCACGGCGGGACAGGGACTGCTGGTGGCCTTTCTGGGCATCGTCCATACCGGCGTTGCCTATACTCTGTATTTCAGTTCTCTTGGCGACCTGAAGATGCACACCGCCGCCATTTTCAGCTACATCGACCCCGTTGTGGCGGTCATCCTCTCCGCGCTGCTGCTGCGGGAACCTATGGGGCTCTGGGGCGGCGTGGGCGCCGTGCTGATTTTGGGCAGCGCTCTTGTCAGCGAGCTTCCCGAAAAAACGCCCTGATCTGCTGCCGCAGGTGATCCGTCACCTGCGGTTTCCGTTTTGCCTATACTGGCATACGGGCGGCGTTCCGCCCGAGGACGGAAAGGTGTTGACGGATATGCTGGATTCTCTTGGTTGGGCGGCGCTGGGCACGGGATTTATTTTTCTGATGACCGCTCTGGGTGCCGCCATGGTGTTTTTTCTTCCCGGGGAGCCAACCCCCCGGTTTCAAAAAGTGGTTCTCGGCTTCGCTGCCGGCGTGATGACGGCGGCATCGGTTTGGAGTCTGCTGCTCCCGGCTATGGAGCGGACGGAGGCGGCAGGGGATTTTCCCGTCTGGCTGCCTGCGGCGGTGGGGATGCTGGCGGGTGTGGTGTTTCTGGCGGTGCTGGACGGATTGCTGCCCCGACTGCGGCAGCGCAAAGGCGGCAGCAGACAGAGCGCCCTGTTGATGGCGGCCATTACCCTACATAATGTGCCGGAGGGCATGGCGGTGGGGCTTGCCTTTGCGCTGGCGGCAAGCGGCGAGCATTTTGCCGCCGCCGCGGCGCTGGCCATCGGTATTGGCATCCAGAATTTTCCGGAGGGAGCGGCCATTGCCCTGCCGCTGCGGCAGGAGGGGGCATCCCGCCACCGCGCATTTTTGACCGGGGTGCTCTCCGGTGCGGTGGAGCCGGTGTTCGGGCTTCTGGTGGTACTGGCGGCGGGGCAGGTCGTGCCGCTGATGCCGTGGCTTTTGAGCTTTGCCGCCGGGGCGATGCTGTATGTGGTGGTGGAGGAACTGATCCCCCAGGCTCATAGCCGTGCCGGTACCTGCGGCTTTGTGTCCGGCTTTCTCATCATGATGGTGCTGGACACCGCTCTGGGATGAAAAAACGGGGTGCGATTTTTCGCACCCCGTTTTGTTACGGTCTTTGGTTGATCTTGAAGTTGATGGGCAGACCGGTGAGATACCGGCGCACCACGTCGAAGGCGTGGTTGGAGGAGAGATCCTGGATCCGGTCCCGCCGCCGCTTGCCCAGATCCAGCGGACGGCAGAAGGTGCCCTCCGGCGTGGCAAGGCCGATGTAGACGATGCCTACCGTCGTGCCTCGTTCATCAGGATCGGGGCCGGCAACGCCGGTGACGGACACGGCAATATCCGCGCCGGTGATGCGCCGTGCACCCTCGGCCATGGCACGGGCAGTCTCCTCGGAAACGGCGCCGTGGGCGTCAAGGATGTCCTGCGGCACGCCCAGCACATCGGCTTTCACGCTCGTCCAGTAGCTGACTACGCCGCCCCGGTAAACGGAAGACACTCCGGGCAGCGCCGTCATGCGCTCGGCAATTCGGCCGCCGGTGCAGCTTTCCGCCGTGGCCATGGTCCAGCCACGCTGCTTCAGAAGGTTGAAGCACACGTCCTCCAGCCCCGGCACATCCACGCCGTAGACCACGTCTCCGAGGAAGGCGACCATCTCCTCCACTACGGGGGCTAGAAGGGTTTCTGCCGCCTCGGCACTCTCCGCTTTGGCGGTGGCGCGCAGACGCACCTCGCTGGGCTTGGCGTAGGTGGCGAGGGAGGGATTTGCCATTTGGGCCATCCGGTCTTTCAGAAGTTCCTCCATGGGGCTTTCACCCAGACCGAAGGTCATAATGTCGTGGGAGAGGATGACCTCGCTGGAGAGGGCACGCAGATAGGGCAGCACATGGCGCTGCAGCATGGTGCGCATTTCAAAGGGAGGGCCGGGCAGCATCAGCACGTGGATGCCGTCGGCTTCGAAGGCGCAGCCCGGGGCGGTGCCCACGGGATTGTCGAACACGGTGCAGCCCTCCGGCAACTCGGCCTGCCGGATGTTGTTTTCCGGCATTTTGATGTGGGCGTTGCGCTCGAAAAAGACGCGGATAGTCTCCAGAATATCCTCGTGGAGCACCAGCGGCTTGCCAAAGGCCTCGCAGATGGTTTGCTTGGTCAGGTCATCATAGGTGGGGCCGAGGCCGCCGGTAGTGATGATGATGTCGGCCCGCTTCCGGGCGATGTCCAGTGTCTCGCGCAGGCGGACGGGGTTGTCCCCCACCACGGAGTGCCAGTAGACATTGACGCCCACGGCGGCCAGCGCCGCAGACAGCTCCTGGGCGTTGGTGTTGGCCACGCTGCCCATCAGCAGCTCGGAACCCACGGCGATGATCTCTGCATTGTGTGACATGGGATGACCTCCCTCAGTATGAATTTCAGGGACAGGCCGGAACCTGTCCCTGTGGGGCTTTTCAGGGTTTGACTCTGATCCAGCTCTCGCCTTCCAGCGCCTCGGCCACCAGCGCGTCGATATCCAGTACGGACTCGGCGGCGCGGACATCCTCGATGTTGGGACGAATGGCGGGGTGACGGGGGGTGAATACGGTGCAGCAGTCCTCATAGGGCAGGATGGAGGTCTCATAGGTGCCGATCTGGCGAGCCAGACGGATAATTTCAACCTTGTCGGTGCCGATGAGGGGGCGCAGGATGGGCATGCTCGTCACATCCTCGGTGACACCCAGCGCCATCATGGTCTGGCTGGCCACCTGACCCAGAGATTCGCCGGTGACCAGAGCATGGGCGCCGGCCTTCTTTGCCACGGCCTCGGAAATGCGCATCATGAAGCGGCGCATGATGAGGGTGAAGTACTCCTCGGGGCAGTTGCGGCGGATTTCCTCCTGAATTTTGGTGAAGGGAATGACGTGAACCAGCATCCGGCCGCAGTAGGCGGTCAGCTCCTGTGCCAGCTGGATCACCTTGTCCTGCGCCTGCTGGGAGGTGTAGGGGGGAGAGACGAAGTGAACCATCTCCAGCTCCACGCCGCGGCGGGCGATCATCCAGCTGGAAACGGGGGAGTCCAGTCCGCCGGAGAGCAGGCTGACGGCCTTGCCGCCAGTGCCCACGGGCAGACCGCCGGCGCCGGGCACGGAGGGGGCGTGGACATAGGCGTGTTTTTCCCGAATCTCCACATACACGGTCAGGTCGGGCTTGTGGACGTCCACCTTAATGTGGGGGAAGGCTTCTGCCAGCTCGCCGCCCACGGCCTGGGAGATCTGGATGGAGTTCATGTGGAACTGTTTGTCCGAGCGCTTGCTCTCCACCTTGAAGGTTTTTGCAGTGGCAAATTCACCGGCCAGATAGGTCTTTGCCGTCTCCACGATGGCATTCAGATCCTTCTCGCAGGGCACGGCACGGGCCACCGTCACCACGCCGAAGATCTGCCGTGCGGCCTTGTAGGCCGCCTCCATGTCGCAGTCCTCCTTCTGAGGCTCCACGTAGATGGTGCTCTGGCGCACATAGACCTGAAAGCTGCCGCAGTTTTTCATCCGGCGGCGGACGGTGTTGACCAGCTTGTCCTCAAAGGAGCGGCGGTTCAGGCCCTTGAGCACCACCTCGCCCAGCTTGAGCAGCAGCATTTCGTTGTTATTCATGGTGGAAGTACCTCCATTGCGTCGTTCAAAATCACTAAACAAACATTATACACGATATTTTTCAAAAGAAAAAGCCCTATTTTCGCGGGATTTTCCTGTTATAATAACCTGGAAAGAATATGGATATCAAATACCCACACAGAAAACAGGAGGATGTACTTATGAAGATCATTGCCATCAACGGAAGCCCCCGCAAGGGAGGCAACAACGCCCAGCTGCTGGAAGTGGTCCGCCGGGAAGTGGAAGCCGCCGGTGTGGAGTTTGAGGTGGTGCAGCCCGGCGCCAAGGTCAAGCCCTGCCTGGCCTGCTATCACTGTCTGAACACCGGCTCTCTGCGCTGCATTCAGGACGATGACGGCGTGAATGAGATCATCGCCAAGTGCATCGAGGCCGACGGCATCCTGCTGACCTCCCCCGTATATCACTCCGGCATTGCCGGCAATATGAAGTGTGTCATCGACCGATTGATGCTGGCAGCGGGCTGCGGCGTCAACCAGATGCGCCACAAGGTGGGCGGCGCCCTGTGCACCCTGCGCCGCAGCGGCGGCAGCGAGACGTATCACCAGCTGCTCGCTGCCATGGACTGCATGGAAATGGTCATCGCCACCTCCGATTACTGGGGTGTGGCTCACGGCGCCGATATCGGCGAAGTGATGCAGGACGAGGAGGGCCTGGAAGTGGCCGCGCGCCTTGGCAAAAATATGGCATGGCTGGTCAAGGCTGTGGCCGCGGCAAAGGACGATGCCCCTGCCTATGCACCCCGCCCCATGACCAACTTCATCCGATAAACAAGAACGACCCTGGAGAAGATTCCGGGGTCGTTTTGATTTAGGGGGATATGATAAGACGGCTTTGATATCACGATTACAGTAATATCAAAGCCGTTCAATCGTCTGGCTGGAGAAACCAATCTATGGATTTGCCCAACACTTTTGCAAACACCATAAGTTCGTAGTCGGTGACAAATCGGTCTCCAGTTTCAATTTTACTGATGGCCTCACGCTCAATCATAACACCTTTAACCTGTACGCGGGCGGCCAAGTCGGTTTGCGACAAGCGTATGGCAGTTCTTGCCTGATGGATTCGATCTCCAGAGATGTTTTTCTTGCCGTTGTAATCATAAATTTTCAAGGCACCACCTCCAATTTGCCTTGACATTATCACTATTTTACCCTTATATTGTAATAAAGATTTACAGAATATAAAAAACAAAAACAAAATGCGAGAAAACACCACATTTGCATGTTGAACAGAGGAGAGTATCCTTTATCCATAAGCCGTCAAAACAGAAAAAAGGAGAAAGAAAATGGGAATCAATAAAAAATGTCCGAAATGCGGAAGCGAAAAAGTGCAATTGTCCAATGAATCAAACCGTCACGGTTGTCTGTTTACCCTTTTGTTTGGCGTTTGGTATCTGTTGGTAGTATTTATCCGATGGATGATCGGACTGATGCTTTTTGTTTGCATCGACTGGTGGATGGCTATCATTAAGGCTGCATCGAAAAAGGGGTATGTCTGGAAATCAAAACAACTCTTTTCCGGCAAGAAGAAAATTTATTATTGCCACGACTGCGGGCATAATTTCAGAGCATAAAACAACAGAATGCCTCTGGCCTTATAAGCCAGAGGCATTCTGCGTTTATAGGATATTTACTTATCGTGGTTCTGTTCGGACCGGTTCTGCTCGGCCTGGGTCTGGCCGACGTGCTTCAGATAGAAGCGGTGCCAGAGGTGGCGATGCTCGGAGTGGTGGAACAGCTGGGAGATCTGCAGCTTGTTCTCGCGGCGGTTGCGGACGGCCTCCGTCATGGGGACGATATCACCGGCGGCGGTCAGGGCGGACTTGGTCATCATGGGGCCGACCAGCTCGTAGACCAGCACGGCAAACAGGATGATGTTGCGGATCAGCTCGCCCTGCTCACCCAGCTGCTTTGCGGTCATGCACATGCCCAGCGCCACGCCGGCCTGGGGCAGCAGGGTAATGCCAAGATATTTGCAGATCTGGGGTGCGCAGCGCGTCCACTTGGCGCTGACCATGGCGCCGAAGTACTTGCCCAGAGAGCGGACGATGATGTAGATCACACCGATGACCACGATGTAGCGCTCGTTGAACACGCGCAGCTCCAGTTCCGCGCCGCTGACCACGAAGAACAGCGCCAGCAGGGGGGAAGTCCAGCGGTCGGACTTTTCCATCAGGTCGTGGGAGAGGGGGCAGGTGTTGCAGAACACGGTGCCCAGCATCATGCACACCAGCAGGGAGGAGAATTTCACGTGGAATTCGCCGATGTGGAATTCCATCATGGACAGCGCCACCGTCAAAAACACGAAGGCGATGGTGAGGTTCAGGCGGTTGGTGTTGGAGTTGAACAGCCGCTCCATCTGGGTCAGCAGCCAGCCGAGGACGGCGCCCAGCAGTAGAGAGGCCACGATTTCCAGCAGCGGTGTCAGCAGGATGGACACCAGATCCACTGTGCCGCTGATCAGGGTACGTGCGATGCCGAAGGACACGGCAAACACCACCAGACCCACGGCGTCGTCCAGCGCGACAATGGGCAGCAGCAGATCGGTCAGCGGGCCACGAGCCTTGTACTGACGGACGACCATCAATGTGGCTGCGGGGGCGGTGGCGGTGGCGATGGCGCCCAGCGTGATGGCCTGTGCCACGGAGAGTTTTTCCGGCATCAGCAGATGCACGCCGATGAGTACGGCATCCACCAGCAGGGCGGCAAACAGAGCCTGCACCACACCGATGACCAGTGCCTGCTTGCCGGTGGATTTCAGTGCATCCACCCGGAATTCATTGCCGATGGAAAAGGCAATGAAGCCCAGAGACACATCGGCCACCAGGGAGAGGGCGGTCACGGCCTCCATGGAGGAGAAGCCAAGACCTTCTATGCCCAGGCGGCCGAGACAGTAAGGGCCGATTAGCACACCGGCGATGAGATACGCGGTAACAGAGGGCAATTTCAGCGGCTTGAACACACGGGTCATCAGCAGCGCCGCCAGCATCGCCACGGAAACGGACAGGAGAATAGCCAAGGGATGCACCTTCTTTATAATCATTATAGTTTCTGAAATTTCCAAATTTCAAGTATACTGCGCGGAAACAGGAAAAACAACGGTAATATGCTTAAATCTGTATACTTTGCGGCAGAACAAATGCGGCATTATCCACAAGAAAGGTCAGCCTTTCAGGATATCCGTGTTGCGGTACTGAATGGCCTCGGCGAGATGGGCGGCGGAAATGGACTCCGCGCCGTCCAGATCGGCGATGGTGCGCGCCACCCGCAGGATGCGGTCATGGCTGCGGGCGGTGAGACCCATGCGGGAAAAGGCGGTTTCCAGCAGCTTTTCGCCTGCGGCGTCCAGCGGGCAGAAGTCTGCGATCATGGAAGCGGGCATATAGGCGTTGCAGGTGACGTTCGTGCCGGCAAAGCGGCGCAGCTGGATGGCTCTTGCGGCATTCACCCGACCCTTTACCACTGCCGAGGATTCGGGGATCTCCTTGCGGCGCATGGCCTCGTATTCCACGGAGGGGACGGACACATGGAGATCAATACGATCCAGCAGGGGGCCGGAGATCTTTTCTGCGTATTTCTCTGCGTCCCGGTGGGAGCAGCTGCATCGTCCGCTGGGATGTCCCCGCCAGCCGCAGCGGCAGGGGTTCATGGCGCAGACCAGCTGGAACCGGGCGGGCATGTGCAGCGTTCCGCCGGCGCGGGCGACAGTCACTTCACCGTCCTCCAACGGCTGGCGCATGGCCTCCAGCACGTCCCGGTGGAACTCCGGCAGCTCGTCCAGAAACAGCACGCCGTTATGAGCCAGAGAGATTTCGCCGGGGCGCAGAGCCGGGCCGCCGCCGGAGAGGGCGGAAGCCGATGCGGTGTGATGAGGCGAGCGGAAGGGACGGCGGGTGAGCAGAGGGTTTTTGGGGTCTGCCAGTCCCGCCACGGACCAGATGGCGGATACGGCCAGCGCCTCGGAGCGGCTCATGTCCGGCAGAATGGAGGGGAGACGCTTTGCCAGCATACTCTTGCCTGCGCCCGGAGAACCGATGAGAAGCAGATTATGTCCGCCTGCGGCGGCGATCTCCAGCGCCCGCTTCACGTTTTCCTGCCCCATGACATCCTCCAGATCCGGGAGGGGAATGGGGGTCTCCTCCGGCATCCAGACGGAGGCGGGGGAGAGGGGGGTGTCACCCCGGAGATGGGCGGTCAGGGTCTTGACATCGGGCACGCCGTAGACGGTCAGCCCCCCGGCAAGGGTGGCCTCTGCAGCGTTGTCCGCCGGCACGAACAGCTGGCGGATGCCGGCGTCTTTCGCCGCCATGGCCATGGGCAGCACGCCGGACACGCCCCGCAAGGCGCCGGTCAGGGAGAGTTCACCCAGAAAGGCGGCGTCCGCGGGGAGGGGCGGCAGCTCGCCGGAGGCGGCGAGAAGCCCCACGAAAATGGGTAGGTCGTAGACGGTGCCGGCCTTTTTCTGCCCTGCCGGCGCCAGATTTACCGTGATGCGGCTGACGGGAAACTTTGCCCCGCAGTTTTTGATGGCGGCGCGGACGCGCTCCCGGGCTTCCCGCACGGCGGCGTCGGGCAGACCCACCACATCAAAGGCCGGCAGGCCGCCGGAGAGAAAGCACTCCGCGCTGACCTCGTAGCCGGAGATGCCGTTGAGGCCAAGAGACCGAACTGTTACTACCATAAAATCGCCGCCTTCCGCATAAGCTTGTCTTACGGGCGGACAAGTCCGCCGTTTCTTTGACCAAAGTGTAGCACACCGGGGTGAAAGATGGAAGCCGCCGCCGAAAATTTAGCCAAAAAAAGAAGAATCTTTTGTTTCTTCCGCAGAAAAGCAAAATATATGTGCAAAAAATAACAAAGCACTTGTTTACAGGCGGATTCCGGCGTGCTATAATGAGGACGCATGAGATTATGGGGGGCAGTGCGCCCAAATGTCATGTTTTCGTTAAGCATGCTGTAAAAAACACAGCAATTAATAGGAGGTAAAAGTTTATGGCAAGAAAGTTCAAGTCCATGGACGGTAACAACGCCGCTGCATACGTCAGCTATGCGTTTACCGAAGTGGCGGGTATCTTCCCCATCACCCCGTCCTCTCCCATGGCAGACTTGGTTGACCAGTGGTCCGCCGCTGGCCAGAAAAACATTTTCGGCACCACCGTCAAGGTGTGCGAGATGCAGTCTGAGGCCGGTGCCGCCGGTACCGTGCACGGCTCTCTGGGCACCGGTGCAATGACCACCACCTACACCGCCTCTCAGGGCCTGCTGCTGATGATCCCCAACATGTACAAGATCGCCGGCGAGCTGCTGCCCTGCGTGTTCCACGTTTCTGCCCGTACCGTTTCCACCCACGCCCTGAACATCTTCGGTGACCACAGCGACGTCATGGCCTGCCGCCAGACCGGTTTCGCCATGCTGGCCGAAGGCAGCGTGCAGGAAGTCATGGATCTGGCTCCCGTTGCCCACCTGGCCGCCATCGAGGGTCGTGTTCCCTTCATCAACTTCTTCGACGGTTTCCGTACCTCACACGAGATCCAGAAGGTCGCCGTGTGGGATTACGAGGATCTGAAGGAAATGTGCAACATGGAGGCTGTCGAGGCATTCCGCAAGCACTCCCTGAACCCCGAGCGCCCCAATATGCGCGGCTCTCACGAGAACGGCGACATCTTCTTCCAGCACCGCGAGGCCTGCAACCCCTACTACGATGCTCTGCCCGCAGTGGTCGAGAAGTACATGGGCAAGGTCAATGAGAAGCTGGGCACCAACTATCAGCTGTTCAACTACTATGGCGC
>SVLH01000028.1 GCA_015068025.1 Oscillospiraceae bacterium | reverse complement strand
TGATGAAGGGGCGGAACAGCTCCACAGCCATTTCCTTGGGCACGCCGCACTGATAGATCTTCAGTTCGGGGCCGACAACGATAACGCTTCGGCCGGAGTAGTCAACACGCTTACCCAGCAGGTTCTGGCGGAAGCGGCCCTGCTTACCCTTCAGCAGGTCGGACAGGGACTTGAGCGCGCGGTTGTTGGCGCCGGTGACGGCACGGCCGCGGCGGCCGTTGTCGATCAGGGCGTCCACAGCCTCCTGCAGCATGCGCTTTTCGTTGCGCACGATGATGTCGGGGGCGTTGAGCTGGATCAGTCTCTTCAGACGGTTGTTGCGGTTGATCACACGGCGGTACAGGTCGTTGAGGTCAGAGGTGGCAAAGCGGCCGCCGTCCAGCTGCACCATGGGGCGCAGTTCGGGGGGGATGACGGGCAGAACGTCGATGACCATCCACTCGGGCTTGTTGCCGGACAGACGGAAGGCGTCCACCACTTCCAAACGCTTGACGATGCGGGCCTTCTTCTGGCCGGAGGCATCCTTCAGCTCGGCGTGGAGCTGGGCGGACAGTTCCTCCAGATCCACATCCTGCAGCAGCTTCTTCACGGCCTCGGCGCCCATGCCTGCCTGGAAATCGTCCTCATACTTCTCGCGGTAGTCGCGATATTCCTTCTCGGTGAGGATCTGATTTCTGGACAGCGGGGTCTCGCCGGGATCGGTAACGATATAGTTGGCAAAGTAGAGAACCTTCTCCAGAATCCGGGGGCTGATATCCAGCAGCAGACCCATACGGGAGGGAATGCCCTTGAAATACCAGATGTGGGAAACGGGGGTGGCCAGCTCCACATGGCCCATGCGCTCACGGCGCACCTTGGCACGGGTGACCTCGACGCCGCAGCGGTCGCAGACCTTGCCCTTGTAGCGGATCTTCTTGTACTTGCCGCAGTGGCACTCCCAGTCCTTGGTGGGTCCAAAGATCTTCTCGCAGAACAGACCGTCCCGCTCGGGCTTCAGGGTGCGGTAGTTGATGGTCTCGGGCTTCTTCACTTCGCCATAGGACCACTCGAGGATCTGCTCCGGAGAGGCCATGCCGATTTTGATAGCATCAAAAGCAATGTGATTGCCGGTATTGTGTTCGATCATGTTTCGATCTCCTCCTTTAAATGATTCAGATTTTCAGTTGTTGACGAATTTCTGAATCATTCGTCGTCGAAACCGGCGTCGATGTCTGCGCCGGCATCATCGGGGGCATCTTCGATGTCGAAGCCGGACTCCTGGAAGTCCGCATCCTCGGCATAGGCGCGGTGACGGTCGTCACTGGCGTCCATACGAGCCAGATTGAAGGTGTCCATGGCGTCCTCGTCTTCCTTCAGCTCGATGACGTTGCCTTCGTTATCCAGCACCTGAATATCCAGGCACAGGGACTGCAGTTCCTTGACCAGAACCTTGAAGGACTCGGGCACGCCGGGCTTGGGCACGTTGTGGCCCTTGACGATGGCCTCGTAGGTGCGGACACGGCCGGTGACGTCGTCGGACTTGACGGTCAGGATCTCCTGCAGGGTGTAAGCGGCGCCGTAAGCTTCCAGCGCCCAGACTTCCATTTCGCCGAAGCGCTGGCCGCCGAACTGGGCCTTGCCGCCCAGAGGCTGCTGGGTGACCAGAGAGTAGGGGCCGGTGGAACGGGCATGGATCTTATCGTCGACCAGATGGTGCAGTTTCAGGAAGTACACATAGCCAACGGTTACCTTGTTGTCGAAGGGCTCACCGGTGCGGCCATCGTACAGCACGCTCTTGCCCTCGGGATCGAGGCCCGCCTCTTCCAGCATGGCCTTGATGTCTTCCTCGCGGGCGCCATCGAAGATGGGGGTTGCCACCTTGTAGCCCAGCTTCTGGGCAGCGTAGCCCAGATGGACTTCCAGCACCTGACCGATGTTCATTCGGGAGGGAACGCCCAGGGGGTTCAGAACGATGTCCAGAGGCGTGCCGTCGGGCAGGAAGGGCATATCCTCCTGGGGCAGAACGCGGGAGACAACACCCTTGTTGCCGTGGCGGCCTGCCATCTTGTCGCCCACCTGGATCTTGCGGCGCTGGGCAATATACACGCGGACGACCTGGTTCACGCCGGGGCCCAGCTCGTCGCCATTTTCACGGGTAAAGACCTTGGTGTCCAGAACGATGCCGCTCTCGCCGTGGGGCACCTTCAGGGAGGTGTCGCGGACTTCGCGGGCCTTCTCACCGAAGATGGCGCGCAGCAATCGCTCCTCGGCGGTCAGATCGGTCTCGCCCTTGGGGGTGACCTTACCGACCAAAATGTCGCCGGACTTGACCTCGGCACCCACGCGGATGATGCCGTTTTCGTCCAAATCCTTCAGGGCATCCTCGCCCACGTTGGGGATATCGCGGGTGATCTCCTCGGGACCCAGCTTGGTGTCGCGGGCGTCGATCTCGAACTCCTCGATATGGACGGAGGTGTACATATCCTCGCGGACCAGGCGCTCATTGAGCAGCACGGCGTCCTCGTAGTTGTAGCCTTCCCAGGTCATGAAGCCGACCAGAATATTGCGGCCCAGAGCGATCTCACCCTGATCGGTGGCAGGGCCGTCGGCCAGAACAGTGGGATTGCGCAGCAGACCGTCGGGGCCGATGCCGTGGCCGTGGACGCGCTCGCCCACGTTCACGATGGGACGCTGGTTGATGCAGGTGGTGTGGTTGGAGCGCAGGAACTTGGTCAGCTTGTACTCCTTGGTCTCGCCGTCGTCGTACTGAACGGTGACATGGCGGGCATCCACGGAAGTGACCACACCGTCGCCTTCAGCCAGAACGGCGATCTCGGAGTCGATGCAGATCTTGTGCTCCATGCCGGTGCCGACGATGGGCGCCTCGGGACGGAGCAGGGGCACTGCCTGACGCTGCATGTTTGCACCCATCAGGGCACGGTTCGCGTCGTCGTTGGGCAGGAAGGGGATCATGGCGGTAGCGATGGAGACCATCATGCGGGGGGACACGTCGATATAGTCCACCAGTTCGCGATCCACTTCCACGACCTCGTCGCGGTGACGGCAGGTGATACGGGCGTTGATGAGGCAGCCGTTCTCATCCACAGGCTCTGCGGCCTGACCGACGATGTAGTTGTCCTCCTCGTCGGCGGTCATGTAGGTGATCTCGCCGGCGACCTTGCCGGTAGCCTTGTCGACTGCACGGTAGGGAGCCTCGATGAAGCCGTACTCGTTGATGCGGGCATAGGTGGCCAGATAGGAGATCAGGCCGATGTTGGGACCTTCGGGGGTCTCGATGGGGCACATACGGCCGTAGTGGCTGTAATGCACGTCTCGGACTTCCATGTTGGCGCGCTCACGGGAAAGACCGCCGGGGCCCAGAGCAGACAAACGACGTTTGTGGGTGAGCTCCGCCAGGGGGTTGGTCTGATCCATGAACTGGCTCAAGGGGCTGGAGCCGAAGAACTCCTTGATGGCGGCGGTGACGGGGCGGATGTTGATCAGGCTCTGGGGGGTCACGATGTCCAGATCCTGAATGGTCATGCGCTCGCGGATCACGCGCTCCATACGGGAGAAGCCGATGCGGAACTGGTTCTGCAGCAGCTCGCCCACGCAGCGCAGGCGGCGGTTGCCCAGATGGTCGATATCGTCCTTGACGGAGATGCCGCGGGCAAGGCCGTTCATATAGTTGATGGAGGTCAGGATATCATCCACGATGATGTGCTTGGGCACCAGCTCGTCGCGATGCAGTTTGATCTGGTCGATCAGCTCCTCGCCGGAATACTGGCCCAGCAGCTCCTGCAGCACATCGAAGCGCACGCGCTCCTTGATGCCGCACTCGGCCACGGGATCGAAGTCCACATAGCGGCTCATATCGCACATCTTGTTGGACATCACGCGCAGGCTCTGGCCGTCCACCTCGATGGTGACGTCCGCCACACCCACGGCGTCCAGCTCGCGGGCGTCTTCCTTGCTGAAGATGTGACCCTCGTCAAAGAGGATCTCGCCGGTGGCGGGATCTGCCACGGGCACCAGCAGCTTGTGGCCGGTGACGCGCTGCCACAGGGACAGCTTCTTGTTGAACTTATAGCGGCCCACGATGGACAGATCGTAGCGCCGGGGATCGAAGAACAGGTTGTTCATCAGGGTTTCGGCAGCCTCCACCGTGGGGGGCTCGCCGGGACGCAGCTTGCGGTAGATTTCCAGCATGGCGTCCTCATAGGTCTTGCAGGAATCCTTCTCCAGCGTGGCCATCACACGGGGATCGTCGCCGAAGCGCTCCTTGATCTCGGCGTCGGTCTTGAGACCCAGCGCACGGATCAGGCAGGTGATGGGCAGCTTGCGGTTCTTGTCGATACGGACCCAGAACACCTCGTTGGTGTCGGTCTCATACTCCAGCCACGCGCCGCGATAGGGGATCACGGTGGAGGTCAGCAGAGGCAGGTCGGTCTTGAGGTCGATCTCCTTGCCGTAATACACGCCGGGGCTGCGGACGATCTGGGAGACCACCACACGCTCCGCGCCGTTGATGACGAAGGTGCCGGAATGGGTCATGATCGGGAAGTCGCCCATGAAGATCTCCTGCTCCTTGATCTCCTCGGTCTCCTTGTTGCGCAGACGGACCTTGACCTTCAGGGGAGCGGCATAGGTGGCGTCACGTGCCTTGCACTCCTCCACGTCATATTTGGGTTCCTCATCCATTCTGTAATCGATGAAGCTCAGCTCCAGGTTGCCCTGATAGTCTGTGATCGAACCCACGTCGGCAAACACCTCACGCAGGCCGTTTTCCAGAAACTCCTGATAGGAGGTCTTCTGGATCTCCAAAAGGTTCGGCACGGGCACGACTTCCTCGTACCGGGCAAAGTTCTTACGAAGGGTTTTTCCGTAATACTTGTCTTTGGCCATCTTCTCATTCACCTTTCTTCCGCCTCCTCCGCCCTGTCCGGCGGCGGAGGCAAGTAGTTTGTTGCGGGGAACAGGATTTGACACACCAGGCGCGGTTGTTAAATTTAGTGTCTCCTGCTATTGCATTGCCTTGGGAAATGTGCTATCTTAATCACAAGGATCAGGATGGGATAATATCCCACCCTAACATATAAGCGATTCATTTTACCACGCTTCTTCCCCTGTGTCAAGGTCATTTTTGGCAAATCCGGCTTCGGCCGGCTCTTTTTTTGTCCGGACATAAAAAAGGCCCCTATCCCAAGTGGATAGGGGCCTCTTTATCTGCTCTTACAGGTACATTTCGTCGTCTGCGAAGTCTTCGCTCTCACGGGTGAATTTCTGCTTCAGACGGGCTTTTGCGCCGCAGACGCCGACTTTCAAGTCGTGCCAGCCGCCGATCACCAGGCAGACGAGGGCGGCGACCGCCAGACTGATACCAATGATCTTCATGATCATGCGTGCAGTTTTGTTCATTGCAATATCCTCCTGTTCCGGTTGTCTTTGCCTTCATGTTCGACATCATCGAAATATATAGATATTATACACGCTTTTTCGACATTTACAACTGTTTTCCTTTCGCACGAATCATTGCGACAACTTCAATAGGCTTAACTTCTATAATTTTCCCCGACATATTTGTATATGCCTCTTTTTGTCTGCAGGAAAAGATTAAAGTTTTTCAAGCTGCCGCCTTTCCCCTTGTTATCCATATTGTAGCTGTAGTCACTCGGGATAACACTTCCCGGATTTCGCCCGAATTTCATCTTCACCATATGTTTGATTTCGGCAGTAGTAAACTCCGTCCCTATCTCTGTGGCTTTAAATGTTTCTCTTACCTCATCCAAAACGGTCATCTTTTCCCCACCTTTCTTCTCACATCACTCATTAAATGGATGTATTATGCGCGCTCCAGCAGCACCACACTCTCCACATGCCGCGTGCCGGGGAACATATCCACGGCGCAGGCGCGGACAGCCTTATAGCCAAAGCCCTCGAAGATCTTCACGTCCCGTCCCAGGGTGGCGGCATCGCAGGAGACGTACACCACCCGCTTGGGGGACATCTCCGCCACGGAGGCGATGACCTCCGGCGCCAGACCCTTCCGGGGCGGATCCACGGTGATGACGTCGGGGCGAAGGCCTTCCTTTTCCAGTTTCGCCGCGATGTCCGCCGCATCGCCGCAGAAAAACTCCGCATTCTTCACGCCGTTGCGCTCCGCGTTCTCGTTGGCATCCCGGATGGCGGGCGCCACGATCTCTGCACCGATGGCGCGCTTCGCCTGCTTCGCCAGACACAGCGTGATGGTTCCGGTGCCGCAGTAAAGGTCCAGCACTGTCTCCTCGCCGGTCAGGGCGGCGTATTCCAGCGCCTTGCCGTAAAGCACCTCCGCCTGCTCCCGGTTCACCTGATAGAAGGAGGGCACGGACAGCTTGAAGGTCAGACCGCAGAGGGTGTCCATCAGGTAATCCTGCCCCCAGACGGTGCGGTACTTGTCGCCCAGCACCACATTGCCCTTTCGGGTATTGGTATTCACCAGCACGCCCACGGTTTTCGGTGCCGCCGCGCACACATAGGCCGCCAGCTCCGGTTCCCGGGGCAGCCCGGCGCCGTTGACCACCACGCAGCACAGGCTCTCGCCCTTTTTGTTCACCCGCACATAGACATGGCGCACCAGACCCTTGCCGGTCCGCTCATCGTAGGAGGAAATTTTGTAGCGCTTCATCCACGTCCGCACCGCCTGCGCCGTCTTGTCGGAGATCTCCGACTGGATCAGGCAGCGGTCGATGGAGACTACCTCATGACTCCGCGCCCGGAAAAAGCCGATGGTTCCGTCGGCACCCACGGGGTACTGGCTCTTGTTGCGGTAGGACATGGGGTTTTTCGCCCCCAGAATCTCCTCCACCTGCACCTCCGTGCCGCCGAGGCGCGTCAGGGCGTCCTGCACCCGCTGGCGCTTGGCCCACAGTTCCTCGGTGTAGCTCATGTGCTGGAAGTCGCAGCCGCCGCAGCGGCCGTAATGGGGGCACTCCGGCTTCACCCGCTCCGGGGAGGGTTTTTTCAGCTTCACGATCTCCCCCGCCGCCGCAGTCTTCATCACCTTGGTGATTTTCAGGTCGATCTCCTCGCCGCGGATGGCCTGCGGCACAAACACCACCGCACCATTGATACGCACGATGCCCAGCCCCTCGCTGGAATAGCCCTCCACGGTGCCGGTATAGACCGTTCCTTCTCGCAATTTTTCCATACAGTTTATCCTCTGTTCTCGAAATCGGGTGCGGCGCGCCGCCCCGGTCACTTATTCGCTTCCCACTTCTCCAGCAGTGCGCGCAGCTGGTCGGCAAACCGGGCAAGGGACTTGTTGTCACGCCCCTTGGAACGCCGGATGGATTCCACGAGCATTTCGCCGATGGCCACCAGCCGCTCGTAAGCGGAACTGACACGGCCGCCGGCAAAGGTCTTTCTCTTGCGCTCCGGCAGATAGCCCTTTTCCAGAACGGTGTCGGCCATCAGGTCGTAGACCTCCGTATACTGAGGCGCGTGGGCGGCGAAGCCCAGCTTTTCCACACTCTGGGCGAAGAAGGGCGCCACTTCCCGGTCGCCGTGAACAATAAATACATGCTGGGGCTTGGGCGCCTTGAACCCCTCGATCCACGCAAGAAGATGATCCCGGTCGGCATGGGAGGACAAGCCGCGGAAATTCACGATCTCCGCGTTGACGGCGATCTGCTCGCCGAAGAGCTTCACGCTCTTTGCCCCTTCCAGCAGCGTGCGGCCCAGGGTACCTTCCCCCTGAAAACCGACAAACACGATGCTGCTCTCCGGGCGCCAAAGATTATGTTTGAGGTGGTGGCGGATGCGGCCTGCATCGCACATACCGGAGGCGGAGATGATAACCTTGGGCGTCTTGTCCAGATTCAGCGCCTTGGACTCCTCGCTGGTCTCCGTCATCCGCAGATTGGTGAAGTTGAACATGTGGGTGCCGTCCCGTACCAGTTCCATAGCGTCCTCGTCCAGATAGCCCCGCAGGTCTCCCACGAAAATGGTGGTGGCCTTCTTGGCCAGCGGCGAGTCGATATACACGGGGAAATCGGGGTTGCTTTTCACCAGCCCCGCGTCCTTGATCTCCCGCATGAAGTACAGCAGTTCCTGGGTGCGCCCCACGGCGAAGGAGGGGATGATCACGTTGCCGCCGCGGCCGATGGTCTTGTCGATGATCTCCGCCAGTTCGTCGGTATAGCTCCACACCTCGGTGTGGTTGCGGTCACCATAGGTAGACTCCATGACCACATAATCCGCCCCGGCCATGGGGCTGGGGTCACGGATGATAGGCTGATCCACATTGCCCAGATCACCGGAGAACACCAGCCGCTTGGTCACGCCGTTTTCCGTGGCATCCACGGTGATGATGGCGCTGCCCAACAGGTGGCCGGCGTCGGTGAATTCCGCCGTCACGCCTTCGAACAGCTCGATCTTCTGCCCGTACTCGCAGGTGGTCAGGAATTCCCGCACCCGCATGGCGTCCTCCAGGGTGTACAGGGGCTCCACCTTCGGCGCACCGGAGCGCTCCGCCTTGCGGTTTTTCCACTCCGCGTCGGACTCCTGAATGTGGGCGGAGTCCGCCAGCATGATGTCCAGCAGGTCTGCCGTCAGCCGGGTGGTGACGATGCGGCCGGAAAACCCCTGCCGGATCAGCATGGGCACACGGCCGGAATGGTCGATATGGGCGTGGGTGATGAGTACACAGTCGATGGTGCCCGGCGCAAAGGGCAGCGCCTGATTGTCCACTTCGTCCCGTCCCTGCTGCAAGCCGCAGTCGATCAGGATGCGCTTGCCGTTCACTTCCAGACAGTGGCAGCTGCCGGTGACGCACTGATCCGCGCCGTAAAAACACAGTTTCATGGTCCATTCCTCCCTGTTCACATTTCGAGCAGATACTTTTTCTTCTATTTTTCCAGTTTCATTATACCACATCCCAGCAGGAAGAACAATTATGCTTTTGCGGCTTTCCGGCGTTTCTTCTTTCCCGATTGTAAACTTTTTCGCATTTGCCTGATTTTCTTTGCATTTCACGGCAGTTTGTGTTATGCTAATGTAGATTTATTATGGATACTTATATCCTGTCTTTTTTCGGAAAGCAGGATCGGAAAGGATGTTTCAAATATCATGGGTCTGCTCAAATCTCTCTTTGGTGACCACAGCTCCCGGGAGTTGAAAGCCATCACCCCCATCGTGGACAAGATCGAGGCCATGTCCGACGAATACAAGGCCATGACCGACGCGCAGCTTCAGGCCAAGACGGCGGAATTTAAGGCGCGTCTTGCAAACGGCGAAACGCTGGACGATATTCTGCCCGAAGCCTTTGCCACCGCCCGCGAGGCGGCGGACCGCGTGCTGGGCATGCGCCCCTACCGCGTGCAGCTCATCGGCGGCATCATCCTGCATCAGGGCCGCATCGCCGAGATGAAGACCGGCGAAGGTAAGACGCTGGTGGCCACTCTGCCCGCCTACCTCAACGCGTTGACCGGCCGCGGCGTCCATGTCGTCACCGTCAACGATTATCTGGCCAAGCGTGACTCCGAGTGGATGGGCAAGGTCCATCGCTTCCTCGGGTTGAAAGTCGGCCTCATCATCCACGGCCTCTCCCCCGCCCAGCGGCAGGCCGCCTACGCCGCAGATGTGACCTACGGCACCAACAACGAGATGGGCTTCGACTATCTGCGTGACAATATGTGCATCTACTCCAACGAGCTGGTGCAGCGCGGTCACGCCTTTGCCATCGTGGACGAGGTGGACTCCATCCTCATCGATGAGGCTCGTACCCCTCTCATCATCTCCGGTCAGGGCGAAAAGTCCACCCAGATGTATGACATGACCGAGATGTTTGTCTGCCGCCTGAAGAAGAAGGTCATGGTGCAGGTGGACGACAAGGCAGAGGAAGACGCCACCCTCGACGCGGACTATGTGGTGGACGAAAAGGCAAAGACCGCCACCCTCACCGCCCGGGGCATCGAAAAGGCCGAGGCCTACTTCCATGTGGAGAATCTGTCCGATCCCAGCAACGCCACGCTGAACCACCACATCAATCAGGCGCTGAAGGCTCACGGCACCATGAAGCGGGACATCGACTACGTCCTCAAGGACGGCGAAGTGGTCATCGTGGACGAGTTCACCGGCCGCCTCATGTTCGGCCGCCGCTACTCCAACGGCCTGCATCAGGCCATCGAGGCCAAGGAGCACGTGAATGTCCGCAGCGAGAACAAGACCCTGGCCACCATCACCTTCCAGAACTACTTCCGTCTCTACGACAAGCTCTCCGGCATGACCGGTACGGCCATGACCGAGGAGGAGGAATTCGGCACCATCTACAATCTGGACATCGTGGAGATCCCCACCAACCGTCCCAACCAGCGCAACGACCATCACGACGTGGTGTATAAGACGGAGATGGGCAAGTTCCGCGCCGTCATCCAGCAGGTGAAGGAGTGCCATGCCAAGGGTCAGCCCGTTCTGGTGGGCACCGTATCCATCGAGAAGAACGAACTGCTCAGCAAGCTACTGGCTCGCGAGGGCATCCGCCACAACCTGCTCAATGCCAAGAACCACGAAAAGGAAGCCGAGATCGTGGCGCAGGCCGGTAAGCTGGGCGCCGTCACCGTGGCCACCAACATGGCTGGCCGTGGTACCGACATCATGCTGGGCGGCAACGCCGAGTATCTGGCCAAGGCCGATCTGGTCCGCGCCGGCTACTCCGATGAGGTCATCGTGGATGCCACCGGCTATGCCGACACCGACAATCAGGAAATTCTGGACGCCCGGAAGCTCTTCGCCGAGCGGCTGGCACACCACAAGACCACCATCTCCGCCGAAGCGGAAAAGGTGCGTGAGGCAGGCGGCCTCTTTATCATCGGCACCGAGCGCCATGAGTCCCGCCGAATCGACAACCAGCTCCGCGGCCGTGCCGGCCGTCAGGGCGACCCCGGCGAGACCCGCTTCTATCTCTCTCTGGAAGACGATCTGATGCGTCTGTTCGGCGGTGACCGCATCACCGGCCTGATGGAAAAATTCGATCTGGACGAGAACACGCCCATCGAGAACAAGATCCTGACCAAGTCCATTGAAAACGCCCAGACCACCGTGGAGTCCCGCAACTTCCAGTCCCGTAAGTCCGTGCTGGAATACGACGACGTGATGAACAAACAGCGCGAGATCATTTACAGCCAGCGCCGTCAGGTTCTGGACGGTCTGGACATCAAGGAAACCGTGCTGAACATGATGCACACCTCCATCGGCAACCATGTGGCGCTGGCCTTCAGCGAGAACAGCCGCCTTGACAATGCCGCCTACCGCGAAATGCTCAAGGGTCTGGAGGGCATTTACTTCGCCCGCGGCGATGTCTCCATCTCCGCCGAGGAAGCCCCCAAGCTGTCCGCCGAGGACTTTACCGACCGCTTTATCGCCGCCGCCGAGGCTACCTACACCGCCAAGGAGGAGGAGATCACCCCGGTCATCATGCGTGAACTGGAACGGGTCATCATGCTCCGCGTGGTGGACGAATACTGGATGGATCACATCGGCGCCATGGACGATCTGAAGCAGGGCGTCCGTTTGCAGTCCTGGGGCAACAACAACCCCGTGGATGTCTACAAGCGCGAATCCCTGAATATGTTTGACGAGATGATCTCCGCCATTCAGGACGAAACCGTCCGCCGCCTGTACTCCGTCCGTTTGAAGAAGGACGAGGAGGTCAAGCGTGAGCGCGTGGCCAAGGGCATGGTGGAAAACGTGGGCGGCGACGGCACCAAGCTGAAAAAGCAGCCCGCCAAGACCGTCAAGATCGGCCGCAACGATCCCTGTCCCTGCGGCAGCGGTCAGAAGTGGAAGAAGTGTGAATGTAAGGAATACCATTCCTAAGGTTTTTCAAAGAGGGAGCAAGCTCCCCCTTTACCCGCAAGGGGCACGCCGCATCCGTAAAGCAGCAAAGCTGCTGACGGCTGCGCAGTAGATTCCCCACCACCAGTGACATCGGTCACTGGTGTGTGCGTCCCAAGGACGCACAAGCCGTGGTATTTTTGTCACGCACACGTCATGACAAAAATGACTGAACACAAAAAGGCCCTCTCCCCTCTATGAGGGCGGAGGGCCTTTTTCCCCCCAACAACTGCGGAGGTTTTCTATGTCCTTTGATCTGCGCAAACAAAATGACCTGCTTTGGCTGTCCTCCTCTTTATTGGAGAAGGACGGGCTTTGCCACGGCTTTTCCACTCGGAAGGGCGGCGTATCCCCCGCCCCGTGGGACAGCCTGAATCTCCGCCCCGGACAGGGCGACGGGCAGGAGGCCCTTCTGGAAAACTACCGCCGCTTTTTTGGCGTCTGTAATGCCGACTGGCAGCGCGCCGTGCTGTCAAAGCAGGTGCATGAAACCACCGTCCGCCTCTGCACGGCGGCGGATGCCGGGAAGGGACTGTTCGCCCCCCGGGACTACACCGCCGATGCCCTCATCACCAACGAACCCAACCTGCCGCTGGTGGTTTTTTCCGCAGACTGCGGCATTATCCTGCTGTACGACCCGGTGCAAAACGCCATCGGCGCCATTCATGCAGGCTGGCGGGGCTGCGCTGCCGGCATCGTGGAAAAGACGGTGCAGGCCATGACCGCTGCCTTCTCCTCCCGTCCCCGGGATTTGCTGGCTGCCATCGGCCCCTGCATCGGACAGTGCTGCTTCGAGACGGACGACGATGTGCCCTCTGCCATGACCGCCGCACTGGGCGATGCCGCAGCGCCGTTTCTGGAGCGCCGCGGCGCAAAATGGCACGTGGATCTGGCGGGATTGAACCGCCAATGGCTGCTGCGTGCCGGCCTATCCCATTCCAACATCGACCTGTGCGGTCTTTGTACCACCTGCCGCCCTGACCTGTTCTGGTCTCACCGGAAAACCGGTGACGCCCGGGGCGCACAAATTGCCATGATCTGCCTGTCCCCGACTGCGAAAGGAGGCGTCCGATGAAAAAGCTGACCTGCTCCGCCCTTTGCGTTCTTCTGTCCGCTCTCCTGCTGGCCGGCTGCGGACAGGCACCGTCCGAATTCAATGAGATTACAGATCTGATTACCGAACCGGAAACGGAAAACACCCCCACCTCCCTGCTGCTGCCCACCCAGTTTTCTCTGGCCTATATGCCGGATCAAACCCTGGATCCCATCACCTGCCCCGACGGGATGCAGCAGACGGTGGCGTCCCTGCTCTACGAGGGGCTGTTCCGTCTGGACGGCAATTTCGAGCCGCAGCCCTCCCTGTGTGAGACCTTTGTCTGCGATGAGGACTATCTTACCTACACCTTCACCCTCCGCCCCGGCATTCTGTTTTCGGACGGCTCGCCCCTCACCGTGGCGGATGTAAAAAACACCCTCAACCGGGCCAAAACCTCCGACCGCTACCGCGCGCGGCTCTCGGACATCCGCTCCATATCCACCGGGGAAAACACCGTGACGGTGACGCTCTCCGCACCCAACAACGCCCTCCCTGCGCTGCTGGACATCCCCATCGTGAAGTCCGGCACGGAGAAGGACGCTGCTCCCATTGGGACAGGCCCCTACTTCTTCTCCCTGGACACGGTTCCCTGTCTGGTGGCCAGCCAGCTCTGGTGGCAGGGCGGCGGGCAGCCTTCGGATCGGATCACGCTGGTGGAAGCCGCCGACCAAAGCACCATGCTCTACCGCCTCACCTCTCACGACATCCAGCTGGCCGTGGCGGATCTGACCGGATCTGCTTCCGTCAGTCTCAGCGGCAGCCTCACCTATCAGGACACGGACACCACCGTTCTGCAATACCTGGGCTGCAACCTCTCCCGGGAGTATCTGAATACGGCCGCGTTCCGCCGTGCCCTGGGCCGTGGCATCAATCGCGAGCACATCGTCAGCGCCTTCCTCTCCGGACATGGCAGGGCAGCACAGCTTCCCCTCTCCCCCGGTTCCCCGCTGTATCCCCACGAACAGGAGCAGCCCTTTTCGATGGATGCCTTTTCCGCAGCACTGGCAGAATGTGAGTCACTTCCCACAGAGCCGCTGACCCTGCTGGTCAACGCGGAAAACAGCTTCAAAACCGCCATCGCCGCATACCTTGCGGAGAGCTTTTCCGCAGCAGGTGTGCTCGTGGAGGTACGAGCGCTGCCCTGGGAGGAGTACACCGCCGCACTGGCGCAGGGCGACTTTGACCTGTATTACGGTGAGGTGCGCCTTTCCGCCGACTGGGATCTCTCCCCCCTGCTGACCGAAAACGGCGCACTGAATTTCGGCGGCTGGATCTCTGCCCAGACCGACTCCCTGCTGGCGGCGTGCGCATCTTCTCCCCAGCGGGACATCGCCATGGCGGAGCTGTGTTCCCACTTGAAAAACTTTTCCCCCATCCTGCCGATCTGCTTCAAATCCTCCTCCGTGCTGCTGCAAGCCGATGTGGTGGAGAGCCTGACCTCCACCGCCACGGAGCCGTTTTACAACCTGCAGGATTGCACCATCCACCTGCAAAGTAAATAAAAAAGCGCCCATGGCCTGAACCATGGGCGTTCTTTTTTATGCTTTTTTCTCTGCGATCAGCGCCAGCTTTGCCTCTCTGGAAAGCTTTTTGATCGCCGCCTCACGGCGCAGCGCGGTGCTTTTGTCCGGCAGTTCCTCCTGATACACCAATTCCAGGGGCAAATGGCTGCGGGTGTATCTCCCGCCCTTTCCGCTTTGGTGTACTGCCAGACGGCGGAGGACATCGTCGGTATAGCCGGTATACAGCGAACCGTCACCGCAGCGAAGCATATAAACGAACCAGCCCATAGACGCCCTCCTTTCCTTTTCCCAGTATAGCACGCCCTCGGCGGAAATCAAAGCCTCCGGCGGGATGATTTGCAGCAGGAAAACAGATCTTGCTGAAAGCAGCGCAAAACCGTTGATACCATTTAAAGTAAACCGGCGGTCGAGTAAACTCTACCGCCTTTCGGTTTACTCTTTTGGCGTGAACGATTATACTGAATGCAGGAAAAGGCAAAGGAGGCGCATCGCGTGACAGGGAAAACGATGGGAGAAACCATCAGCACACGCCGAAAAGAAAAAAGAATGACGCAAAAGCAGCTTGCGGCTCTGCTTAACATCACCGACAAGGCCGTTTCAAAATGGGAGCGGGATCTCGCTTATCCCGATACGCAGACGCTCCCGAAGCTGGCGGAGGTTTTAGGCGTAACCGTTGAGGAACTGCTGTATACAAAAGCAATACCCACCAACAGACGCAAAAACACGGAACAGCTGGTGGATATGGTCTTGAAGGCGGTCACCACAGCGATGGGGACAGCGGTTGTTGTCACATCCCTGGTCGGTTCACTTGATATGAAAGCAGGCTTCACAATGATCGGCATCGGCCTTGCTTCTGTGGGAATATACTTACTGAAACGCATGGACTAAATCGGCAGTTATCGTCACAAATGCCTCCCTCCGTCAATTCGGCGAAGGGAGGTTGTTTATCGCAAAAAGGTCCCCCGTTCCCGCCCGTCCGCAGGGATAGGGACACCCCTCCTCCGCATAAGTAAGCACAGGAGGAGGAATTTCATGCTGTCTGCCGCTTTGCTTCTGTTCGCAAACACGCTGCTGCTTTCTCTGCGCCTGTCCGGCAGCGGGTCGTTTCCCAAGCCCCTTTCCGCCGCAGAGGAGCGCCATTGGCTGGCCCGCCATGCCGCAGGCGACCCCGAGGCGCGAAATGTACTGATCGAACGCAATCTGCGTCTTGTGTCCCACATCATCAAAAAATACTATGTCCAAACCGCAGATCAGGAGGATCTGATCTCCATCGGCACCATCGGCCTCATCAAGGGCATCACCAGCTTTGACCCATCCAAGGGGGCCCGCCTTGCCACCTACGCCGCCCGCTGCATCGAAAATGCTACGCTCTCTTAGCGGCTCCCCGGCACAGAAATGTGGCCGAGCGTACACCTTTTGCCGAAAAATGGCGTCCAATGTGCCACCCATGCGCCAACCTGGTGATGATGGTGCGCCATGTTATCAACGAAGTGGCCTACGCTCCACTCTATATCCACAGCTTCCGGCTTGTCCAGCCGCATACACTTGTGGAGGCTGAAAGGTTTAATATCCGCTATACTGATCCTGTACAAATTGATAATACGCCGGACAAGCTCCGATGGTATCGGTATCAAAAAGGTCTGCTGCAAAGGGATGTAGCGGATTTTGCCGGGATTGACCGCAGTACCTATGGCAGCTATGAGGAAGCAGGGCGGGACTATTATCCCATAGAACACATGGAGAAGATCGCCCAGCTGTTTGATGTCCCCGTCGAGGTGCTGTTGGACGATTATAATTTGTTCCTGTATAACGGACAGGGCAAACAGATCAAGGCCATGCGAGCGGCCAGAAATATGACGCAGGCAGAATATGCCCGTCTGCTTGGAGTTCCCATAGGGAATCTGAAACAGTGGGAGATCGACCGGGTAAAGATATTCAAAAGTACATGGCAGCGGATCATGCTGCTGGGATAAGAATGAGGCTGGAGCAGAGCGCTCCAGCCTCGTCCTTTTTAAGGCTCCGCCTTATGTATCCGTCGTATTTCGTCAATCAGCTTCGCTTTCTGCTCCACCGGACAGGAAAGAGCTTTGACCCGTTCAATCACAGTTTGTGCGTGAACCTGAGCCACACGCTTTGCCAACTCATCCTGTTGCGCTGGTGCATTTGGATAGTACATGATGATGCCCAAAGCGCACACCTACTTCCTCGGATGAAGCAATATATGCGTTAGGGCTTGTCCTTCATGTCCTTTGCAGGCAGAGAGGCCAGATAGATATCGGTCACATCGGCACGCTCATGGCCCAGCAGACGGGATACCTCGAAATGAGCATCCAGAGCACTTGTGCCGGCCTGAATCAATTCCATATACTTTTCCGCAGCGTAAGTGTGTCGAAGTCCGTGGAAAGTCAGAGGGCGATCAGTATCTTCCTGAAAATCATCACGATTGGAGTAGATGAAAAACTGAAGCTGATTGATAGCCCGATCAGTGTGCATATCATCAGGTACCAGCAACTTGTGTCCACGCTTCGTGCGTTTCAGCAGCTCTCTCATGGCAATGGTGATCTGCTCGTTGATGGGGACGGTACGGATCTTGCCACCCTTGCCCTTAATGGTGATGGCGTTCTCTCGCAGCGCCTGTTCCGCCGTGGCCGTGTTGATGCGGAAGCACTCATGGATACGCAGACCGGCATAGCGGGCCAGATACAGAGCCAGAATGTAGTCCCAACGGTCAATCGCCATGGCCCTGCCCAGCATCTTGCTAAATTCTACGACACTCCAGGTGCGATCCGTGCCGCCAAAGCAGCGGCGCTCCAGTTCTACCGCCAATTCATCATTGTCCGGCAAGCGGTATTTGGGATCGCTCATCTTGTCATGGAAAAAGCGGATAGCGGAGAGGTCAGTCTTGATGGTACTGGCAGACTTGCCATTATCCTGCATCCAGAGGACGTAGGAGGTCAAATGCTTGCCGCTGATGTTGGGCAGTTTCTGGAGGCGGTACTCATCGGCCAAATACGCACAGAAACGCTTCATCGCCTGATAATACCGATCTTTGGTACGATAGCTGCCCTGACGATTGTGACGAGCCAGCTTATCCAACTGGCTGACAAGAGCCTGAAAAATGCCCTGATTCTGAATTTTAGTTGCCATATATAAAAATCTCCTTATCGATCATAGTAAGTTCAGATAGGCGCAGTTCACCCATTGGCAAATTCGTCTGTTTCCGCCTGATTTCCAAGGAAACATCCAACGATCCAACTGCTCATTGAACCGTGAAACCCTTGAGGCAGAGCCACTTCAAGGCACGAAGTAGCTCACTTACAGAAGCCTGTCTCTCTTTGATTTTGAACCAGGTCAGTACGAATGCAGTACGGAGGTAATGACCTCTGCCGTTATCCCGCAACCAAATCGAAGCCCAGCAGCGCGGGTTCGATTTGGAGAGGAGGAGCAGCATAATGAGTTCACTTTCGCATGAATGCGGAAGTGAACGATATGAAGCTTGCTCTAACGAGGCGACTGCTGACACAACCGCTGAACTCGGCTGCAGTTGGCTACAAGTTGTCACCGACTGCCTGTGTCATGTGATCCGTCCGGCTGCGGATCGGGAGGCTGCTGTTCCTGCGCTGCCGGGGCCATGCTCTCACCATGGCGCACAGGTCGGGAGCGTGCCAAACTCCCTTGACGGTTTAGCTGCCGTACCGTCCAACGGCTTCCACGTTGTTCTATAATCGATAAGTCTTAGTCATTTTTCGGCATTCCTGCCGTGCCGTGGTTGGCATCCCACAGCAATCAATTCCAAAATCTATATAAAAAGACACGGAAAGCGGTGGCATTTCAAAGGGTTGCCGTCAAACTTTTCGTGTCTAAATTCTTCGGGTTTATTCAATTTCTGCCGTGCCGTAACCGGCACGCTTCTTTTTTCGTTCGATGTCTTTTTGAGGAGACGGGTGGGCGCACTTTCCCCCTCCCCGTCGCTGTTCCTCCCTAACTTACTCCGCCCTAACTTACTCCGCCCTAAGATACGGGTTCAGTTTATCAAAACTACGCAGGTTTGTATACTTGCACATTTTGCATAGTGCGTGCGTTGGATTTTGAA
>SVLH01000027.1 GCA_015068025.1 Oscillospiraceae bacterium | reverse complement strand
GCCGTATCTCAGTCCCAATGTGGCCGGTCAACCTCTCAGTCCGGCTACTGATCGTCGCCTTGGTAGGCCGTTACCCCACCAACTAGCTAATCAGACGCGAGGCCATCTTTCAGCGATATAATCTTTGATATCCAAGTGATGCCACCCGGATATGTCATGCGGTATTAGCAGTCGTTTCCAACTGTTGTCCCCCTCTGAAAGGCAGGTTCCTCACGCGTTACTCACCAGTCCGCCACTAAGCTTCAATTCAATTGACCGAAGTCTCTATCCAAGAAGCTCCGTTCGACTTGCATGTGTTAAGCACGCCGCCAGCGTTCGTCCTGAGCCAGGATCAAACTCTCAATAAAATGGTATCTAAAGAACTTTCGCTCTTCAAATCTTTTATCGAGCTATTTGTCATAGCTTCTTTTTTATAGTTACCCTTCCGCGTAATTGACTTAACCGCGTACTGGGCAACTTCTTGGTTCGGTCTTTTCAGACCGTTCCGTCTGGTGCTTTCTTTTCGTTACGTTGTTTAATTTACAAGGTACACGCCGCTTTCGGCGGGGAACTATACTGTAACACAAAGATTCCGGCTTGTCAACACTTTTTACCCAGTCATCTGACCGAATCCGTGTATATTCGCGCCAGTCCTTTCTGTCGGACAGCTTTGATAGAATACCAAACCATTTTCTAAAAGTCAACACCTTTTTTCTCTGTTTGTGTATTTTTTTTGATTCCTTTTTTCAACATTCGTTTTTTGACGTTTGTTCATCCAATACGTTTATACCACTTATGTAAGGCATAAGATCTACTAATACCTTGCCATGTATTTCCTCTTCTTTTTCCGTCGTTTTTACCATTCCGCCACACAGGAAAAGGACGGGAACACACCCGTCCTTTCCACACTATTATAATAATATCGGCTGCAGCTGCTCTTTCCGCAGCGCCGCGTCCACCGTTTCCGGAATCTTCGCAAAGTCGGCGATCAGCGAGCAAGGCTTCTTTTCCGCATCGTCCTGCCCAAAGGGGACGAAATAATAGTTCTTCCGCACCAGCAGTTCGCCGATATTTCTGGCACCCGCCGAAAGGCCGTCGTTGCTGGCCACAGCGATCACCACCGCTCCCCCATTGCGCAGATGCGCCTTTGCCGCCATCGTCACGGCGGTATCCGTAATGCCTGCCGCCAGTTTCGCGATGGTGTTCCCTGTTGCCGGGGCGATCACCAGCACATCCAGCAGCTTCTTCGGTCCGATCGGCTCCACCGATGGAATATCGTACAAAACCTCCTGTCCAGTCAGCTCCTCCAGCGTCTCCAGCAGATCGTCCGAAGAACCGAACCGGGTATCCGTATATGCCGAAGTCTCTGAAACGATGGGGATCACCGTTTCATACTCTTTCACCAGTTCTCTCAATGCCTCCAACACATTCGCATGGGTACAGAAGGACCCGCACACCGCGAATCCCACTCGTTCTTTTCTCACGCCGGGCCACCTCGTTCTCTTGATAAAATGTAATAGACTGCGTCCCGGATGGCTGCCGCCGCGGTTCTTGGTACCATACGTCCCGGCAAAGACCGCGCCCAGACGGCAGGCAAGCCCCGCCGCTCTGCCGCAGCCAGATCAATCCCCGGAACGGACGCCAGATCGATGCACAGACAGTCCGGCGGCAGCTGCCGCAGCAGCGGCTCATCCAGAATGAGAGAGGGCACGGTATTGAGCACCACGCCAAAACCGCCGAGTTTTCCGGAAAGCGCGCCTGTATCCAGCGCCGGCCAACCGTAGGCGCGGATCCAGGCCAGATCCTCCTGCTTTCTGGCGGTTGCCGTCACCCGAGCACCCAGGCCGTGCAGTCTGCTGCACAGCAGCTTTCCGATGCGGCCAAAGCCCAGAACCAAACAGTCCATGCCCAGCAGGATCCGATCCAGACGCTCCATGGCTACCTGAATGGCCGCTTCCGCCGTGGCAGCCGCATTGGCTACCGTCAGCTCCTCGCGCAGAAAATAATCCTCGATCTCCACGCCGCAGGAACGCGCCTCACGATACTGCTGCGGCTTCACCTGTCCCGCCAGAATCCGCTGGCTGCTTTTGAATCGCCGGAACAGCTCGATCGTCGGCACAGGATTTTCCTCACAGTTCAGCACACCGTCTCCACGGCACAACGGCAACGGAAGGATGACGGCATCCGCGCTCGCGGCACGATCCAGCGAGGACTCCTCTCCCGGACTTCTTTTGTTCAGCCCATAGGTATAAACGGTATGCTGATCGTTTCGCAGCAAACAGGCCAGTTCTGCCTGTCTGCGGTCGCCTCCGATCACACCGAATGTCATGTTCATCCACCACGCCCCCTCGCTATATGGTATGGCCGAATCGACCGAGGGGTGATTGCCTTTTTACCCTCCCCGTGTTAAGATGAACACACATTTAAATAAAGGAGGACCTTCCATGAAGTACCCTTACCTCCTGTTCGACGCGGACGATACTCTGTTTGACTTTTCCAAGGCCTCCGCCCGCGCCTTTTCCATCATGTGCCGCGAAAACGAGATCCCGGATACTCCCGAGATCTATCAGGTGTATCACGCCATCAACAGCAAGCTGTGGCACGCCTTTGACCGGGGCGAGGTCACAAAGGACTTCATTACGCTGGAACGGTATGTGCGGCTTTTGCAGGCACTTTCCCTGAACCGCTCGGCGGAAAAGTGCAACCGCGACTACCTCTCCGCACTGGGAGAATCCGTCTTTCCGCTTCCCGATGCCGAGTCCGTTTGCCGCACGTTGGCACAGCGGGGGCATCAGCTGTACATCGTCACCAACGCGGTGGCTTCCGTCCAGCGCAGCCGACTGGCGCGCTGCACCTTCGGCTCTGTATTTCAGGGCGCGTTCATCTCCGAGGAGGCCGGCAGCGCCAAGCCGAACCCCGCCTATTATGACTATGTCCGCAGACAAGTCCCCGGCATCACGGCGGAAAACGCCCTCATCATTGGCGACTCTGCCGCCACCGACATCCGCGGCGCAAACAACGCAGGACTTCCCTGCTGCTGGTTCAATCCGGGCAGAAAGACTCTGCCGGAGGGCCTGCATGCCGACTATGAGATCTCCGATCTGCGGCAGCTTCTGGACATCGTATGATAAACAGAAAAGCCTGAAACCATACGGTTTCAGGCTTTTTACTGGTCCGAGTGGCGAGACTTGAACTCACGACCCCTTGACCCCCAGTCAAGTGCGCTACCAACTGCGCTACACCCGGATATTCAATTTGCTGCTTGAAGAAGTCAGCTTGTACATATTAGCACAGGCTTTTCCGAAATGCAAGCCTTTTTTTCAAAATTTTCAAAACAATTTATTTACCGCCCCGTGAATTTCTGTTGACAAAGCCGCACGCCATGTGTTATCATACTTCAAGTGTTCGATAGGCGGGCTCTCCTGCCGCTTTACGGAGAGATGTCCGAGCGGTTTAAGGAACCGGTCTTGAAAACCGGCGATGTGAAAGCATCCGTGGGTTCGAATCCCACTCTCTCCGCCACCTTTTTGAATCGTTTTGTTTGATTTGCGGAAGTACCCAAGAGGCCGAAGGGGCTCCCCTGCTAAGGGAGTAGGCTGGCTAAAACCGGCGCGAGGGTTCAAATCCCTCCTTCCGCGCCAGTAAAAAGCCTTGAAACGGAAACGTTTCAAGGCTTTTCTGTTTGTATATTGTTGGCTCATTCACCTGATATCGTCTGTTAAAGTTCCAGCTGCATAATGCGATCATGGATTTTCTCAATCACTTCAATGAATGCCTGATCTGGCTTTCCGGTAGGGTCTTCCAGTCCCCAATCCTCTCGGCGAAAGCAAGGCACGGATGGACACTGGACATTACAGCCCATGGTGATAATCACATCTACTTCCGGAATGTCTGTCAACAGTTTGCTGTACTGTGTCTTCTCCATATCAATACCGTAGAGCTGCTTCATAAGCCGCACGGCATCCTGGTTGATCTGTGGTTTTGTTTCCGTACCGGCAGAATAAAAACGGAAGTCTTCACCGCGCAAATGCTTGCCCAGCGCCTCCGCGATTTGACTGCGGCAGGAATTATGGACGCAGATAAAGGCGATCTTCTTCACGGACAACCCTCCCTTCTCTTATAGTCATTTATATCATGGATTTTAAGCCTTTGAAAAGAGTCAATCTTCGTGTGTTGCAAGACTGCCCGCAAAACACAGATGGGTTTGGGCGCAGGTTCGAACGCGGACACGAACGCCAGCTCGTCGTAAGTGGTTTGTCGCTTGCGACGAGTTTTTTTATGCGCATTTTTTCCTTCCCCCGCTTGCAAAGCAGCAAAAAGTGCTTGTCTTTCCGGTGCGCATCGTGCATAATGGATTCAACTTTTCAAGGCGTGTGCAGCCCCGCGTTTCCACGCCGATTTTACCTCATTTCAAACACCGCCTGTTTACAGGCTGCCGCCCCGGCATTTGTTTTCCAAACCACTGCCCCGGGACGCATTACAAGGGAGGAATCTTTATGGTCAAACTGTTTGACAAGGGCATCTATCTGGTCAACGGCACGGAGATCTGCACCGAAGCCGCCGAAGTCCGGCAGCAGTTCGGTCGCGAAGTCTGTCAGGAGGACGCCGCAAAGGGCACCATCGCCTACGGCATCCTGAAAGCCCACAATGCCGACGACGACATGAGCGCCCTTCGTTTGAAGTTCGACTCCATGACCAGCCACGACATCACTTACGTGGGCATCATTCAGACTGCCCGCGCCTCCGGCATGAAGGAATTTCCCATGCCCTACGCCCTGACCAACTGCCACAACAGCCTGTGCGCCGTGGGCGGCACCATCAACGAGGACGACCACAAGTTTGCCCTCTCTGCCGCCCACAAATACGGCGGCATCTATGTTCCCACCAATATGGCCAACATCCACAGCTACAACCGGGAGGCCATGGCTGCGTGCGGCAACATGATCCTCGGCTCCGACTCCCACACCCGCTACGGCGCGCTGGGCACCATCGCCGTGGGCGAGGGCGGCGGCGAGCTGGCCAAGCAGCTGGTGCGCCGCACCTATGACTTCGCCTATCCCGGCGTGGTGGCCATCTACCTCACCGGCGCACCCAAGAGCGGCGTGGGCCCTCACGATGTGGCACTGTCCATCGTGGGCGCCGTCTACAAAAACGGCTATGTGAAGAATAAGGTCATGGAGTTCGTCGGCCCCGGCGTCGCCTCCCTCCCCATCGAGTACCGCAACGCCGTGGATGTTATGACCACCGAGACCACCTGCTGGAGTTCCATCTGGGTCACCGACGAGGAGACCCGGCGCTACTTCGTCAAGCACGGCCGCCCCTCCGCCTACAAGGAACTCAAGCCTGCCGACGTGGCCTACTATGACGGCTGCGTGTATGTGGATCTGTCCACTGTGGAGTGCACCATTGCCATGCCCATGCACCCCTCCAACATCTTCACCATCCACGAACTGCAAGCCAACGCCGCCGACATCCTCCGTCAGGTGGAGCAGGAGGCAAACAAGCAAATCCGCGGCGCAAAGATGGAGCTGGTGAGCAAGCTGCGTGACGGCAGCATCTGGGTGGATCAGGGCGAGATCGCCGGCTGCTCCGGCGGCACCTTCGACAACATCTGCGCCGCCGCAGACATCCTGCGGGGCAAGAGCTGCGGCAACGGTGCCTTCACTTTGAGCATCTACCCCGGCAGCATGCCCGCCTATGCGGAATTGGTCAAGAATGGCCGCATGGCCGATCTGGTCTCCGCCGGTGTCATTATGAGAGAATGCTTCTGCGGCCCCTGCTTCGGCGCGGGCGACTGCCCTGCCAACGGCGAGCTTTCCATCCGCCACACCACCCGCAACTTCCCCAACCGGGAAGGCTCCAGACCCGGCGAGGGTCAGATGAGCGCCGTGGCGCTGATGGACGCCCGCTCCATCGCCGCCACCGCCGCCAACGGCGGGCGGCTGACCGCCGCCTCCGATCTGGACGTGGTCTATACCAACCCCGAGTACCACTACGACAGCGGCATCTACGAAAAGCGCATCTACAACGGCTGGGGCAAGCCCGAGCCGGAGGCGGAGCTGCGCTTTGGCCCCAACATCAAGGACTGGCCCGAGATGCCTGCCCTGAGCGACGACCTGCTGGTCAAGGTCTGCTCCTACATCACCGATCCCGTCACCACCACCGACGAACTGATTCCCTCCGGCGAGACCTCCAGCTACCGCTCCAACCCCGAGCGTTTGAGCGAGTTCACTCTCTCCCGCCGCGATCCCCAGTACGTCAGCCGCAGCAAGGTCTTGCGTCAGGCAGAGCGCGATCGCGAGGCGGGCAAGGCTCTCCCCGCAGAGATCCTGCAGGTCTACGCTGCGCTGGAAAAGGCCGGTGTTGCCTGCGACGCGGCAAACACCGTGGTGGGCTCCACCATCTTCGCCAATATGCCCGGCGACGGCTCTGCCCGCGAGCAGGCCGCCTCCTGCCAGCGCGTTGTGGGCGCTGCCGCCAACCTTGCCAGACAGTACGCCACCAAGCGCTACCGCTCCAACTGCATCAACTGGGGCATGACCCCCTTCCTGGTGGAAACCCCCGAACTCTTCGAGTTGGGCGACTACATCTTCTTCCCCGGCATCCGCAGCGGCATCCTGAACGGTGCGGAACAGTTCACCGCCTACGCCGTCAAGGCCGACGGCACGGTGAAGCGCTTCGAAGTCTCCACAGGCGCCCTCACCGCCCCCGAGCGGCAGACGCTGGCAGACGGCTGCCTCATCAACTACTACCGCAACCACAGCAACTAAACGCAAAACGGCGGACCGCTTTCGGTCCGCCGTTCTTTTTATACAAGCTTTTCCATATCCGCAGGGATGGGCGCGGTGAGGCGCAGCAGTTCCCCTGTCACGGGATGCACCAGCTCCAGCGCATAGGAGTGCAGCGCCGGCCGGGGAATCAGTTCCACATCCTCCGTGCCGTAGAGCCAGTCGCCAGCCAGAGGACAGCCGATGTGTGCCATGTGCAAGCGCAGCTGGTGGGTGCGCCCCGTTTCCGGGATCAGCTTCAAAAGGCTCATCCCGTTTCCCTGCCGCAGCACCTCGTAATGGGACACAGCAGGAGAGCCATCCGGACGCACCGTCCGCGCCACCACGGAATCCTCCGCCCTCCCGATGGGGGCATTCACCGTACCTTTCAGCGCAGGCGGACAGCCGATACACACCGCCCGATACTCCCGATGAAACTGCGGCGTATGAAGGCTGCGGCGCAGCAGGTCGTGGACGTAGCCGCTTTTGGCCACCACCATCAAGCCGGTGGTACCCTTGTCCAGCCGGTTCACCGGATGGAACAGGAAGTCTGTGCCTCGCTCCCACGCCAGCGCCCCCGCCACGGTGGGCGTGTCCGGCAGGAAGTTGGAGGCGTGGGCGGTCATGCCGGCAGGCTTGTTGGCCACCAGCAGATGGCCGTCCTCCCACACGATGGGCAGCGGCCAGTTGCCGGGCGTCACCTCTACCCTCGGCGGGCGGCTGTCCCCGGTCTTGACGGCCAGCACATCACCAGCCGACACGGTATCCACCGTTCTGGCGTGCTGCCCGTTGAGCAATATGCCGTTCTCCATGCGGACCAGTCTGGAAATCGCATGGGAGGAAAAGTGCAGCTTCGCACGCAGGATATGGCGGATTGTGCTGCCCGCTTCCTCCTGCGTTATGATTTTTGAAATGGTTTCCATATACATCACCGCATTTACCATACCACAAAAATACGCTTTTGCCTAGCCAAACCGCCGCTGCCGTGCTAGAATGTCTTTGATTCGCAAGCAAGGAGGCATCTCATGCTTTTATCCGCAGAACATCTCTCCATCAACTTCGGCAGCCGCCAGCTGCTGGACGATGTGAATTTCTATCTCAACGAAGGGGACAAGACGGGCATCATCGGCATCAACGGCACGGGAAAATCCACCTTCTTAAAGGTGCTGGCCGGCATCACGGAGGCGGATGGCGGCACCATCGCCCGCAACCCCAACGTGCAGGTGAGCATTCTCGCTCAAAACCCCGATATGGACGACAATGCCACGGTGCTGGAACAGGTCTTTCTCCACTTCCCGGAGGACTTCCGGGCGCTGAACGAATACGAGGCCAAGTCTATGCTGAACCGCTTGGGCATCACCGACCACGAGCAGAAGGTGGGCACTCTCTCGGGCGGTCAGCGCAAGCGCGTGGCGCTGGCGGCGGCTTTGATCCACCCCGCCGACGTGCTGATCCTGGACGAGCCCACCAACCACTTGGACGCGGAGATGACCGCATGGCTGGAGGACTGGCTGCGCCGCTTCCGGGGCGGACTGGTGATGGTCACCCACGACCGCTACTTCCTCGAGCGGGTGTGCAACCACATCACGGAGCTCTCCCGCGGCAAGCTGTATCACTATGAGGCCAACTACTCCAAATATCTGGAATTAAAAGAGCAGCGCATGGCCATGGCAGAAGCCAGCGAGCGCAAGCGCCAGTCCATCCTCCGGGTAGAGCGGGAATGGATCATGAGGGGCTGCCGCGCCCGCAGCACAAAAAGTAAAGACCGCATCGAGCGCTACCATGACCTCTTGAATCAGGACGCCCCCGAGACCGATGAAACCGTCCAGCTGGCAGCGGCTTCCAGCCGCCTCGGCAAGAAGCTCATCGAACTGCAGGGCGTTTCCAAGTCCTTTGACGGGCGCACCGTCATCCGTGACTTCTCCTACAATCTGCTGCGCAGCGACCGCATCGGCATCGTGGGCAAAAACGGTGCAGGCAAATCCACGCTGCTGCACATGATTGCAGGCGAACTGCAGCCCGACACGGGTTTTGTCGATATCGGAACTACCGTGAAGGTGGGTCACTTTTCGCAGGAAGGCCGGGAATTGGACCTGAACCAGCGGGTCTATGACTTCATCCACAGCATTGCGGACGAGGTTCGCACCGACGAGGGCACCTTCTCCGCCAACCAGATGATGGAGCGTTTCCTCTTCCCCGGCGACTTGCAGTCCCTTCCCATCGGGCGGCTCTCCGGCGGCGAGCGGAGGCGGCTGTATCTGCTGTCCGTGCTGATGGAGGCGCCCAACATTCTGCTGCTGGACGAGCCCACCAACGATCTGGACATTATGACCCTCTCCATTCTGGAGGACTATCTGCAAGGCTTCCCCGGCCCGATTTTGACCGTGTCCCACGACCGCTTCTTCCTCGATAAGCTGGCGGACTCCATCTTCGAGGTGCGTGACGGCGAGGTGCTTCGCTACACCGGTAACTGGTCGGACTGGGCGGCAAAACGCACAGAAGAATCTGCCCCCGTCAGAGAGACAGCTCCCAAGTCCGCCCCGGCGGAGCGCCCCCGGGAGCGGAAACTGAAATTCTCCTACAAGGAGGAACGGGAGTTCGCCACCATCGACGACGACATTGCCGCGCTGGAAGCGCAGATCGCAGACTGTCAGGCCGCACAAGGGCTCTGCGGTAGCGACTATGTGAAGCTGCAGGAATTGCAGGAACGGCAGGCCCAGCTGGAAGCGGCACTGGAAGAAAAGACCGAGCGCTGGATCTACCTGAACGAACTCAAGGAGAAGATCGACGCACAGTCCACCTGACTCCCCCACCCCGGCGCCGGATTCGGCGCCGGGGTTTCTTCGTGTTGTGCGCGGGCAGTAAATCGTTTACGTTGTTTTGTTCTTACGCTGCGGACATTTCGTTTTTTCTCGCTTTTTTTACGTCTTTTTTGATTTTTTTTGCAAAAAATGCTTCCCTTTTCGAACATTACCCGCTATAATGGGCAAGTCTGCGTTTTGGACAGATGTCCGTTTCCGGCAGACACACAGGTTTTATATCGAAAGGAAGATCGTTTTGAATTTGTTGCAGAAATGGAACCGGATCAGTCTGGTAAAAAGAATCATCGTGGGTCTCATTATCGGAGCCGCTCTGGGCGCTGTGATCCCCGGCATCACCGTGATCGGTGTTCTGGGTGAACTCTTTGTCGGCGCCCTGAAGGCGCTGGCTCCCCTGCTGGTATTCTTCATCGTCATGCACGCACTGGCTAACCGTAAGGCCGGCAGCGGCAGCAACATGAAAACCGTGGTGATCCTCTACCTGCTGGGCACTTTCTTTGCCGCCCTGTGCGCGGTTGTGGCCAGCTTCCTGTTCCCCTCCACTCTGCTGCTGGCAGAGGGCGCCGCCAACGCAGCCCCCGGCGGCATCGGCGAGGTGCTGAAAAACCTGCTGACCAGCGCCGTCAGCAACCCTGTGGCCTCCATCGCCAACGCCAACTACATCGGCGTGCTGCTCTGGGCCGTGGTGCTGGGTCTGGCGCTGCAGAGCGCATCCGAACAGACCAAGCTGGTGCTCTCCAATATCTCCGACGCGCTGTCCACCGCCATCCGCTGGGTCATCAACTGCGCGCCCTTCGGTATCATGGGTCTGGTGTTCACCACCGTTTCCACCACCGGCTTTGCCGCCTTTGCCGCTTACGGCCGTCTGATCCTGGTGCTGGTGGGCTGCATGTTCTTTGTGGCGCTGGTGGCCAACCCCATTCTGGTGTTCCTCTGCATCCGCCGCAATCCCTTCCCTCTGGTTTTCCGCTGCCTGAAAGAGTCCGGCGTGATGGCTTTCTTCACCCGCTCCTCCGCCGCCAACATTCCCGTGAATATGAAGCTGTGCGAGGATCTGGGTCTGGACAAGGACAAGTACTCCGTTTCCATCCCTCTGGGTGCTACCATCAACATGGCCGGCGCCGCCATCACCATCTCCGTGCTGACCCTGGCTGCCGCTCATACGCTGGGCGTTGCCGTGGACTTCCCCACTGCTCTGCTGCTGAGCCTGGTGTCCACCGTGTCTGCCTGCGGCGCCTCCGGCGTGGCCGGCGGCTCTCTGCTGCTGATTCCTCTGGCTTGCAGTATGTTCGGCATCTCCAACGACGTGGCAATGCAGGTTGTCGGTATCGGCTTCATCATCGGCGTGATCCAGGACTCCTGTGAGACCGCCCTGAACTCCTCCTCCGACGTGCTGTTCACCGCCACTGCGGAGTTTTATGCCCGCCGCAAGGCCGCAAAGAAGTAATTTCCCCTATACAAAAAAGATGCAGTCCGTGTGGACTGCATCTTTTTTACATCCGTTCCGATTTGTCACCTGCGTACCAGAGGTTCCAGGTCTGGCGATAGACCTCCGCCGCTGCCTCCGTGTGGCAGACCATACGCACCCGCTCGGGCAGGTCGTTTTCGGCAAGGAAGTCCATGATGGCACGCAGCGCCACCGTTGCCGCCAGCGGCAGCGGATAGGCATAAACCCCGGTGGAGATGGATGGAAAATCCACCGTCCGGATGCCGTGTTCCTTCGCCAGCAGCAGACAGCTGCGGTAGCAGGACGCCAGCAGCGCCGGTTCGCCCAGTCCCCCTCCCTGCCAGATGGGTCCGGGGGTGTGAAGCACATACTTTGCACGGAGATCGTAGCCCCGGGTCAGCTTGGCCTTGCCGGTCTCACAACCGCCCAGCCCCCGGCACTCCGCCAGCAGTTCCGGCCCCGCAGCGCGGTGGATGGCCCCATCCACACCGCTTCCGCCCAGCAGCGTGGTGTTGGCGGCATTGACGATGGCCTCGGCGTCCGAGTGGGTGATATCTCCTGTCACGATGGAAAAGCGCTCCATATCCCATCCCCCTTTTTCTTCAGTATACCGCCGAAGCCGCGCCGGCACAAGCTGTATCTGCACTTTTCAATCTGACCTTATAAAACTTTTATGATTTGGCTATTTCAATAATGTCAAAAACCGGTAGAATAGAGCGCAGGATATTCAACAAGGAGTGATTCCATGTCTTACAAAAAAATTCTCACCGTGCAGGACATTTCCTGCGTGGGTCAGTGTTCTCTGACCGTGGCACTGCCCATCATCTCCGCCTGCGGCATCGAGACCTGCGTGCTGCCCTCGGCGGTGCTGTCCACCCACACCGCGGGCTTCACCGGCTATACCTTCCACGACCTGACGGAGGACATGCCCCTCATCTGCGAGCATTGGCGCAAGACCGGCATCGCCTTTGACGCCATCTACACCGGGTATCTTGGCAGCGCGCAGCAGATCGCCCATGTGGAGGATCTGTTTGAAACCGTGGCCGCCGAGGGCTGTTTGAAGATCGTAGACCCCGCCATGGCGGACAACGGCAAGCTGTATCCCGGCTTCGACATGGCCTTTGTGGAGAACATGAAGCACCTGTGCGGCAAGGCGGATTATCTGGTACCCAACATCACCGAGGCCTGTTTCCTGACCGGCACGGAGTATCGGGAGACCTATGACCGCGCCTACATTGACGAACTGCTGGCAAAGCTGACGGCGCTGGGCTGCAAAAACATCATCTTCACCGGCATTTCCTACGCCGAAGGCAAGACCGGCGTGGTGGTTTACGAGAACGGCGCATACGACTACTACGAGCATGACAAGCTGCCCAACAGCTGCCACGGCACCGGCGACATCTACGCCTCTGCCTTCGTGGGTGCGCTGATGCGGGGCAAGAGCGCCTATGAGGCCGCCAAGATCGCCGCCGACTATGCCGTGGCGTGCATCAAGTCCACCGCCGAGGAGGAAAACCACTGGTACGGTGCCAAATTCGAGCCCGTGCTGGGCAAGCTGATCGCCGCTGTGAACGACTGATCCATACAGCGCTATACAGAAACCCGGAACCGCGCATTGCGGTTCCGGGTCTTTTTGGCAGTCCGCCCTTACAGATAGCCACGGATATCGATGGCCAGCTGTTCCTCCAGATTGATGAGCCGCTTGGTGATGTCCTTGGACACCTCATCGGCAGCTTTGTACTGATTGAGATAGCGGTTCAGGGACTTCACGCCCATATTGCAGCCGTCTGTCATCAGATCGGCCACCGTGGCGTCCGACATGTCCATCCCCAGCTTCACATTGGTCTTCATCCAGGACATCCCCTTGGCGATGGGGTTGGGGTTCTTTCCGTCGTCGTGATATTTCTCCAGAAGTTCCTGCACCTCGTCCTTCAGTTCCTCATGTTCCAGCCTGCACGCAGTCAAATACTCCTTAAAGGTCCGGCTTTGTATATGCTCCAGCACATCATCAATGGAGGCAACGCCCATCTTGATCCCGGCGTCACACTCCCGCAGCAGTTTGATCGTATCCTGTTCCACCATAGTGTCCCACTCCTTTCCGTGATGGTGTCAGTATGCCACATTCCGCGTGTTTTACCCATGGCGCACATTTTATCGGGAAGCCTTTCCTTTTCTGTTGATGAAGGAACACCTTGCATCCGTCAACACACCGCACAGCCGTGAACCCATCACAAAACGCCGGAGGGAATGCCCCGGCGTTTCTTGGTTCCCTGTCAGATTCACTTCCTTTTGCTCCGCTTGCGGAAATCGCGGTCAATGCCTGCCTTCCAATCACCGTCAAGTGACACCCCTTTCCGCACACTGCCAACGGCGCACTCGATGGCCTGGTAGTTGATGGCCGTTCCGGCGGAGTCGCAGATGAAGTCCGCCGCATGATCTCCGCTGATGCCGAACCGCTTGGCCTCCGCCGCGGCGTCAATGTTGGCGCCGAGGAAGAGAAACTCCCAACCGTGCTTCTCCTGCTGGTGCGCGATCATCTCCCGCACCCGATCGTAGCTGTATGCACGGCTGGAATTTTCCATGCCGTCCGTGGTGATGACACAGAGAGTTTTTCCCGGCCGATCCTCACACCTTGCATATTTGTGGATCTGGGCGATGTGGCAGATCGTGCTGCCCACGGCGTCCAGCAGCGCCGTGCTGCCCCGGGCGAAATACTCCTTCTCCGTCAGCTTCGGCCCCTCGGTCAGCGGAATGCGATCGTGGATGATGTCTGTGTGGCCGTCGAACAGCACCGTCGTCACAAAGGCGTCTCCCCCCTCCCCGCTCTGCTTTTCGATCATGCTGTTGAAGCCGCCGATGGTGTCGGCCTCCAGCCCGGACATAGAGCCGCTGCGATCCAAAATAAATACCAATTCCGTCATAAAATAAGCCTCCTCCGTTTGATTACACTTGCATTGTAATCCCGCCGAAGGAGGCTTTGGTCGCTTTCCATGCGACATTTTTATTCCGTTTCAGCCGCCCTGATCAAACGCCGAGCAGCGGCTGGTCAAAATGGAACAGGACTTCATTCAGCTCCGACACATCATAGTTCCCGGTCTGAATGAAATACTCCACGATGATGTCGAATTTACTGCTGTGGCTCAATGTATAGCCCGCACGGCCGATGAGATCCTCCGTTTCTTCAAGATCCAGTTCCAGCGCAAAGGCAAGTGCCAGCGCCGTGGCCTTGGACGGCCTGTAATCCCGGTTCTTTCTGATTTTGGAAAAGAGTTTGCGGTCAATGCCCGCCTTTCGGTAGATCTCCGGATCCTTTTTCCCTGTGCGGTCGATCAGTTTCAGAAGCGTCTCCGAAAATCCGGCATCCGTCTCCTCCAGCAGGCGCAGCAGATCCCCCCGGCACGGGGCAGCCGTGCACTCCATGGGCACCTTCATCTGTTTCTGCTGCGCAAGGACATCGAGCATCGCTCCCGCCGAAAGGCTGCCGTTCCGTCCCCAGCTGCCTGCGATGACCGCCGCATCAATGTAGGTCTCCTCTATGTAGCGCGCAACGGCGCAGAGAAGATCCGCGCGCAGCTCCGGCAGTTCGTTCACATATTCAGCCATCCTGATCCTCCGTTTCCGGCGTTGTGCAGGTCACGCCAAAGCGCCACGGCCGGCTTTTGATACCGACTCTTTCCGTGCCGCGCCTGTCCTGCACAGGTTCGCCCATTTCCCTGATAGTCCTTGTGATAGTTAGTATATCAGAAAATCCGCCCAATAAAAAGGGCCGATTATTCCTGATGGAATAACCGCCCCTTTTTGGTCGGAGTGCAGAGACTCGAACTCTGGACCTCCTGCTCCCAAAGCAGGCGCGCTACCAACTGCGCAACACCCCGTTATGAACTTGTACAGGAAGCCGGACCGGAGTGGCCGGCTTCCTGTTATTTTATCGTTTTGTCCCGGAAAGTCAAGGGGTCTTTTCGGTCTCCCGAAGGCAGACCTTCACGCCGGCGAGCATCAGCGCAAACACGAACCAGAAAATGCACATCACACGGGGATAGTGCCAGGGATAGTCCGCCAGTCCGCACACCATGATGCCGCACATGGAGGCAGCCCCTGCGCAAATCAAGGTCCGCACAGCGCTGTCGGCGCTCCGGCGCACCGCACCGGCTGCTCTCCGGATGCCCCACAGCAGGGAGGCCAGCAGAGAAGTGATGCCCAGCAGACCGGCTTCGAGCCAGACCTGCATGTAGAAGTTATGGGCGTGGACGAAGGGCGCCGTGCCGTGATACAGGTCATAGTCCCGGATATAGGCCTGCGTGGCCGCGCCGCCCAGGCCTGCACCGAAAACGGGAGATTTTTTGATGACCTCAATGGCCGCCTCGTACAGCGGGAAGCGGCTGCTGGTGGACGTATCGGATGTGTTGGTAATGGTCAGGATGCGGTTCCAGATGGTGCTTGGCAGCAGCGGGATCGCCGCAATGCACAGCAGCCCAAATGCAGGAACCCAGCGGGGCTTCCAGAGAATGACGAACACCACCATCGCGAAGGCAAAGCCCACCCAGCTGGCGCGGGAATAGGTCATGCCCAACGCGGCGACGCCAACGGCAAAGGTGCCCAGCGCCGCCAGCTTGCCGAGCAAACTTTTGGAGCAGATCACCAGCGCCAGCACCAGCGGCAGCAGCAGGATCAGCACCTCCGCAAAGGTGTTGGGGTTATCGAAAAAGGAGTAGACACGGCCGGGCATACCGGGGTTCACATTCACATCCACATAGGACAGATTGACCTCCACGCCCCGGATGCGCTGCACAATGCCGTATGCACCGGACACCGCCACGCAGAAGGCGCCGCCGGCAGCCAGGCGCTTCACATCCCGCTCCGCCTGCACGGCGCTGACGGTGACCAGCACGCTGAGCGCGGCGGAGACGTGATAGCCGAAATAGCGCAGAGACAGACCCGGCGCATAGGAGCAGACCAGCCCCAGACCGATGGCGCCGAACAGCACCAGCGGATAGATACCGATATGTTTCAGATCCAGCCGGAAGGCGCGGTCGTGCATGGCACCGGCGTGCAGCAGCACCAGCAAAAGCGCGGCAAGCTTCAGACTGTTGGCGTTGTCCCAGCGGTAATAGGGGATCACCCACAGCAGCATAATGCCCCAGGACTGGGCGATCGCCGTTTCCTCGCCGATTCGGAAGGCCAGTTTGGAAAAAAAACTGTCCTCAAATGTGGTCTCCAGCGCCTTGTACAGCTTATGCAGCAACACAGACGGAACATTCACCACCGCGGTCAGGATACGGCACAGTCTGCTCTCCGGCCACGCACGGCTCAATGCACTCTCCCGGCACAGAAACCGCAGGATCGCGCTGTCCATGATCTGTCGTTCGCACCAGTCGCCCGCCGCCGTCAGCATACGGCACACGGCACTTTCCCGGTACAGCAACACCAGACAGGACCACAGATAATAGAGATAGCTCTCACGCAAACGCGTCATAAGCACTTGTTCCTCGTTTCGTCAGATCCGGTTTTTCAGGCGGTACATCTGGGTCAGAATAAAGAAGCGCTTCTTTCGAACCAGATTGGCCACCATCTGCTTGTTGGGATTCAGCCCCACAGGGGTCACTTCTGCGATGGCCTTCGCCATTTCGGGACGAGCGCAGATCTCCTGCACTACCTTCTGCTTCTTGCGGGGGTGCAGAGGGTTGGAGGCCGCGTATTCATTGCCGATGGCGATGAGCAGTCCCGCCCAGTTGGAGTATTCACGCCACTGGGGACGGGCATCCGCCAGCTTGTGGCGCTCCACCAATTCCGCTTTCCGCTCCATAAAGCGGCCAAAGACCTTCATATAGTCCTTCATGTAGCGGTGGGTGGCGGAGGAGGGATTGATGAAATAGCGGTAAAGCGGCTGATCCGTCACCGCCAGCTTCTCCGCATGACAGAAATACTCCATCAAAAACAGCTCGTCCTCCAGATAAGCGCCCTCAAAGGTGATGCGGGCAGAGCGGATGATCTTTGCGGAGAACAGATAGCGCCAGATGAAGCCGTTGAACACCGGCGCCGTCAGGCGGTCGCCCAGCAGGGGATACACGATCCCTTCCCGGATGCCCTGCTGATCGTATGTTCCCGCAGGCAGCAGGGGCTCGATGGTCTTGCTGGCGTCGGCATAGAGATTCAGGTGCCAGCAGCCCACCGTATCCGCGCCGGTCTGCTCCCGCAGACACCACATGGTCTCCAGCGCCTGACGCTCAAAGCGGTCATCCACATCCAAAAAGGCGATGTAGTCGCCCTTGGCCTCGTTCAATCCGAGGTTTCTGGCCTCGCTGACACCGGCGTTCTTCTTTTTATGGAATACGCGGATGCGGTCGTCCTTCGCGGCACAGGCATCGCAGATCTCGGAAGATCCGTCGGTGCAGCCGTCGTCGATCAGCAGCAGTTCCCAATCCGCAAAGGTCTGGTTCAAAACGCTGTCCACGCATTTTTCCAGATAGGTCTTCGCCTGATACACAGGCACGATCACAGAGATACTGGGCATAGCAAACTCCCCATTCTATCTTGATTTTAACTTTAATATTGTACCCCAAAGCAGCGGTGAGGTCAAGGTCTCCGCCTCTGTTTTGCCCGTTGTCTTTGCAGCGAACAGCACGGCTTCAGAAGGTCAGGCGCATATCGTACCACACCGCGCCGCCGTGAACGGACTCGGACACGCCTTCGCTGACAAATCCCAGCTTTGCGTAGTAATGTACCAGCGCCTCCTTGCAGGTCAGCACGCAGCCGCGTCTCCCCTGCGCCTTTGCATCCTCGATGACCCGGCGCAGCACCTGCTCCGCAAGTCCCTGACGGCGATACTCCGGCAGCGTGTTCACGCCGAAGATCATCTGCCACGCCCCCTGTTCGTTGTGGAAACCGGCATCGGCGTACATCTCATCCCGCAGGATAGGCTCGTCCGTGACGAGCCCGTTGACGAAGCTCACCAGAGCGCCCGTCTCGTCCTCCAACAGCCAGAAATGGTCAGGATACACACCCAAGCGCGCTGTAAAGTCATCTTCCTTCGCAGCCTCTGCCGGTGGGAAACAGGCCGCCTCCACCGCCGTGACGGCGGCCAGATCCGCCATGGTGGCGGTACGAATCTTCATCCGATTGCTCCTCATTTCAAGTACCGGTAAACCAGCAGCAGACGCGCCGTGGTGTTGTTCATGTTCCGGAAGGTGTAGGGCTGATCCGCCGCAAACCGGACGGCATCCCGTTCCAGCAGGCGGAACTCCTGTCCCTCCGCCGACAGGGTGACGGTGCCGGCCAGCTGTGTGGCATAGCAGACGCAGCCCGGGACGGCAGGCTCGGGGCTGTATTGGGCGCTGATGTACAGGTCAAGGAAGCAGCTGTCCATGCGGGTGACCTCGTCATAGGCAAAATTCTCCCGCAAAACCACCTTGCCCGCATCCATGCGGATCGGCTTGGTCTTGACCTCCGGATATTCCGCCAGCGATTCGAAGCTGTCGTTTTCCAGAAACAGTTCCGCGGGCACCTTCAAAACCGCCGCCAGCTTGCCCAGGATCGCCACGGAAGGATTGGCCTCTCCCCGCTCGATCTGCCCCAGCATGCTGCGGGACACACCGGCTTCTGCCGCCAGCCGCTCGATGCTCAACTTTTTACTTTTGCGGATGCGCTTGATGTTTTCCGCCACAGCACGATTCAAATCCATACGCTTCGCCTCCCGGAAAGCCAATATATTGTGCAATACTGACTATATAGTAAGTATCTCAACAGGGTTTGTCAAGGAAATTCCCTGTCCCCTCCCCCACCTTTCCGCATTGTGTTTTCTCCGGGATTCTGGTACAATGTTTTTATCAGAAAGTCAGGAGGAACCGACATGGCAGAGATTCTTGATTTTAACAGCTTCCGCGACCCCACGAAGATGGACAAGGAAGAACTGCTCGCTTATCTGGAACAGCTCAAGGAGCAGATCGCCGCGCTGGACGAGCGCGAGCCGAAGAACATGAACAGCGAGGCCTACGAGGAATGGGGCGAGCAGCACGAGGAACTGGAAGATCTGGTGGACGAAGTGCTGGATCTTCTGGACGAGATGTGAGCAACACAGAGGATTTGATATGAAAAAGCGGATGATCCTGATCCTGACTTGCCTCACCCTTTTTCTCTTTACAGGGTGCAGCGAATCAACCACGCAATCTGTTGAGAAAGCGCCGCCGTCCGCCGCGGACACCGTAACAACTGCGCCTCATCAGGAACCCTCTGCGCCTTCCGATGGACAAGCCTTCGCAAATGAACAGACCGATGCCGCAGAGAAAGACCTCCTGCAGCCGATCAAGCCGGAAGTGACTCCTGTCGAATCTGGGTCTGAACCCGAGCCTGCGCCCGAACCCGCACCCGAGCCTGCGCCCGAACCCGAACCTGCACCCGAACCCGCACCCGAACCCGCACCCGAACCCGAGCCTGCAGAT
>SVLH01000026.1 GCA_015068025.1 Oscillospiraceae bacterium | reverse complement strand
GCTTATTAGGGCGAGGGTCCACCCGTTCCCATTCCGAACACGGTAGTTAAGCTCGTTTCTGCTGACAATACTTGGCTGGCGACGGCCCGGGAAGATAGGTAGCGCCAACACAAAGCGACAGTCTTTTTGACTGTCGCTTTTGCTTTTGTGTTTTTTGATTTCGTAGTCATCCATCGTCACTCATCACGCCGATCATAGCATTCCTGCTTGTAAAAAGCGTTTCACCGTGCTATACTGAATTTACCTATTATAAGAAAGAGGGTACATCATGGATAAGAAGGTTACAGGTATTGTTGCGTATATCACTTGGGTTGGTCTGCTGCTGGCATTCATTCTGGGCGATCGTGAGGGTGCAAAGTTCCACCTGAATCAGGCTCTGGTGCTCTGGATTATTGGCTCTGTTGCCGCATTTATTCCCTGGGTGGGCTGGATCGTCAGCGCTTTCTGCTTCGTTTGCGTGGTGATTGGCCTGATCTCCGCGATCAATGGCGAAGAGAAGGAAATCCCCCTGCTGGGCAAGATCAAGATCCTGAAGTAAGTAGAAAGGTCGCGCGGTTGCGCGGCCTTTTCTTTGTGAAACAAAGAGAGGGAGGAACGATGAAAGAAATCATTCGACCGGGCAGATACCGTCATTTCAAGGGCAGTGAATATGAAGCCCTTTACATGGCCAGACATTCTGAAACGATGGAAGAGATGGTTGTTTATCGTGCCCTTTACGGCGAACAGGGCATCTGGGTTCGCCCCGCTTCCATGTGGAACGAAACAATAGAACGGGACGGGGCGGTGTTTCGCCGCTTCACCTATATCGGAGAATGAAAAACAGCGCTGCGATGCCGCAGCGCTACTTTTTTCGTGTGATAATGCATGTGGGCTGGATCATTCAACCATAAACTCTGCCCACACCGTGCAAGTGGTCGGCAGTTCGCCGTCCATATCCACGCTGCAGGTCGAGAGGAACCGGTAGGTTCCGGGCTGGCTGACATCAAACAGACCTGTGAGGGTGTATTCCTTGTTGACGGCTTTGTTTGCCTCCAGCAGATAGCCGATCATGATAAACACATTTTCGCCCAGGGCGCAATCGACCCATTCGTCATTCTCCAGACGCTCGATCCCAAACATCTCGCCGTATGTAACGGTATGCTCTGTCGTGTTGTTCCACGAAACAACGAGCGTCGTTTTGTGGGGATCGTGATAGATGCCGCCGACCTGCACGGACAGACCTTCGACATCGGAGTGGGAGTCCCGGATGATAACGGACTGCTCTGTGAAGTCCGGCGCAGCCTGCTCGGGCTGTGTGGGCTGGGGATTGCAGCCAACCGTTCCCAGAAGGAAGACCAGCACAAAAAAGAGGGCAACCATTTTTTTCATACGATCACACCTTTATCAAATTTCTGATTCACTCTATCACACTTCCTGAATTTTTTCAACACCTGGCGGTGTTCAAAACGCGCCAATGCTTGACTTTGCACGCGGTCTGTGTTAGAATTTTCCCGATGAAAAGGCGGTGTTCCGCGCAGCGGTGACGGCGTCGAAAAAACGATCAGAATGGAGATTTGAATCATGGAAAGAATCAAGACTCTTGAGACCCGCAACCTGTGCGAGAGCGCCAAGAACGGCGGCTGCGGCGAGTGCCAGACTTCCTGCCAGTCTGCCTGCAAGACCAGCTGCGGTGTTGCCAACCAGAAGTGCGAGAGCGCTGAAAAGTAAGCAAATTGCGATTGAAAGGTGCCGCCATTTCAGGCGGCACTTTTTATTCCAGTAACGGAGGAACCCTTTATGGTACACCAGTATCAACTCAACGGCTACAACATTGTGCTGGACTCCTGCTCCGGCTCGATCCACGTGGTGGATGAGGTGGCCTATGATATCATTGCCGTGATTCAGCAGAAGTCTGCCGACGAGATCACGGCGGAGATCATGCAGAAATACGCGCACCGCGACGATGTGACCGAGGAGGAAGTGCGTCTTTGCATCGAGGATGTGCAGGCGCTCATTGCCGCCGGCAAGCTGTATACGCCCGACACCTTTGCGGAGATGGCAGGCACCTTCAAGGAGCGCTCCGGCGACGTGGTGAAGGCGCTGTGCCTCCATGTGGCGCATACCTGCAACCTGAACTGCGCCTACTGCTTTGCCAGCCAGGGAAAGTATCACGGAGATCGTGCCCTCATGAGTTTTGAGGTGGGCAAGCAGGCGCTGGACTTTTTGATGGATCACTCCGGCAGCCGCCGCAATCTGGAAGTGGACTTCTTCGGCGGCGAGCCGCTGATGAACTGGGATGTGGTGAAGAAACTGGTGGAATACGCCCGCAGCGTGGAGAAAGCGCGTGGCAAGAACTTCCGCTTTACACTGACCACCAATGGCGTGCTGATCGATGATGATGTGATCGAATTTGCCAACCGCGAGATGAGCAATGTGGTGCTCTCTCTGGATGGCCGCAAGGAGATCAATGACCGCACCCGTGTGGACTATGCCGGCAACGGCAGCTACGACCGCATTGTGCCCAAGTTCCAGAAACTGGTGGCGGCTCGGGGCGGCAAGGATTATTATATGCGCGGCACCTTCACCCACGCCAATCCCGATTTCACCAACGATGTGTTCCACATGGCAGATCTCGGCTTTACCGAGCTGAGCATGGAGCCGGTGGTCTGCGCGCCGGAGGATCCCGCGGCCCTGACGAAGGAAGATCTGGAGATCGTCAAGGAGCAGTATGAGATCCTGGCGGTGGATATGCTGCGGCGGCAGAAGGAGGGCAAGCCCATCACCTTCTACCATTACATGCTGGATCTCACCGAAGGCCCCTGCGTTTACAAGCGTATCTCCGGCTGCGGCTCCGGCACGGAGTACATGGCGGTGACGCCCTGGGGCGACCTGTATCCCTGCCACCAGTTCGTGGGCGAGGAGCAGTACAAACTGGGCGATGTCTGGAACGGCGTCAGCAACACCGCTTTGCGTGAGGAGTTCCGCTCCTGCAACGCATACGCCCGCAAGGAGTGCGCGGATTGCTGGGCCAAGCTCTACTGCTCCGGCGGCTGTGCCGCCAACGCCTACCACGCCACCGGCACCATCCGCGGCGTGTATGAGGCGGGCTGCGAGCTGTTCCGCAAGCGCATTGAATGTGCCATCATGATGAAGGCGGCGGAGGAAGCCGCCCGTGAGGACAACTGATGGACACCCCGGTTTTGGATTTCCTGCGGCGGTATGACGCCGCGAATATGATCCGCTTTCACATGCCCGGCCACAAGGGCAAAGGAGTACTGGGCTGCGAAAGGTGGGACATCACGGAGGTGCAGGGCGCAGACGCCCTCTATGAGGCCGACGGGATCATCGCTCAAAGTGAGGCCAATGCCACCGCCCTGTTTGGTTCGCAGCGAACGCTGTATTCCACCGAAGGGTCAAGCCACTGCATCCGTGCCATGCTGTATCTGGCGCTGACCAACCGCCCCGATAATGCCGCACCTGTGATCGTGGCGGCGCGGAATGTACATAAAACCTTTGTATACGCGGCGGCGCTGCTGGATCTGGATGTGGTCTGGCTATGGCCGGAGGAGAACGCGTCCCTTTGCGGCTGTCCCGTTTCCGCGGCGCAGCTGGAGCGGACACTGGCGGGGCTGGAAGCGCCGCCTGTGGCTGTGTACCTGACCAGTCCCGACTATCTGGGCGACATGGCGGATATTGCCGTGCTGTCGGAGGTGTGCCACCGATTCGGAACGCTGCTGGTGGTGGACAATGCCCACGGTGCATATCTGCGGTTCCTGCAGCCCACGCTGCACCCGCTGGATCTGGGCGCGGATCTGTGCTGTGATTCCGCCCACAAGACGCTGCCGGCGCTGACTGGTGCGGCATATCTGCATATTTCCAAAAGCCTGCCGACTGCCTTTGCAGACCATGCCAAAGCGGCGCTGGCGCTGTTTGGCTCCACCAGCCCGTCCTATTTGACGCTGGCTTCTCTGGACGGCTGCAACGCTGCGCTGGCAGGGGAGTATCCCGCCCGGGTGCGGGAAATGGCGGCGCAGCTGGAGGATGTGCGGGCGGCGCTGACGGAGAGAGGCTGGGAGGTTTTGCCAAGCGACCCGCTGCGGCTGACGCTGCGGGCGCCGGAGGGGATGACCGGCAAGGGTCTGGCGCAGCAGCTGCGAAACGGAGGCATAGAGTGTGAGTATGCGGACGACGCGCTGCTGGTGCTGATGTTGTCGGCGGACAACACCGCCCCCGAAGTGGAAAAGATCCTGCAAACATTGGGCGAGTGTCCTGCACCCCACGCGCCGCGGCGGACGCTGCCGCAGGCACGGGGCGAGCAGGTGGTATCTATCCGTCAGGCGATGTTCGCGCCCCATGAGATCGTCCCAGCGGACGAGGCACTGGGCCGGATTTGCGGCGCACCCATGGTGTCCTGCCCCCCGGCCATCCCCATTGTGGTGTCCGGCGAGCGCATCGGAGAGAACGCGTTGACGCTGTTTCGCTATTACGGCGTGAAGCAGGTAGACGTACTGAAATAACAGAAAGCACTTCCGAAAGGAAGTGCTTTTCTCTGTGTTCAGATGGCTTCCGTCATGGATTGCAGGGCGGTGTGCAGCCCTTGGGCAAAAGCGCGGTGGCCGTTCTCTGTGAAGTGGACGCCGTCAAACCCCAGTTCCACGCCCCACGCTCCGGCGTCGGCAAAGGAAATGCCCAGCCGCTGCGCCAAGTCCTGATAGAGGGCGGGAAGGGCGGCGGAAGCGGACAAAAGATGCACTTGCGTGACCCATTGTCCCCGCTGCATGGGCGGCGGAGCCACCAGCAGGATGTGCCGCCAAAGTCGGTACATCTGCGACAGGAAGGCTTCCATCCGGGCGGCGGTCTCCGGGGCGGAGCAGCCTTGCAGCAGATCGTTACTGCCCAGCATCACCACCAGAATGTCCGCATCGGAACGCGGTGGGGGCAGGCAGGCTGCGGTGGGGATGGTGCGTCCGTTCATGCCGTGATTGGTGACCTCCCAGCCACTCTTCGCCAGAAGTTCCGGCCACGGGGACGAATAGCGGCTGCCGGAAAAGGAGCGGGGGTCGAAGCCGTAGGTATTGGAATCGCCGTAACACAGGATACGCATTCGCTTTCCCTCGTCTTTCGTGCGGAATCGGGAGAATCAATCAGCCGGGCGCTGACGGTGCCCGGCTGATGGTGATTATTTTGTCAGAAGTTCGGTCAGGCGTGCGGCCACGGCATCCAGAAATGCGGCGCTGGTGACGGCCTTGGCAGAGAAGCCGGGCTCCACCAGACCCACCAGATCGCGGGTCATGATGCCGCTGTTCAGGGTATCGAAGCAGGAGCGCTCCAGCTTTTCGCCGAAAGCCGTCAGATCAGCAAGACCATCCAGCTGACCGCGCTTTTTCAGCGCGCCGGACCATGCAAAGATGGTGGCCATGGGGTTGGTGGAGGTCTCCTCGCCCTTCAGGTACTTATAATAGTGACGGGTCACCGTGCCGTGGGCGGCCTCGAATTCGGTGGTGCCGTCTGGCGCGACCAGCACGGAGGTCATCATGGCAAGAGAGCCAAAGGCGGTGGACACCATGTCGCTCATCACGTCGCCGTCGTAGTTCTTGCAGGCCCAGATGTAGCCGCCCTCGGAGCGGATCACGCGGGCCACGGCGTCGTCGATCAGGGTGTAGAAGTAGGAGATGCCCAGTTCTTCAAACTTCCCGCGGTAGGCTTCAAACTCCTCCTCGAAGATGCGTTTGAAAGCGCCGTCATAGACCTTGGCAATGGTATCCTTGGTGGAGAACCAGAGATCCTGCTTCGTGTCCACAGCATACTGGAAGCAGCTCTTGGCAAAGGAGCGGATGGAGGACTCCTTGTTGTGTGCGCCCTGCCACACGGCGGGGCCGTCCACCTTCTGCACGGTCACGGTCTGCTCGGCGCCGCTTTCACCACGGAAGGTCAGTGTGGCGATGCCGGGCTCACTGGTTTCCAGATCCACAGCCTTGTAGACGTCGCCATAGGCGTGGCGGGCAATGGTGATCGGATACTTCCAGTTCTTCACCACGGGGCGGATGGCGTCGATGCAGATGGGGGCGCGGAACACCGTGCCATCCAGAATAGAACGGATAGTGCCGTTGGGCGACTTCCACATTTCCGTCAGCTGGGGATACTCAACCATGCGCTGCTGATTTGGTGTAATGGTAGCGCACTTTACAGCAACGCCGAGGCGCTTGGTGGCGTTGGCCGCGTCAACCGTTACCTGATCTTTGGTTTCGTTGCGGTGCAGCAGCCCCAGATCGTAGTATTCTGTTTTGAGATCCACGAAGGGGAGGATCAGTTTTTCCTTAATCATGGCCCACAGGATGCGGGTCATTTCGTCGCCGTCCATCTCCACCAGCGGGGTAGTCATTTTGATCGTTTCCGTATGCCTCAATCCTCTCTGCAAGATTTTTTCGGGGGAGGAAGACACCGTACAGGCACGGTGGTGCTTTCGTTTTCATGTTCCTCAATATAACATAAATCCCCTTTTTTTCAAGGGGGAAATGAGGACAAAGAGGAAATTTTACAGTGTGAAGAAAGCAGGCGCGCGGAAGAAAGCCCGGCACGCCTGCTGGTTATGTTTGCTTACATATACTGCTGTGTGGTCACGTTGAAGACGCCTCGGGTGGTGATCCGCAGCGTGGGGATGACGGGAAGCGCCATGAAGCTGAGGGTCATAAAGGGATCGATCCCCCGGCTGACACCCAGGCTGTGTGCCTGTTCCTTGGCGGCCTCCAGTTTTTCGTTGACGATGCCCAGCGGTTCATCGCTCATAATGCCGGCAACGGAGAGGGGGACTTCCGCCATGCTGCGGCCGTCGTTCCAGACCACGATGCCGCCGCCCAGCTCCGCCACCCGATTCGCCGCGGCGGCACAGTCCGCATCACTTGCACCCACCACGATGATGTTGTGGGAATCGTGGGATACGGAGGTGGCAATGGCGCCGAAACGCAGGCCGTAGCCCCGCAGATATCCGATGCCGATGTGGCCGGTGTTTTGGTGTCGTTCCACCACGGCGATTTTCAGGATGTCCCGGTCAGGTTCAATGCCCTCGGCACGGCCGGCATCCACCGTGGTGATCTCGCCGTCTACCATGCCGAGGATGCCGCAGGGGTGGGAAGTCTCGAGATCGGCGGCGGAAAGCGGAGGAAGGTGGAAGGTCTCGTGGGCGCGGCGGTGGAGTGCGGGATCGATCTCCGGCACGGGGAAGTCCCGCAGCGCACCGCTTTCCGCCATCAACCGGCCTTCCTTGTAGACTTTTTCGATATTGAAATTGTGGAAGTTATCGATGATGACGAAGTCCGCCAGATAGCCCGGCGCCACCGCGCCCCGGTTGTTCAGCAGGAAGTAGCGGGCGGCGTTGTGGCAGGCTACCTTTACAGCGATGATGGGATCGGCGCCCAGACGAATGGCTTTTTTCACGATGTAGTCGATATGCCCCTTTTCCAGCAGGTCATTGGGGTGCTTGTCGTCCGTGCAGAACATGCAGCGGTCGGCGTACTGTTCGGTCAGTAGCGGCATCAGCGCTTCCAGATTCCGGGCGGCGGTGCCGTCCCGGATCATGATGAACTGCCCGCGCTCCAGTTTGGCGATGGCATCGTTCAGGTCATGGCACTCGTGGTCGGAATAGACACCGGCGGACATATAGGCGTTCAGGGCGTTGATCGGTAGATCAGGGGCGTGGCCGTCGATTTTCTTGTGGAAGGACTGGGCGGAGAGGATCTTTTTCAGACACGCCTCGTCCCCATTGATCACGCCCACAAAATTCATCATCTCCGCCAGACCCTGTACCCGGGGGTGGGCGTAGAAGCGCTCGAGGCTGCGGTAGTCCAGGTCGGCACCGGCTTCGTCCAGCGGCGTTGCCGGCACACAGGAGGGCAGCATGAACCGCACGTCCACCGGCAGACCCTCGGTGGCCTGCAGCATATAGTCGATGCCGTCTGTTCCCATGACATTGGCGATCTCGTGGGGATCGGTGATGACCGTGGTGGTGCCGTGGGGCAGCACCGCCTTCACAAACTCCGCAGGGGAGACCAGAGAACTTTCCAGATGGATGTGGGCGTCCAGAAATCCGGGCAGCACGATCTTTCCGCTGCAATCCGCCTCCACGGTGCCGGTGTAACTGCCGATGCCCGCGATAAGACCCTCCGCTACGGCGATGTCTCCATGGCAGAGTGCGTTGGAAAATACATTCACATAGGTGGCGTTTTTCAGCACCAGATCCGCTTTTTCCTGCCCCATGGCCACGCGGATGAGGCGGCGTTTCTGTTCCAGCTTTTGCTGCAGATCGCCGGTGTGCGGTTCAAACATTGGCATGCCTCCTTTACTGCAACATTATTCTTGATTATATCAGGCATAAAGACAGATTATATCTATTGGGAAAAGTATACGATAAAACTGCAAATTTGTCCAGCAGAAACGCAGACTTTTTCTGGGGCGGGAGACGGCTTTTTTTGGGCGATCCGTTGCGAAAACGGAAGAAATGCGGTATAATAATTAAATCTGTATTCTGATTGCGGGAGGCATATTCCCATGAAGCTCATGGTCATCGACGGCAACAGTATTATTAACCGGGCGTTTTACGGCATTCGCCCCCTCACTACCCGGGATGGCTTGTATACCCATGCTGTTTTCGGCTTTCTGACAACGCTGCTCCGTTTGGAGAGCGAAGAGGCCCCTGACGCGGTCTGCGTCACCTTTGACGTCCACGCTCCTACATTCCGTCATACCGCCGACGCGGCCTATAAGGCCACCCGCAAGCCCATGCCGGAGGAGCTGCGGATGCAGATGCCGGTATTGAAAGAGGTGCTGGATGTCCTGAACATCCCCCGCTACGAACTGGCTGGTTGGGAGGCCGACGACCTGATCGGCACCATCTCCCGCAAATGCGAGGCGGCGGGCTGGGACTGCACCGTGGTCACCGGCGACAAGGACTCTCTCCAGCTCATCACGGAACACACAAAAGTGAAGCTGGTTTCCACCCGCATGGGACAGACCACCACAAAGGATATGACCCCGGAAGCGTTCCGGGAGCAGTACGGCTTCGCGCCCATCCACATGATCGATCTGAAAGCTCTGATGGGCGACGCCTCGGACAATATCCCCGGTGTGGCGGGCGTGGGTGAAAAGACAGCTATGGAGCTGATTCAAAAGTATGAGAGCATCGAGGCTATCTATGCCCGGCTGCCGGACATTGAGGCCAAGCCCGCCGCGCTGAAAAAGCTGGAAGCAGGGGAGGAGAGCGCCCGCCATTCCTATTGGCTGGCCACCATCGCTACGGATGCGCCGCTGGACTTTGTCCCGGAAGCCAACCTGAAAAAAGCGCCCGCCGCCGAGGCCTATCCGCTGTTTCTGCGGCTGGAGTTCTCCAAGCTGATCGAAAAGTTCGGCCTGCAGCCAACGGAGCAGGCTGTGGAATCCCCAAAAGAGACCACCTATACCGTGACAGCAGAGCAGGTGACTGCACCGGAGCAGGCGGAGAAACTGCTGGAACGGTGGCGGAAAGCCGACCACGTGTCCGTCCTGACCCTGCCCGACCTGACCGGTGTGGTGGTGGACTGCGAAACCGGACCGGACAGCTCTGTGACCGCGGAACTGTTCTTTGAAAAATACACCGGCGACTGGAATGCGCTGCTGAACGCACTCTTTTCCGCCGATATCAGAAAGGTTTCCCACAACGTCAAAGACCTGATCCGCACGCTGCTGGAAAACGGTCTGCGGGCGGAAGGCTTCGTCTTTGATACGGCGCTGGCAGCCTATCTGCTGGACGCCACGGCAGGCAGCTACGATTTGGAGCGGCTGTTTGTGTCCTATTACAATACCGAACTGCCCAAGCCCGTCTATCTGGAGCCGGACGCCTTTTCCCTGCTGGGGGACAATGCTGCGGCACAGGCGGCCTTTAACAGCTATGTGGCGGCTGTGGAGGCTCTGTATGAAACGCTTTCCGAAAAGCTGGACGCACAGGGGATGCAGGAACTGTTTGGAACGGTAGAGCTGCCCCTGTGCCGCGTGCTGGCGGAGATGGAACTGGCAGGCTGCCGCGTGGATCAGGGTGCGCTGGTGTCCTTCGGTGAAATGCTGGCGCAGCGGACGGCGGAGTTGGAGCAGTCCATTTACGATCTGGCGGGGGAGACCTTTAATATCAATTCCCCCAAGCAGCTGGGCGAGATCTTGTTCGGCAAGCTGGGCCTGCCCCACGGGAAAAAGACCAAAACCGGCTGGTCCACCAATGCCGACGTGCTGGAAAAGCTGCGCTATGAGGCGCCTGTGGTGGGCATGATTTTGGAGTACCGCCAGTATGCCAAGCTGAAATCCACCTATGCCGACGGATTGCTGAAAGCCATTGATCCCGACGGCCGCATCCGTACCAGCTTCCAGATGACGGTGACGGCCACGGGCCGCCTGTCCTCCACGGAGCCGAATCTGCAGAACATTCCCGCCCGTACCGACCTTGGCAGCGAGATCCGGAAAATGTTTGTGCCTGCCGACGGCTGCGTGCTGGTGGATGCGGACTATTCCCAGATCGAACTGCGCCTTCTGGCGCATATCTCCGGAGATGAGGCCATGCGAAAGGCCTTTACCTCGGGTCAGGATATCCATACCGCCACGGCGGCGCAGGTGTTCCGCGTGCCCGTGGAGGACGTGACGCCCGAGATGCGCCGCAGCGCCAAGGCGGTGAATTTCGGCATCGTGTACGGCATTTCCGCCTTCTCTCTGTCCCAGGATATCGGCGTGTCCGTGGCAGAGGCGAAGGCCTATATGGACGCCTATTTCGCCACCTTCCCCGGCGTGCGCCGATATATGGACGAAGTGGTGGAGCAGGCGAAGGAAAAGGGCTATGTAGAAACGATTTACCGCCGCCGCAGAGACCTGCCGGAGCTGAAATCCTCCAATTTCAATCTGCGTGCCTTTGGTGAGCGTGTGGCGCTGAATATGCCCATTCAGGGCACGGCGGCAGACATCATGAAGTTGGCCATGATTGCGGTCTGGAAGCGGCTGCGCCTTGAGGTGCCTGCGGCACGGCTTGTGCTGCAGGTTCACGACGAACTGATCGTGGAATGCGCCGCAGCCGATGCGGCAAAGGTGGCGCGGCTGGTAGGCGAAGAAATGGAACAGGTCGCGGTGCTGTCTGTGCCTTTGACGGCAGAGGCGCACTGGGGCTGTAACTGGTTGGAGGCGAAGGGATGAAACGTCTGATCGTGATTTTGGGCGTGGCAGCCACGGCAACCTCTGCCATTCTGGTGCGGTATTCCACTGCGCCCTCGCTGGTGCTGGTGATGTACCGCATGCTGATCACCGTGGCGCTGCTTGCCCCCTCCGCTTTGCTGAAAAACAGGGAAGAACTGAAATCCATGCAGCGCAAAGACTGGCTGCTGTGTGCCGCCAGCGGCGTGTTTATCGGTTTGCATTTCGTGTCTTATTTTGAGGCTCTGAAATGGACGTCCATCGCAGCAGCGGTGGTGCTGGCGGATACGGAAGTGCTGTTCGTGGCCTTTGCCACGGTGCTGATCTTCCGCAAAAAGCTTTCCGGCAAGGCGTGGATCGCCATTTGGCTGGCCTTTGGCGGCAGCATCGTGATCGCCGCGGCGCAAAGCACCGCGGGCGCGGATCCTCTGTGGGGCAATCTGCTGGGCTTGATCTCTGCGGTACTGATGGCAGTGTATACCATGATCGGCTCCGTGTGCAGAAAGCGGGTTTCCACCACGGTATACACCTTCGTGGTGTATGCGGTGGCGGGCGTGACTGTGACGGTCATCGCCCTCGTCAGCGGTACGCAGGTGGCAAACCTCGACGCAATGAACTGGGCCATTTGTCTGGGGCTTGCGATCTTCCCCACGCTGCTGGGACACAGCGTCTTCAGCTGGGGACTGAAATATCTGCCGCCCACCTTCATTTCCACGGCCAAGCTGCTGGAACCGGTGCTGGCCGCCGTGATGGGCTGGCTGCTGTTCCGGGAAAATCCCGGCTGGCAGGTGGTGGTCGGCGGTGTGATCGTTGTGACGGGCATTGCCCTGTACGGCCGCGTGGAGGCCGCAGAAAAAGAGGAGAATTGATGTATGGCTGATACGCGAATGCAGGTACATATCGTGCCCATGACGGCGGAGCATCTGGACGAGGTGGCGGAATTGGAGCGCGTGTGCTTCTCTGTGCCCTGGTCCCGCAATATGCTGGCGGAGGAGCTGGACAATCTGCTCTCGGCCTTTCTGGTGGCACTGGACAACAGCGGCGCCGTGGTGGGCTATGCCGGATTGCAGGTGGTGCTGGACGAGGGCTATATCACCAATGTGGCGGTGCGTCCGGACTGCCGCCGACAGGGCATTGCAGGTAAGCTGCTGCAGGTTTTTCTGGACTTTGCACAGGGCAACAAACTGGCATTTCTGACCTTGGAGGTGCGTGCCTCCAACTATGACGCCATCGCCCTCTACGGCAGCCGTGGCTTCCGCAGTGTGGGCCGGCGGAAGAACTATTATGAGCATCCCAAGGAGGATGCCATCATCATGACGAGGAATTTTGACTATGAAACTGCGGATACCGACGAGTGAAGCGCTGCGGGATTTTTACAATACCCACATGAAAGCGGCATTTCCACCGGCGGAGCTGAAGCCTCTTTCCGCCATCGAGCGGATGTGGCGGGACGGCTGGTACAAGCCCTACTGCCTCTATGATGACGACGGCACGGAAGTTGTGGGCTGCGCCTTTTTGTGGCTGGGACACGATGGCTGGGGACTGCTGGACTATCTGTGTGTCTGCGCCGCCCGGCGGAATGACGGGCTTGGTGCGGTGATGCTGCGCCTTCTGCCGGAAACGGAACCGGGCATGGTCATCTTCGGAGAGGCAGAGGCCCCCACCCACGCCCCAGACCCCGCCATGGCGGAGCGGCGGCTGGGCTTCTATACCCGCTGCGGGCTGCGTACTGCCGGCTATGACACCGAGATTTTCGGCGTGCATTACAAAACGCTGTATCTGTCAGACCGAGAAGTGGCGGATGAAGAACTGATGGCAGAGCATTGCTTTGTATACCAAAACAGCTTTACAGCGGAGAAATACGAGCGCTTTGTGCGTATTCCGTATGATCCGAACTCCCCTCCCAACCTTCAAGTGGCTTGGGATCAATAAGAGAAAGAAGGGCTTGCTGTGAAAATACTGGCTTTTGAATCCTCCTGCGATGAAACCGCCGTAGCAGTGGTGGAGGACGGTCGAAAGGTGCTTTCCGACGCCATCGCGTCCCAGGTGGATATCCACGCCATCTATGGCGGCGTGGTGCCGGAGATCGCATCCCGCAAGCATACGGAGGTCATCGCGGCATTGACGGAGCAGGCGCTGAAAGAGGCCGGCTGCACCCGTGAGGATATCGACGCCGTGGCGGTGACCTATGCCCCCGGGCTCATCGGTGCGGTGCTGGTGGGATTGAGCTTTGCCAAGTCCATGGCCTTCGGTCTGGGCGTTCCTCTGATCCCCGTGCATCATATCCGCGGACACATCGCCGCCAACTATCTGGCCTTTCCGGAACTGGAGCCGCCGTTTCTGGCGCTTGCCATTTCCGGCGGCAATACGCTGATCATCGACGTGCGCAGCTATACGGATATGGTGATTTTGGGCGCAACCCGGGACGATGCGGCGGGTGAGTGCTTCGATAAAGCCGCGCGCGTGCTGGGGCTGCCTTATCCCGGCGGGCGGCCTATGGATGAACTGGCGCAGACCTCTGCCGGCGGCGTATACAAGCTGCCCCAGGCCCATGTGGACGGCGCTCCGCTGGATATGAGCTTTTCCGGTTTGAAGACCGCTGTGGTGAATCTGGCCCACCATGCCGAGCAGGTGGGAGAGGAGCTGGATTGCGGCGCGCTGGCGCGGGATTTTGCCCAGGCGGTCAGCGATGCGCTGGTGCCCCGCGTCATCGAGGCGGCCCGTCAGGCGGGGCGCAAGACCATCGTGGCGGCAGGCGGTGTGGCGGCAAACTCCATCATCCGCGGCGATCTGGAGCGTGCCTGCCGGGAGAACGATCTGCAGCTGTTTATGCCGCCGCTGAAGCTGTGCGGCGATAACGGCGCCATGATCGGCGCACAGGGCTATTACGAATATCTGGCCGGCCACACGGCGGGAATGGACCTGAATGCCTACGCAACCCGTGATATTGCAGAATAAAGATACCCCCCCTTCGGATATCCTATAAAAGGTATCCGAAGGGCTTTTTTTGCCCATGTTCGGCACGGCGGCGCAGGACGCAGCCGAAGAGTTGCAGAAAAAGGAGAAGAGAAGTGGAAGAAAAAGATTTCCGGCCGTTTATACCGGCGGATCGGGTCGTTCCGGAATTGACGCTTTTTGCTGTGGTGTTGGGTGTCCTGATGGCGGTTATTTTCGGTGGTGCAAACGCTTATCTGGGCTTGCGGGTCGGTTTGACGGTCTCCGCCTCCATCCCGGCAGCCGTGGTTTCCATGGGCGTGATCCGGTTTGCGTTTCGACGCAACTCGATTCTGGAAAACAATGTGGTGCAGACCATCGGCTCTGCCGGAGAATCCGTGGCAGCCGGTGCGATCTTTACCATGCCGGCGCTGTTTATGTGGGCGGCGGAGGGCTTGTGCGATACGCCGTCCCTTTGGCAGATCGGGCTGCTGGCTCTGTGCGGCGGCGTGCTGGGCGTTATGATGATGATCCCCCTGCGCGGCGCGTTGATCGTGCAGGAGCATGGCGTGCTGCGCTATCCCGAGGGAACGGCCTGCGCCGGTGTGCTGATGGCGGGAGAGGAGAAGGGCAGCGGTGCGTCCACGGTGTTCTGGGGCGTGGGCATCGCGGCGGTCTATAAATTCCTTGCCGATGGGCTCAAGCTGTTTCCCAGCGAGGTGGACTATACCGTTCCCGCCTATAAAGGCGCGGGGTTCGGTGTGGATGTGCTGCCTGCGCTTGCGGGCGTGGGCTATATCTGCGGCCCCCGGATCGCGTCCTATATGTTCGCGGGCAGCGTGGCGGCGTGGCTGGTGCTGATGCCGCTGATCGCCCTGTTCGGCGGCGACGCGGTGATCTATCCCGCGGAGGTGGGTGTTGCGGAACTTTGGGCGCAGGGCAGTACGTGGAGTTTGTGGAGCACATTTATTCGCTATATCGGTGCCGGTGCGCTGGCGGCAGGCGGCATCTTCAGCCTGATCAAGACGCTGCCCATGATCGCCCGCACCTTCCGGGCGGCATTTCGCCAGTACGGGAAGCGGGCAGGCGGCACGCTGCGCACCCAGCAGGATATCTCCACCGGCACGGTGCTGTGGGTCAGCGGTGCGGTGGTTTTGTTCCTGTGGCTCTTTCCGGGCGTGCCGGTGGATGTTACCGGCGCGTTGATTATTTTGATCTTCGGATTCTTCTTTGCCACGGTCTCCTCCCGTATGGTGGGTCTCATCGGCGCCTCCAACAATCCGGTTTCCGGCATGGCCATCGCCACGCTGCTCATCGCCGCCACGCTGCTCAAAGCCGGCGGTACGGACGGCGGGGAGGGAATGGTGGGCGCCATCGCCATCGGGTCTGTGATCTGCATCATTGCCGCTATGGCGGGAGATTGCTCCCAGGATCTGAAAACCGGCTTCCTGCTGGGCGCAACGCCCAGATATCAGCAGTACGGGGAACTGATCGGTGTGGCGGTCTCCTCCGTAGCGATCGGCGCGATCTTATACCTGCTCAATGCGGCATGGGGCTTTGGCTCGGAGCAGCTGGGCGCGCCGCAGGCCGTGATGATGAAGCTGCTGGTGGAGGGGGTCATGGAAGGAAATCTGCCCTGGGGTCTGGTCTTTACCGGCGTGTTTCTGGCTGTGGTCATTGAGATCCTCGGTCTGCCGGTGCTGCCGGTAGCCATCGGAATCTATCTGCCCATCCACCTCAACGCCGCCATTATGCTGGGGGGTCTGGTGCGGCGCTGGGTGGAAAAACGAAGCGGCGCTGTGGAAGGAGCGGAAACCGACGCTGTGCAGAAGGGGATTCTGTATTCCTCCGGTCTTATCGCCGGGGAAGGCGTGGTGGGGATCCTTCTGGCGGTATTTGCGGTGCTGGGGCTGGACATGGATATCTCCGATACGCTGTCCCTTGGCAGAGGCGGTGCGCTGGCGGCCTTTGGGGTGCTGCTGGCATCCCTCGGTTGGTTTGCCCTTCGGCGGACGGGACATGAGGAGGGGTGAAATGAGGGCGGCGAGAAAAAATTTTCTGGACTGCATCCCGGCGGTTGCCGACAGCATCTGCTGGAACGAGCGGGATGGGATCGTTACGATCCACATGATCCATCGCGGCGTGTTTGCCGCCGTGGCGCAGCAGTTTTTCGGCCGTCCGCGGGTCAGTCATATCGAGCTGGATGGTTGCGGCAGCTTTGTGTTTCGCAGCATCGACGGACAGCGGACGGTGGAAGAACTGGCGCGGCTGCTGGATGCGCGGTTTGGCAGGGAAGCAGAGCCGCTGTACGGCCGGCTTGTTCGATTTTTGCAGATTTTGCGGAACAATCGCTTCATAGAATACCCAAAAATGAAGAATACCCACTGGAATGAAGCAGGAACAGGCAGGAAAAGTGTAAAAAAGAAAAATTGCACCCTGTGCCGAGGATCTCACAGCAAAGAAGGACACAGAATTTGGCGGAATGAAGGGCAGAGTTGCAGGAGAGGAAAGATGTGAGGGCGGCGTGTGAAGTTGGTTGGAAAAAAGACGCGCCGGCAGGTCAAAAAATTCCAAAAAGGTTGTTATGTAAATTCGTAATCTGATTTTGCGAGAGTGGGGAACTGGGGTTACAAGAACTGTAAGAAACTGGTAAAAATGACGGAAACCATTGAAATATAAGAGAAAAACAGGTGTGGAAAACTGTGTGGAAAATGTGAATAACTACTTGTAAATGGGCATTATTCTTTTTTTTATGTAAAGAAAGATAAAGAGGGAAACGAGCCGGAACGCGTCAGTCAAGAAAAAATTTTTGCAGAAAAAGGAGAAAATCAGCGAAAATTAATTGTGCGTTTTTTGGGGTTGACAACATTTTTTTCGACAAATTCCAAAGCGTGGCGACAAAATGAGAAAATTATTTTGCAGGAAAACTTGTAATTATACGAAAAGTATTCTTTTTGGCTTTAAAGCTGCGTAGAATGGCATCGGAAATTGGTGTTGACGATGGAGAAAAAATATGGTATGATTGCCGTCGGCTGAAAGGCTTGCTGGTGTAGCTCAGCTGGTAGAGCAACTGATTCGTAATTTCTATACACAGCGCATACAAGTTCATAAGCTGGTATAGCTCAGTCGGTAGAGCAGCTGATTCGTAATCAGCAGGTCGCAGGTTCGAGTCCCGTTACCAGCTCCAAAAACGCCCAAAAACTATGGTTTTCGGGCGTTTTTAGTTTTAAATTGTTTTGATTGGTTGACCCACATTTTTGGGATTTGACCCACAATGCGCTGATTGTGAATCAGTTTTTCGAAAAAGAATTCGTCTGAGTAAAAGCTCAAGACTCACTTTTGACCCACACGGGAACACAAAGCGGAAAGCACCGGAGATCATCCGGTGCTTTCTCTGCTTCTATGGGTGGGTTTACATGGCCTGTGCCATGAAGCTGCCCATCTTTTCTGCGGCTTCTTCCTGCATTCGGTCGGTGGCGTGGGCGTAGACGCTCAGGGTGAAGCCCGCGTTGTAGTGTCCCAGCATACTGGACACCGTTTTCACATCGATGCCGTTCTGGAGCGCCATGGTGGCGAAGGTGTGCCGGAGATCATGAAATCTCAGGGGTTCCAGCCCTGCGTCCTTCAGGATCTTTGCGTGGAGGTTGACCACAGAGTCCGGGAACCACATTCCGCCGGTTTTGGGCGACGGAAACATATAGGGGTTGTCCGGGTGCTTGTCGTGTTCTTGGATAAGCAAGTCTACCGCTTCTTGGGGGATAGAGATTTTTCGGATGGAAGTCGCCGTCTTGGGGCGCGTCACCTTGATCTCACCGCCCTCGGCGCGGACGGCCTGCTTGGATACCGACAGGGTTTTGCGCTCCACATCCAGATCGCTCCAGAGCAGGGCGACCAGTTCACCCTTTCGCAGACCGCTGGTCAGTTCCAGGAAGAACATGGGAAGCACCCCGCGGGCATCTGCCGCCTTGAGGTAGGCGCTGATGTCCTCTTGTCGCAGGATCTTCATCTCCTTTTTCTCGACCTTGGGGATGATGCAGTCCTCGGTGGGATTACGCATGATGAGTCGTTCCTTTCTGGCTCGTTCCAGACAGTTGTGAAGCATCATGTGAAGTCCACGCACATAGGAGCTGCTCAGCCCGGGATTCTTGGCTTTCTGTACTTCCCGCACTCTACCGTGGTCTTTTAGATCGTTGTAGAGCTTCTGGATGTCACGGGTGGTCAGCTTGTTCAACTTGATGTGCCCGATGTAGGGAATGACGTGGCAGTCGATGAGCCGCCGGTAGTATTCTGCTGTGTTTGGGCGGACATTTGGTTTGGAGTACAACTCGAACCAGGTTTTCGCCCACTCACCAACCGTGTAATCATCCGAGCGGATGATATCCAGTTCGCGGCTCTCCTCCAGAGCCTTTCGAAGCTTTTCTTTTACCTCTGCCTGGGTTTTACCAAGCACATTCTTGTTGATTCGTTTTCCGGTTTCGGGATCGTGTCCGGCTGTATAGCGTCCTTCCCATCTTCCGTCAGCACGCTTGCGGATATTGCCTTCGCCGTTTGCTCTGCGTTTAGCCATTTGTTTTCACCTCCTAATGATGGAATGTTTTTAGTTTGGTGTGTTGTCATCGTCCTGAGCTTGTGCTCTCCGGCAGGCCCGTTCTTCTTCCTCTTTGGCAAAGGAGTATATGGGTTCCTCTGCCAGCTCCCTGTGGATGCCGCAGGCGAGGCGGTATCCGCAGGTGAAGCTGTGCAGGGTGGCGGTGCCGCGCAGGTGATCCTCCATGTCTACCAACCGCAGCAGGAGTTTCCGTTCCTCCTTCGCCAGTCGGGAAGAGAGTTCTTTGTGGATGTGATTTATCTCATCGTTTAGTTCTTGTATGCTCTGCGGGTTGGTTTCGAACTGCCTTTGCAGTGCTTTCATGTAATCGTACATATGCTGACCTCCTGCTCACCGAGCCTGCGGGAAGCGGTGCGGCTCCGCCACACACTGGTACAGGATGGCACCGCAGTTTCCGCAGATCAGGAACTTGATGCGGTTGCCCAGCAGACCGTTTCGTTTGAAGGTCACCAGCGCATCGCTCTGCCAGCCGACACGGATATCTTCGCCGCCGCAGTGCCGACACTGCTTGACCGGAAGTTGATTCATCATAGTCGCTTCCTCCATTTCTGTTTTTTGCAAACACACAATACCGGAAGCGCAGACGAATAGCCAATGGAAGAAGTGCTGATACGAAAAATTCTACGAAACCAACAATGCTGACGATTTAGAGTTTGCTCTTGAAATATTTCTATTGACTTCAGCAGCCCAAAATATGACGGTGCTACATAGACATGGTCGGTCCTCGGTACTCCTCATATACGCTACCCTTCAGACCGTGGGCTTCACGCTTTTCAACCAGTTCCTCCAACCGCTTCCGGTCGATCTGGATGCCGCCGGGATTGGACTGCGGCAGGGAGTGTTCCTGGAAGATCCTGCCCATGTGGTGGAGCAGACGGGTGACGCCCAGAAACACATTGGGAGGTCTACCGCTGTTCTGCTGCTTGAGGAGCGAGTTGGCGTAGGTATTGCCCTGTGCCGCAGATTGGCTTAGCCAGTAGACACCTATCTGTTTGTCGTACTCCACACCCTGGCCCATGAGGTACAGCTTGCCCAGCATATACTGGGCGTGCTGATTGCCGTCCTGTGCGGCACGGTCAAACCATTTTGCTGCAGAGGTGAAGCTCGGCTCTA
>SVLH01000025.1 GCA_015068025.1 Oscillospiraceae bacterium | reverse complement strand
CGGGGCCGTAATCGTGGACGATGAGATCGTGGATGCCCTGAATGCCGTCGTGCTTCATCACGATGTCCCGGATCTGCTGCACCAGCTCCTCCGAGGGGGGATTGCCCAGCAGGGGGTTGATGGTGTCCCTGGCGGCGTTGATGCCGGACCAGAAGATGAATATGGCCACCAGCATACCGGCCCAGCCGTCGATGGCCAGATCGGTGAAGGTGCCGATGAGGGTGGCGATGAGCACGGCAAAGGTGGAGGCGCTGTCGCTGAGGGCGTCCGCCGCCGTGGCCAGCATGGCGGAGGAGTTCAGCTTTTTGCCCAGACGCCGGTTGTAGAAGGACATATAGAGCTTTACGGCGATGGACACGCACAAAATGGCCAGTACCAGGGCGTCGGCCTCCACGGGGACGGGGTGCAGGATCTTGTCCAGCGAGGACTTGGCCAGCTCGAAGCCCATGAGCAGAATGAGCATGGAAACCACAAGGCCGGAGAGATATTCGATGCGGCCGTGGCCGAAGGGGTGGTCGGCGTCGGGCTTCTGGTCCGCCAACTGGAAGCCCAGCAGCGTCACGAAGGAGCTGCCCGCATCGGAGAGGTTGTTGAAGGCGTCCGCCGTGATGGCAATGGAGCCGGACAGCGTGCCGGCAAGAAATTTGCCGGCAAACAGCAGCACGTTCAGCGCGATGCCAACTGCACCGCAGAGGGTGCCGTAGCCCTTGCGGAGAGCGGCCTCGGACTTGCCCTCGGGCTTCAAAAACAACTTTGCCAGTAAGGAAATCATAAAGAGCCTCCTGAATGGGGAGTGATGCGGCGCGGCCGTTATCTGCCGGGGATGACCAGCTTCATGTGGCAGCACAGGTCATCCAGATCCCGGTCTGTGGCGGCGGGGATGCGCAGCTTGGCGCCGCAGGTGCGGCAGACCAAATCCACGGCGCTGCGGCGGATGTCCATGCCGTAGCCGGTGCTGCCGCAGGCGCAGGTGATGCCGTCCGGGCGGGCGGCGATCTCCTTGAGTTCGGAGAGGACTTCGTACATGATGACGTTGTCCGCGAAGGCTTCCTCCGTGTCGTCGGTGTGCTGCTTTTCCTTCTCGGCCAGAATGGCCAGCTCGCGCAGATTTTTCTCCACCGTGCCCTCCTCGCCGATGAAGCAGCAGAACTGCTTGGTGCGGGCGCAGCCCAGCGCCGTGGCGCCGTGCAGGACGCGGTCCGCGCCGCACAGGGCGGTGTGGGTTTCGCCGCAGAGGCCGCAGGGGACGTAGAGCCGGTATTTTTCGCCGTCAAATTCCACGTGCAGGATACTTTCTCCGCAGTCGCAGAACACGTCGGTGCTGCCGGCAGTCAGGGTAAACATGGAACGGGAGCCTAAAACCTGCTTGCCGCACTTGGGGCACAGGTAACCGAATGTGCGCAGTTCTTCCTTCATACAAAGCACCTCGTCTGTTGATGTTCAAACCCAAATTATACCACGGAACGTCCCGGTTGTACAGGTCGCCGGGCGGAAAAATCGCGGAGGAAGGGGACGCGACACATCCGCCTTGCGAAACGGACGGGCGTATATTATAATAAATCCACAAAAATACCGCAGATACGGGAAAGCTTTTTCGAGGCAGGTGAAGATCCGTGCAGACCGTGGGCCGCTTTGCGCCGTCCCCCAGCGGGCGCATCCATCTGGGCAATATCCTCTGCAGCCTTCTGGCCTGGCTCAGCGTCAGACAGCAGGGAGGGCGCATGGTGCTGCGCATCGAGGATCTGGACACCGCCCGCTGTAAGCGCCGCTACGCCGAACAAATGGAGGAGGACCTGCGCTGGCTGGGACTGTACTGGGAGGAAGGCCCCGGGGCGGCGCAGCCCCATGCACCCTATTACCAGAGTGAACGGACGGCGCTGTATCAAATGGCGCTGGAACGGCTGACACGGAAGGGCCTGGTCTATCCCTGCTTCTGCACCCGTGCGGAACTCCACGCCGCCTCCGCCCCTCACCGGGAGGACGGGCAGGTGGTCTACGCCGGCACCTGCCGGAATTTGACGGAACAGGAAGTGCTGAAAAAGGGGGAGCTGCGCTCTCCTGCCCTGCGCCTTTGGGTGCCGGATGCGGAGTGGGGCTTTGTGGACGGACACATGGGCGCATACCGGGAAAATCTGGCGCGGGACTGTGGTGATTTTCTGCTGCGCCGGTCTGATGGGATGTTTGCCTATCAACTGGCCGTGGTGGTGGACGACGCCGCAATGGGCGTGACGGAGGTGGTTCGCGGCGCGGATCTGCTGGACTCCACCCCCAGGCAACTGTATCTTTACGACCTTCTGGGGCTGGACGCGCCCCGGTTCTGCCACGCGCCGCTGCTGCTGGCTTCCGATGGCCGCCGCCTTTCCAAGCGAAATGCCGACGCGGGACTGGACGATCTGCGCCCGAAGTACAGTCCGGAGGAGATTCTGGGTAAACTGTCTTATCTGGCAGGCTTCAATCCCTCGGCTGCACCGCGGTCGGCGGAATCGCTGATAGCGGACTTCGACTGGAATAAAGTTCCCGCAGAGGATATCCGCATCCCGGAGGGGCTGTTCTGACCACCAAGGCGCATTTTGCTTGCCGAAACCGCGAAAATGCGGTACAATACGGAAAATCGAACGGAAAGGGGAGAGAACCATGCACACAACGGAACAGACACGGCGGGGACTGTCCTCCTTTACCCTTCATTGCATCGCCATGGTGCTGATGCTGGGCGACCACTTGTGGGCAACCTTTCTGCCGCAGCAGGACTGGCTGACCTGCGTGGGACGTCTCGCCTTTCCCATCTTCGCCTTTCTGCTGGCGGAGGGCTTCTGGCGAACCGCGAACCTGAACAAGTATATGCGGCGGATGCTGCTCTTTGCGCTGGCGTCCGAGATCCCCTTCAACCTGATGGTCAGCCGCCGTATCATCCAGCCCTTCCACCAGAACGTGCTGTGGACGTTTCTGCTTTCGCTCATCGCTCTGTCTGCTGTGAAAAAGCTGGAAACGAAAGGGTGGGTGCTGCGCATTGCCGGCACGGCACTGACGGCGCTGGGTTTCTACGTGCTGGGCTTTGTGACCTTTGTGGATTATTACGGCTACGGCATCCTGATGGTGATGCTCTTTTACCTGACCCGCTCCGGGCAGGATGCGCCCCGCAGCGTGCGGATGGGGCTGATGGCCGTGCAGTTGCTGGGAATGTACTGGATCAACGTGGAGATGATGGGGGGACTGGTGTACCCTGTCACGCTACTGGGATGGAGTTTTGAGTTCCCACGGCAGGGCCTGGCGCTGCTGGCGCTGCCCATCCTCTGGCTCTATGACGGACGGCAGGGGCTTCACAATCCGTATACCAAGTGGGGCTGCTACCTGTTCTATCCGGTGCACCTGCTGATCCTGGGCGGACTGCTGAAACTCCTGTGAAACGCAGAAAAGGCTTTTCTTTTGGCGGGATTTCCGCTACAATCGGTTGTAATCAGACAGCCGCTTACCGAAACTGTACACCGCTGCGGCAGAACATCGCCCCGGCGGGGAAAAGGAACTGAACTATGGAAATCATTATCATCGGCGCAGGCAAAGTGGGTATGGAGCTGACCAAGCAGCTGGCCGCAGACCACAATGTGACCGTCGTGGATCAGAATGCCCAGCTTGTCCAGAACATCATCAACATTTATGACGTGATGGGCGTGTGCGGCAACGGCGCCGGCTACGAGGTGCAGATGGAGGCGCAGGTGGATAAGGCGGAACTGCTCATCGCCACCACCTCCAGCGACGAGATCAACATTCTGGCGTGCCTTGTGGCCAAGAAGCTGGGCGTGAAGCACACCATCGCCCGCATCCGCAACCCGGAATATGAAAAGCAGCTGCGTTTCATGCGGGAGGAGATGGGTCTTTCCATGTCCATCAACCCGGAGAAGGCGGCGGCTCACGAGATTGCCCGCGTGCTGCGCTTCCCTGCGGCCATGAAGGTGGAGACCTTCTCCAAGGGGCGGCTGGAGCTGATCGAATACCGTCTGCCGGAGGCTTCCGTGCTGGACGGCGTGAAGCTGCTGGATCTCTACAAGAGCATCCATGCCCGCGTGCTGATCTGTGCCGTGGATCGCAAGGGGGAGACCACCATCCCCTCCGGTGATTTCGTGCTGCGCGCCGGCGACAAGATCTATCTGACCGCCGCGCCGGAACAGCTGGCAAAATTCTTCCGCCATCTGGGTGTGTTCCGTGACAAGGCCTCCACCGTGATGATCGTGGGCGCCAGCAAGATCTGCTATTATCTGGCCTCCGAACTGCTGGCCATGGGGATGTCCGTCAAGGTCATCGACCAGAACGAGCAGCGCTGCGTGGAAATGGGCGAACGGCTGCCCGGTGCGCTGGTCATCGTGGGTGACGGCACGGACAGCGAGCTTCTGATGGAGGAAGGCATTGAGGAGACGGACGCCTTTGTGGCCATCACCGGCATCGACGAGGCCAATATCCTCATGGGGATGCGCGTGGCCAGAGAGTATGGCGACGGCTGCAAGGTGGTGGCAAAGATCAACCGCCGCTCGTTGGTGGAGCTGGTTTCCGCCGAGAGTATGATCGACTCTGTCGTTTCCGCCGCCACCGTTACCACGGAGCTGATCGTCCAGTACGTCCGTGCCATGGAGAGCGCCTCCGGCGCCAAGATCAAGACGCTGCACCGTCTGGTGGACGGCGCCGTGGAGGCGCTGGAATTCAGCGTCCCCGCTGATGCTCCCTTTATTGGGATCACCCTGAAAGACCTGAAGCTGAAAAGCGGACTTCTTCTGGCAGGTATCGTGCGGGGCGGCCGCATCATCATCCCCTCCGGTTCTGACGCGCTGCAGGCAAAGGATGATGTCATTGTGGTCACCACCGGAACGCTGCAGGAAGTCGGAGATATTTTAGAGTAAAGGCGGCGAAGCAGTGAATTATCGAATGATCGGATTTTTCCTCGGCCGCATTTTGATGACGGAAGCCGCCCTGCTGGCGCTGCCCATGCTGGTGGCGGCGCTGTACGGCGAATCGGTGCTGCCCTTTGCCGCAGCCATTGCGGCTCTGGCAGCGGCGGCGCTGCTGCTGGGGGCACGAAAAAAACCGCAGCGCACGGCGATGTATGCCAAAGAAGGCTTCGTGGTGGTGGCGCTGGCATGGATCTTCATGTCGGCCTTTGGCGCGCTGCCCTTTGTCATCTCCGGGGATATCCCAAACTTCATAGACGCGTTTTTTGAAACGGTCTCCGGCTTCACTACCACCGGCGCCAGTATTCTGACGGCAGTGGAGCCTTTGAGCCGCAGCGGATTGTTCTGGCGCAGCTTTACCCATTGGGTGGGCGGCATGGGCGTGCTGGTGTTCGTCATGGCCATTCTGCCCATGAACGACGGCCACGGCATGCACCTGATGCGTGCGGAAGTCCCCGGCCCCTCGGTGGGCAAGCTGGTCAGCCGCATGGGCGATACCGCCAAGATCCTCTACGGCATCTATTTTGCCCTGACGGTGCTGCTCATCGTGCTGCTGCTGGCGGGCGGGATGTCGCTGTTTGATTCCTGTATCCACGCCTTCGGCACGGCGGGCACCGGCGGCTTCAGCAGCCGCAACCTCAGCGTGGGCGCATACAACAGCGCCTATTTCGACATCCTGCTGGGCGTGTTCATGCTGATTTTCGGCGTGAACTTCAACCTGTACTATTTCATCCTCATCAAGCGCTTCCGGGAGGCGTTCCGTTCCGAAGAACTGAAGGCATATCTCTGCATCGTCGCGGCGGCGGTGGTCATCATCACGGTGAACATTGCCCACATGTATGATTCTGTGGCCACCAGCCTGCGTCACGCATTTTTCCAGGTGTCCACCATCATCTCCACCACCGGATATGCCACTGTGGACTTCAACCTCTGGCCCACGCTTTCCAAAACCGTGCTGGTGCTGCTGATGTTTGTGGGCGGCTGTGCCGGCTCCACGGGCGGCGGCATGAAGGTGGCGCGGTTTGTGATCTTTGCCAAGGCCTCTTACCACGATATGCGGAAAATGCTGCACCCCAACGCGGTGTCCATCGTCCGCTTTGAGGGGAAGGTCCTGCCGGAAAAAGCGGTGCGCAGCGTCCACTTCTACCTGACGATGTATGTATTTGTGTTTGCCGGATCTGCGTTGCTGTTGAGCATGGAGGGTGTGGATCCGGTGACCACCTTTACCTCGGTGGCCGCCTGCATCAACAACATCGGCCCCGGTCTGGAACTGGTTGGCCCCATGGGCAACTATGCCGCCTTTTCGCCGGCGGCCAAGCTGCTGCTGTCCTTTGATATGCTGGTGGGCAGACTGGAGATATTCCCCATGCTGCTGCTGTTTTCCCCCTCCGTCTGGATCCGGCGCGGCCACCGGCGGCACAAAAAGACATAAAAATGCACAAAAGCATCCCCGAAGTTCGGGGATGCTTTCCTTTATGTAAGGGGTGTTTTTGCGGTGGGGGAGGCGCTCCTGTGCAGGGCATCAGGTGTGGAACCCACGGGCGGGGGAGAGGTCTTCCAGGATCTGATAGCGGTGCATCGGGAATGCCTTTGTCATTTGGAGGGCTTCCTCCATGTCCAGCCGGACCAGCACGCCGTTCTGGGCGGCGATGACCCGGTTGCCGCAGTTTTCGATGAGGGACATCACGGCCTCGTAGGCCATGCGGCTGGCGGTCTCCCGGTCGCGGGCGGAGGGTGCGCCGCCGCGCTGGATGTGGCCCAGCACCGTCACGCGGGGGTCGAGCCCCACCTCCTCGCGGATGCGAGCGGCGATGTCCACGGCGCTGCCTGCGCCCTCGGCCACCACGATCATGTAATGGGTGGTGCCGGAGAGACGGGCGTGGCGGATCTTCTCCACGATGTCCCGCTCAAAATCCGGCGCCCGCTCCGGGATGAGCACCGCCGTGGCGCCCACGGAGATGCCCACATACAGCGCCAGATAGCCGGCGTGGCGGCCCATGACCTCCACCACGGAGCAGCGCTCATGGGACTGCATGGTGTCCCGCAGCTTGTCGATACACTCGATGGCGGTGTTGCAGGCGGTGTCGAAGCCGATGGTGTAGTGAGAGCAGCCGATGTCGTTGTCGATGGTGGCAGGGATGCCCACCACCTGCAAATCCTGTCCGGCCTCCGCCGCCTGACGGGACAGCGCCAGCGCGCCCCGGAAGGTGCCGTCGCCGCCGATGGCCACGATGCCGTCCAGTCCCAGCAGCTTGCAGGTGCCCAGCGCCTTGGCGCGGCCGGCGGGCTCCATGAATTCCTTGCTGCGGGCGGTGTAGAGCATGGTGCCGCCCTTGTTGATGATGTGGCTGACACTGGAGGCGTTCATCTGGATGAAATCGCTGTTGATCAGGCCGCTCCAGCCGCGGCGGATGCCAATACATTCGATGCCGTTGTTGATGGCGGCGCGCACCGTGGCGCGGACTGCGGCGTTCATGCCGGGGGCGTCGCCGCCGCTGGTCAGTACGCCGATTCGTTTCAGTTTCTTTTCCATAGTATCTACTCCTTCCGGATCTGCATGGAGTTGAGGGGCTGCGGAAGCAGCCTTGCACTTATGATACCAGAGGGAGGTTTTTGCGTCAATAAGAAACAAAAAATAAGTGAGCGGGCAGAGGCAAACGATTCCGCACCGTGAAAAAGTAATTAATGGAGGAGAAGAAAGCCCGTTGACTTTCGATCTTTGGTGGGGTACTATATAAAAAGTGCGCGAATCCGCACGGTATTTCGCCGTTTTGCAGAATATTTGGAGGTCAATTATGAAAAAACTGTTTGGCAGTTTGCCCTTTCGCCTGATTCTGGGCATTTTCGTGGGCGTCGGTCTGGGTCTGGTGTTCACGGAGAACGTGATGAAGGTCGTCGTTACCGTGCAGTACGTGCTCGGTCAGCTCATCACCTTCTGCGTGCCCCTGATCGTCATCGGCTTCATTGCCCCGTCCATCACCAAGCTGGGCGCCAACGCCTCCCGCCTGTTGGGCGTGGCGGTGGTGATCGCCTACGTGTCTTCCATCGGCGCGGCCTTCATGTCCATGGGTGCCGGCTATGCGCTGATCCCCCATCTGTCCATCGACAGCAGCGTGGAGGGTCTGCGTGACCTGCCCGCCATCGTGTTCCAGCTGGACATCCCTCAGGTCATGCCGGTGATGAGCGCGCTGGTGCTGTCTATCCTGCTGGGTCTGGCCGTTACCTGGACCAAGTCCGCCCGCTTTGCGGACCTGCTCGCTGAGTTCCAGAGCATTGTGCTGGGCATCGTGAAGCGCGTCATCATCCCCATCCTGCCCGTCTACATCCCGCTACCTTCTGCAACCTCAGCTATGAGGGCATGATCACCCGTCAGCTGCCCGCCTTCCTGCAGGTGATTCTGATCGTCATCGTGGGCCACTTCATCTGGATGGCTTTGCTCTACGGTCTGGCCGGTCTCTACTCCAGGAAGAACCCTCTGGAAGTGGTGAAGCATTACGGCCCCGCCTACCTGACCGCTGTGGGTACCATGTCCTCCGCCGCCACGCTGGCCGTGGCCCTGCGCTGCGCCGACAAGAGCAGCGCCCTGCGTAAGGATATGGTCGCTTTCGGCACCCCGCTGTTCGCCAACATCCACCTGTGCGGCAGCGTGCTGACCGAGGTGTTCTTCGTGATGACCGTGGGCAAGATCCTCTACGGCGAGATCCCCGCCGTGGGCACGATGGTTATCTTCTGCCTGCTGCTGGGCATCTTTGCCATCGGCGCACCTGGCGTTCCCGGCGGCACGGTGATGGCCTCTCTGGGCCTGATCACCGGCGTGCTGCTGTTCCAGAACGACGGCACTGCCCTGATGCTGGCCATCTTCGCCCTGCAGGACAGCTTCGGCACCGCCTGCAACGTCACCAGCGACGGCGCCCTCACCCTGATGCTCACCGGCTATGCCGACAAGCACGGCATCGAGGAGACCAACATCCAGTCCCCCATGTGATCAACCGCCGGAGCCGCGTTTGCGGCTCCGGTTTTTTATGCGGCAAGTGCCAACGAACTGTAAAATTTTGCGGGATGCTTGCGTTTTTTTGCGGGTCATACTAAAATATCATCAGGAAAATGGAGGGGAAGGGGCTCTGAACGGCAGAGCCTTCCCCTATGAATGAAAAAAGGAGAACACCATGCTGACATTTGAACAGGTCAAAAATAACGAAACCATCCGCACCTATATCCAGCGGGCGGATGAGTCCCTGATCGCGCTGGGCTTCACGGAGCACAGCTTCGCCCACGTCACACTGGTGGCGGAGACCGCCGGCTACATTCTGGAAACGCTGGGCTATCCCGAACGCACCGTGGAGCTGGCCAGGATCGCCGGCTTCCTCCACGACATCGGCAATCTGGTCAACCGCATCGACCACTCCCAGTCCGGCGCGGTGATGGCCTTCCGCATTCTGGACAATCTGGACTGCGACCCCGGCGAGATCGCCACCATCGTCACCGCCATCGGCAACCACGACGAGGGCACCGGCCAGCCGGTGAACGCCGTGGCCGCGGCGCTGATCCTGGCGGATAAGTCCGACGTGCGCCGCAGCCGCGTCCGCAATCAGGACCCCACCACCTTCGACATCCACGACCGGGTGAACTACTCCGTGCGCAAGGCGAAGCTGGAGATCGACCGGGAGCAGTCCCGCATCTGCCTGAAGCTGACCGTCGACACCGAGTTCGGCTCCATCATGGACTATTTCGAGATCTTCCTGCGCCGCATGCTGCTGTGCCGCAAGGCAGCGGAGGCGCTGGGCATGCAGTTCAAGCTGTCCATCAACGACCAGCAGCTCATCTGAACAGCCGTAAAGTCCGCTTCGGAAGAGGCGGACTTTTTGCGTTTGGGCGGGGTCTGCATTACATAAGATCTGGAAATGCAGAACATACTACCTCTATGAACGGAGGTAGGATATGGGAAAGATTTCGGAACAATATGCGGAAAATACAGCGCTGTTCGACCGCCTCATCGGCGTGGGTCGCAGCACGGACATTGTCTGCCGGAACTACTGCGTGGGCGGCAGGCGGGCGAGGCTCTGGGTCATTGACGGCTACGGAAAGGACGAAACGCTGGAGCGCATCGGCGCCTTCTGGCTGACGCTGCGCCCCGCGGATCTGGAAAACCTGACCCAGATGCAGGATTTTGCGGATCGGTTCATCACCTTTTCGGAAACGAGGGTCAGCACCGACACGGAGGACATCGTCACGTCGGTGCTGCTGGGGCAGAGTCTGGTTCTGGTGGAGGGGCTGTCCGGCGCGGCGCTGATCGACTGCAAGGAGTATCCGTCCCGCAGCGTGGGGGAACCCCTGGACGGCAAGGTGCTGCGCGGCTCCCACGACGGCTTCGTGGAGGCGGTGGTGCCCAATATGGCGCTGCTGCGCCGCCGCATCCGGGACCCCAAACTGACTATGGAGGGGCATAAGGTGGGCACGCGCTCCAAGACGGACGCGGTGCTGTGCTATCTGGAGGATCGGGTGGATCGGGAGCTGCTGGAGGAGGTGCGGTGGAAACTCAAATCCATCCGGATGAACTCTCTCACCATGGCGCAGGAGAGCGTGGCGGAGGCCATCCGCCCGAAGCAGTGGTACAATCCCTTTCCCAAGGTGCGCTACACCGAGCGGCCGGACAGCGCCGCCGCCAGCATCCTGGAGGGAAACATCGTCCTGATGGTGGACAACTCCCCCTCGGTGATGATCCTGCCCACCACCTTTTTCGATTTCACGCAGGAGGCCAACGAGTTTTACTTCCCGCCGCTGATCGGCACCTATCTGCGGCTGCTGCGCATCGTGGTGTTCCTCCTGTCCATGTTCATCACCCCGGTGTGGTATCTGCTCACCGCCGAGCCGGGGCGGCTGCCGGAGTGGCTGCAATTCCTCTCCTCACCGGAGCCTGCCGCGCTGCATCTGCTCTGGCAGCTGCTGGTGGTGGAGTTTCTGGTGGACGTGCTGAAGCTGGCGTCTTTGAACACGCCGAATTCGCTGTCCAATTCCTTTTCCATGCTGGGGGCGCTGATTTTGGGCGATTTCGCCGTGCAGGCGGGCTGGCTTGGGCCGGAGGTGCTGGTGTATATGGCCTTCGTGTCCGTGGCGGCCTTCGCCCAGCCCAGCTACGAGCTGGGCTACGCCTTCAAACTGCTGCGGGTGGCGCTGCTGCTGGCCACCGCCGCCTTTGACGTCTGGGGCTTCGTGCTGGGCGTGCTGGGCATCCTTGTGCTGCTGGCCACCACCAAGCCCGTGGTGGGCAAGCACTACCTCTATCCCCTCATCCCCTTCAACGGCAAGGCGCTGCGCCGCCTGCTCATTCGGGAACCCATCAGTCGGGACAACACGTGAAAGCGCAAAAAGAGAACCGGCGGCACAGCGCGTGCCGCCGGTTTTCTGCTGTCTTATTCCTCTTCGATGCTGATGGCGTCCACGGGGCAGCCGTCCCGGGCCTCCTGCACCATGGCGGGGTCGCCGTCGAATTCACTGCCGTGAGCCAGACCGTCGTCCCCCATGGAGAAGACGCCGGGGCAGGTCGCGGCGCACAGGCCGCAGCCGATGCAGTTTGCGTTGACTGTTGCTTTCATAAAATGCACCTCCTGATGATATGGGTATGAGATAGTCTGTCCGCCTTTTGGGGCCTTCAAACTTCCTCTTGCCTTGCCGCTCGCGGTATCGTACAATGGCCGCAGAACGATCACGGGAGGCAGCCATGCTGATTCGAGTGCCTGATTATTACGATAAGTTCCGCTGTCTTGCGGGTGCGTGTCCCCACAGCTGCTGCGAGAAGTGGGAAGTGGTGGTGGACGAAGACACTGTCCGCCGCTATGCCTCCGTTTCCGGCGCGCTGGGCGAAAAGCTGCGGGCTGCGCTGAAGCAGGATGCAGAGGGTGATTTCTGCTTTTCACTCAATGGCGGCCGCTGCCCCTTTCTGGACGGCGAAAACCTCTGCCAGATCCACCGTGAATTGGGGCAGGAGGCCACCAGCCTGACCTGCCGGGAGCATCCCCGCTTTACCGAGGATTACGGCGCCTTCCGCGAGATCACGCTGTCCGCCTCCTGTCCCGCCGCCAACGATCTGCTGCTGGGCAGCACGGCGCCGCTGGGTTTCGTGGAGTGGGAAGCGGACGAGCCGGGCGAGGAAGCGGACGAATGGATCGCCTTTCTGCTGCCGACGCGTGCGCGGATGCTGGCGCTTCTGGCAGACCGGACGACGCCGCTGGATCGGCGTCTGGCGGCGCTGCTGACCTATGCCGTGGGAGTGCAGGAATTACTGGATGACGAGCAGCCGGAGGACTGGGAAGAAGTGCCCATTCCCGATGGGGAACATGGCGTGCATCTGCCTGCGGCGGCGTGGGACGCGTTGACGGAACTGGAGGCGCTGGAGGCGGATTGGCATGACTTGCTGGAGCAGGCAAAGACCACCGCGCCGGCAGGGGAGGAAGAACTGCTGGAGCGCATCGCCGCCTATTTTGCATTCCGTTATCTGCTCAAAGCCATCAACGACGGCGACCTTTTGAGCCGTGCGCAGCTTGTGGTGCTGGCCGTTGCAGTGGTGTCGCATCTGGCGGGCGTGTGCGGCCTTGGCGAGGCGCTGCGGCGCTTCAGCTGCGAGATCGAGCACAGCGACGAAAACGTGGAGCGCCTGCTGGAGCAGTTCCGTCAGGATCCGGCGCTTTGGCCGGAGACGTTTTTGGAGCGTTGAAGAGAGCTGCGCATCTTTGTGCGGCTTTCCTTGTTTTGGCGTTTTCGTTTGTGCAAAAAGTCAAAATGCACAAAAAGTATTGACAAGTTGGCTTGCGTGTTGTATATTATAGATACAGAAAGGGAGAGCCAAGAGGAGCAAACCCCACATCTGTACCGTTCGGATCAGCAACCCCATACGGAAGGCCAAATACGAAACACTCCTCACTATGATGAGCCACACGAGCGAGCCTTGGCAATGACCGAAGCAAACGTCTGCGTGTATCTGTTGTTTTAGGGATTGGAGTTCCGAAGTATTCAGTTTTCATCCCCGGCATCCGGACGAGAAATTAAAGAAGCACGAGGTACGGTCCAATGAACAATCCAATCGAAGGGTAAGCCCCCCATTCGCCGACGGAGCGGATGGGGGGAAATGTTTTTTATAGAGGTTTATGACGCCGCCTATGGGGGAAATGTTTTTTTCGGAGGAAAAAGCGTTTCCGCACATCCGCTAACAGGGTTCCCGCGGGAAACTGGCCGCATTGCCCGTGCCGATAAAAAACAGCGCCCTCCCCAAATCGGGGAGGGCGCTGTGCGATTTGTTGTGCTTACTGCGCGTTGTCGACGCTGTTCATATAGCGGGCCAGGTCCACCATCTTGTTGGCGTAGCCGTTTTCGTTGTCGTACCAGGACACGACCTTCACGAAGTTGTCGTTCAGGGCGATGCCGGCGCCGGCGTCAAAGATGGTGGTGCGGGAATCGCCGATGAAGTCGGAGGACACCACGGGCTCGTCGGTGTAGCCCAGAATGCCCTTCAGCTCGCCCTCGGAGGCGGCCTTCATGGCGGCGCAGATCTCCTCATAGGTGGCAGGCTTCTCCAGTCTCACGGTCAGATCCACCACGGACACGTCCAGAGTGGGCACGCGCATGGACATGCCGGTCAGCTTGCCGTTGAGTTCGGGGATGACCTTGCCCACGGCCTTGGCAGCGCCGGTGGAGGAGGGAATGATGTTGGCGGTAGCCGCACGGCCGCCGCGCCAGTCCTTCATGGAAGCGCCGTCCAGCAGTTTCTGGGTGGGGGTGACGGAGTGGACGGTGGTCATCAGGCCTTCCACGATGCCCCAGTTGTCGTTCAGGACCTTGGCAAGGGGGGAGAGGCAGTTGGTGGTGCAGGAGGCGTTGGACACGAAGGTCATGTCGGGGGTGTACTTGTGGTTGTTGACGCCCATGACGAACATGGGGGTGTCATCCTTGGAGGGAGCGCCCATGATGACGTGCTTGGCGCCGGCGTCGATGTGACCCTGGCACTTCTCCTTGGTCAGGTGCTGGCCGGTGCACTCGAAAATGATCTCGGCGCCCACGGTGCCCCAGGGAATGTCGCCCACGTTCTTTTCGGCAAAGACGGTGGTCTTCTTGCCGTTGACGATCAGGGCACCGTCTTCGTATTCGATGGTGCCGTCGAACTTGCCGTGGGTGCTGTCATAGCGCAGCATGTAGGCCATATAGTCGGGGCTCATGAAGGGGTCGTTGACGGCAACGATCTCCACGTCGCCGCGCTTGATGGCGGCCCGGAAGGCCAAACGGCCGATGCGACCAAAACCATTGATACCGATCTTCGTAGTCATTGAGAAAAACTCCTTTCATCTCTGTGACGCATAAATTTGCGCACAAAACGATTGCGCAAACGTTTTGCCTCATAATTTTCAAGCAATATAGTATCATGCCCTGATTTTTTTGGCAACCGTCAATTCAAATAACAATCTGAAAAAGAGGTTGTGCAATTTTGATGATATAGTATCATTTTTGCACGAGACCTGTAAAAAACAGTCGAAAAACCCTTGACGGAACCCTTGCGAAAGCCTATACTGAAACAAACTAATTGATTACGTAAATAACGGCTGTTTTTACGCAAGGAGAGAACGGAATGAAAGTTACGATCAGTGATGTGGCGCATCTGGCAGGCGTTTCCACCGCCACGGTGTCCCACACCATCAACAATACCCGCTATGTTTCTGCCGAAACGAGAGAGAAGGTCTCCCAGGCCATCGCCACGCTGGGCTACACGCCGGACGCCTCCGCCCGCAGTTTCCGCACGGGCAGGAAGCAGACGGTGGGCTTTATCGTGCCGGACATCTCCAGTAAGTTTTTCGGCAATATGATCGAGGCGGTGGAGACCTATCTCTCCGCCCGCGGCTATCATCTCATCATCGCCAACACCAAGGAGGATGCCGACCGGGAGGAGACCCATCTGCGTCTGCTCACCGCCGGTCTGGTGGACGGCTTGCTGGTGGCCAGCACCATGGAGGATTTCGAGCGCTTCGACCGCCTGATCCCCAACGGCTTCCCGGTGGTTCTGGTGGATCGTATTTTTGATACGAAGAAGTATCCATCCGTCTGCGTTTCCAACTTCCAGCCCATCTACCGCAGCGTGTGCCGCCTGGCTGGCAAGGGGCGCCGCCGCATCGGCATCATCGGCGGTCTGCCCCGCCTTTCCTCCACCAAGGAGCGCATCTCCGCCTACCGGGAGGCCATGCAGGACTGCGGCCTGCCCGTGGAGGAGGCGCTGATCCGCTACAAGACCGCCGAGGAGGACAGCGCCCGCCGCTGTCTGGACGAGCTGCTGGAGCAGAAGTGCGACGCCATCATCGTCTGCCGCACCTCCATCGCCGGAGAAGCGCTGGTCTACGTCCACAAGCGGGACATCCGTCTGCCGGACGAGCTGGAGCTGGTGACCTTCCTGGACTATGATTCCAGTTTGAACCGGATTTATGCAGGTCAGGTGGACTGCATCGTGCAGCCCGTGGAGGAGCTGGGACGCGCGGCCGGCGAACAGATCCTGGACCGCATCGAAAAGCCCGACGCCCCCTTCTTCGAAAAGACTCTGACCTCTGCCTATCAGCCCTCCGGCATGCAGAAGTAAATCCACTCCCGGCGCCCGCAGGCGCCGGGAGCTTTTGGCTTTCCGCCGGGAAATGGGAGGAAGACGACCGGGCGGTGAGGATGAAAAAATATACGGAATATTTCGAATAAACTGCATATTTAACCGCGGGCGGCGAATGGCCGCCCGGTGGGGCGGCGGCAGGGAAGGCTCTGCGGACTTCCCTGCGGAGGGGGAGATTGCCCGGCGTTGTTTTCTGCTGCGGCGGAGCAGTTTCCGCTTTTTTGTGAAAAATTTTCCAAAACAGGAAAAAGTGTTGAAAATCCGGACGAAAAGTTGTGCAAGTTGCACCTTGTATAAATATTCAGCTTTGACGTATAATGCAATCATCATCAAACATTACATAGGGAGGCATCCTGTTATGAAGAAAAATAAGAGCGAAATCAAGAAGATCGTGCTGGCATATTCCGGCGGTCTGGATACATCCATCATCATCCCCTGGCTGAAGGAAAACTACAACGATCCCGAGATCATCGCCGTGGCCGGCGACGTGGGTCAGAACGACGAGCTGGACGGTCTGGAGGCCAAGGCCATCAAGACCGGCGCCTCCAAGCTGTACATCGCCGACTGCACCGACGAGATGGTGGATGACGTCATCATCCCCTCCATGATGATGGGCGCCTCTTACGAGGGCTACCTGCTGGGTACTGCGTTTGCCCGTCCCATCATCGGCAAGGCGCTGGTGGAGATCGCCAAGAAGGAAAACGCCGACGCCATCTGCCACGGCTGCACCGGCAAGGGCAACGACCAGATCCGTTTCGAACTGGCCATCAAGCGCTTTGCCCCCGAAATGACCATCATCGCCCCCTGGCGTGAGTGGGACATCAAGGGCCGTGACGAGGAGATCGACTACGCCGAGGCCCACAACGTGCCCCTGAAGATCTCCCGTGAGACCAACTACTCCAAGGACAAGAACCTCTGGCACCTGAGCCACGAGGGTCTGGATCTGGAAGACCCCGCCAACGAGCCTCAGTACGATAAGCCCGGCTTCCTGGAAATGGGTGTTTCTCCCTTCCAGGCTCCCGAGGCTCCCGAGTGCGTGACCCTGGACTTCGTCAAGGGCGTGCCCGTGGCCGTCAACGGCGAGAAGATGAAGGCTTCCGACATCATCCGCAAGCTGAACGCTCTGGGCGGCAAGCACGGCATCGGATTGCTGGACATCGTGGAAAACCGCATGACCGGCATGAAGGACCGCGGCGTCTACGAGACTCCGGGCGGCACCATCCTGTACCGTGCCCACGAGGTGCTGGAGCAGATCACCGTGGATAAGGACACCATGCACATGAAGCGCAAGCTGGCCATCGACTTCGCCGACCTGCTGTACAACGGCAAGTGGTTCACCCCCGTCCGCGAGGCTCTGACCGCCTTCGCCAAGGAGACCCAGAAGCACGTCACCGGCACCGTGGTGCTCAAGCTGTACAAGGGCAACATGATCACCTCCTCCGTCACCTCTCCCGAGAGCCTGTATTCCGAGAAGATCGTGACCTTCGAGGAGAGCGATTACGACCAGACCGACGCCACCGGCTTCATCAACCTGTGGGGCATGCCGGACAAGATCCTGGCTCTGCGCGATCAGGGAAGCCTTTAATGAAGGGTCAAGGGGGAGCAGGCTCCCCCTGTCTCCAAACAGAGAAACTGCCAGCGCCTAGCGAAGCGGAAGGCGCGGAAAGAGTCGCTGGTCAAGTTCGACACGCATGAGCGCATCAGCTGCCGTTGAATGGGACAAAAGCGTTTTTCTTTTGGACCGGGCGCGGCCCGTTTTCTTTGGCAAGACCAAAGAAAATGGGGGGCGCACTCCTCACGGCAGAGGCGTGTGTGCTTTTTCGGCAAACGGCGTGCAAGGGCATGAAGCGCCCCGGCGTTTTATAAGAACATAACAGGGAAACAGGCGGGGGACTCCCCGCCGTTTCCTGATTTTCAGGAAGGAATTCGGCTATGGCAAAAAAACTTTGGGGCGGCCGGTTTCAGAAGGAAACGGACGATTTAGTGAACGATTTCAATGCCTCCATCCAGTTCGACCAGAGGCTGTACAAAGAGGACATCACCGGCTCCATGGCCCACGCCAAAATGCTGGGCGCGCAGGGCATCATCTCCATGGAGGATGTGGGCGCCATTTTGGGCGGATTGCAGTCCATTCTGGAGGATGTGGAGGCCGGCAAGGTGGAATTTACCGCCGACAATGAGGATATCCACATGAACGTGGAGGCTCTGCTGACGCAGCGCATCGGCGACGCCGGCAAGCGCCTGCACACCGGCCGCAGCCGCAACGATCAGGTGGCGCTGGACTTCCGGATGTACGTCCGCAGCCACATCCCCACCGTCGTGGGCCAGCTGCTGGAGCTGGAGACCGTGCTGTGCCGTCAGGCAAAGAAGTGGCAGACCGCCGTCATGCCCGGCTACACCCATCTGCAGCGTGCCCAGCCCATCTCCTTCGCCCAGCACCTGATGGCCTACGCCAATATGCTCCGCCGGGACATCACCCGTCTGGAGGACTGCGCGGTGCGGATGAACGAGTGCCCTCTGGGCAGCGGCGCGCTGGCTGGCACGACGTACCCCATCGACCGCTGGATGACGGCAAAGGAACTCGGGTTTGACGCCCCCATGAGCAACTCTCTGGACGGCGTTTCCGACCGTGACTACGCGCTGGAACTGATGAGCGCCCTCTCCATCCTGATGATGCACCTCTCCCGCTTCTCCGAGGAGATCATCTTCTGGTGCAGCTGGGAGTTCAAGTTCATCGAACTGGATGATGCCTATTCCACCGGCTCCTCCATCATGCCCCAGAAGAAGAATCCCGACATCGCCGAACTGGTTCGCGGCAAGACCGGCCGCGTCTACGGCGACCTGATGGCCCTGCTGACCACCATGAAGGGCATTCCTCTGGCCTATAACAAGGATATGCAGGAGGACAAGGAGCCGGTATTCGACGCCATCGACACCGTGGAGATGTGCGTGCCCGTGTTCTCCGCCATGATCGACACCATGACCGTCCTGCCGGAGAATATGCGCAAGGCGGCAGGCCGCGGCTTCATCAACGCCACCGACTGCGCCGACTATCTGACCAAGCGCGGTATGCCCTTCCGGGACGCCTATACCGTCACCGGCAGGCTGGTGGCCGCCTGCACCGCACAGGGCAAGACGCTGGAAGACCTGACGCTGGACGAGCTGCGTGCCGTGTCCGACCTCTTTGCCGAGGACGTGTACGAGGCCATCAATCTGGAAAACTGCATGGCACTGCGGAAAAGCTACGGCGGCCCCGCCGTTTCCGAAACCACCCGCCAGATCGAGGCCATCGAGGCCTTCGTGGCGGAGAGAACCGCCAACTGACAGGGGGGAAACGCTATGAGCAGACCCAAAGTTTACATCGACGGCAAGGAAGGCACCACCGGCCTGCAGATCTACGACCGCCTTGCCGCCCGCGAAGATATCGAACTGCTCCTCATCGACGAGGACAAGCGGAAAGATCCCACGGAGCGCAAGCGTCTGATGGATGCGGCGGACATCGTGTTCCTCTGCCTGCCGGATGCGGCGGCCATCGAGGCTGTCAGCCTCATCGAAAGCCCCACCACCCGGGTCATCGACGCCTCCACCGCCCACCGCACCAATCCCGACTGGGACTACGGCTTCCCCGAGCTGTCTGCAAAGCACCGGGAGTCCATCAAAACTTCCAAACGGGTGGCAAACCCCGGCTGCCACGCCACCGGATTTATCAGCATCGTTTACCCGCTGGTGGCCATGGGCATCCTGCCGAAAGATGCGGCGCTCTCTGCCTTCTCCCTCACCGGCTACTCCGGCGGCGGCAAGAAGATGATCGCCCAGTACGAGGGGGAGGACAAGGGCACCGAATTGTTCGCCCCCTGTCCCTACGGCATGGGACAGAGCCACAAGCACCTGCCGGAGATGCAGACCATCTGCGGCCTGACCACCCGTCCGGTGTTCAGCCCCATCGTGGACGATTACTACAAAGGCATGGCCACCACCGTGCCCTTCCACATGAGCGCCTTGCAGGGCGTGTCCACGCTGGCGGAGGTCTGGCAGAAGCTGCGCGATTACTACGCAGGCGCAAAGCTGGTGCAGGTGGCGGATACCACCGACACCGCCAAGGTCTATGCCAACGCAAAGGCCGGGCAGGATACCCTGACCCTCATCGTCTCCGGCAACGACGAGCAGTTTACCGTCACCGCCCTGTTTGATAATCTGGGCAAGGGCGCTTCCGGCGCCGCCGTCCAGAACATGAACATCATGCTGGGGCTGGAGGAGACCACCGGTTTGACAGTATAAATCGACCTTGCGCCGGAAGCGCCCTCCCGGGCGTTGAAATGTCAGCCGGCCTCGCCGCTGGCGCGGCAACCGGCCGGGATGACAAACCGGTGCCGCCGTCCAGAATATGAACATCATGCTGGGGCTGGAGGAGACCACCGGTTTGACAGTATAAATCGACCTTGCGCCGGAAGCGCCCTCCCGGGCGTTGAAATGTCAGCCGGCCTCGCCGCTGGCGCGGCAACCGGCCGGGATGACAAACCGGCGCCGCCGTCCAGAACATGAATATCATGCTGGGGCTGGAGGAGACCACCGGTTTGACAGTATAAATCGACCTTGCGCCGGAAGCGCCCTCCCGGGCGTTGAAATGTCAGCCGGCCTCGCCGCTGGCGCGGCAACCGGCCGGGATGACAA
>SVLH01000024.1 GCA_015068025.1 Oscillospiraceae bacterium | reverse complement strand
CAGCGAGGGGCATGTGCACCAGATTACCCGCGTGCAGTTCGAGGATCTCTGGGAGCAGAGCCGCCAGATGCCCGACGGCTTCATGGGCATGTTCTATTAACGGCAAAAAAACAGCCGACCCGAATGGGTCGGCTGTTTGATTGTTTTGCGGGGCTCACACGATCAGGAAGAACTTCAAGATAAACAGCAGAGAGATCACATAGGTTAGAGCGGACACTTCCTTGGCCTTGCCGGTAAAGACCTTGACCACGGTGTAGGAGATCAGACCCAGACCGATGGCGTGGCCGATGGAGCCGGACACGGGCATCGCAATGAGCATCAGGGCGACGGGCAGCATCTGATCCAGATCGTCGAAATCCACATTCTTCAGGCCCTGCAGCATCAGCACGCCCACATAGATCAGGGCAGCAGAGGTAGCTGCGGCGGGAATGACGGCAGCAATGGGGGCGATAAAGATACAGGCCAGGAACAGCACGCCGGTGGTCAGGGCGGTCAAACCGGTGCGGCCGCCAGCCTCGACGCCGGAGGCAGATTCAATGAAGGTGGTAACGGTGGATGTACCGGTGCAGGCGCCGGTGACGGTGCCGATGGCGTCAGACAGCAGGGCTTCCTTCATCTTGGGCATATTGCCGTTCTCATCCACCATGCCGGCGCGGGAGGCTGTGCCTACCAGAGTGCCAATGGTGTCAAACATATCGATCATACAGAAGGTGATGACCAGCGTGATCACGGTGAACCAGCCCAGTTCCATCAGGCCCGCGAAGTTGAACTTGAAGAAGGTGGTGGACATCATGTCAGCGAAGGGGGGCACGAAGGATGCGGTAGCCAGGGCAGCGAAGGGATTGGCGCCCAGGAAGATAAAGGAGCCGGCCCAGTAGACGATGGAGGCCACCAGCATACCCAGCAGCACGGCAGCGCGGATGCCCTTCTTGGCCAGAACCACCATGACGAACAGACCCACGAACATGGTGATGACGGTCAGAACCATGGTGTCATAGCCGGCATCGCCCATGCTGCCCTTGATGACGCTGGGGGTCAGGGCGCCGAAGAAGTCACGCATGACATAGAAGGGAGCGGCAGAGCCGCTGCCCTCGGCATAAATGCCCACATTGGAGCCCAGGCCAATGTTCATCAGCATAATGCCGATGGCAGGAGCGATGCCGTAACGCACGCCCAGAGGGATGGCTTCCACGATCTTCTCACGGATGTTCAGCACAGAGAGGACCAGAAACACGATGCCTTCGATGAGGATGATGATCAGAGCTGCCTGGTAGGACTCCACATAGCTCAGACCGGTGATGCCGACGATGTTGGCCGTCACCACAGCGAAGAAGCTGTTCAGGCCCATGCCGGGTGCCAGAGCGAAGGGCTTGTTTGCCAGGAAGGCCATGCAGAACATGGCGATGGCCGAGGCAATGCAGGTGGCCATGAACACGCCGTTCCACAGGGCGGAGCCGGTGTCGAAGTTGGTCAGCAGGTTGGGGTTCAGGGCGATGATGTACGCCATGGTCATGAAGGTGGTGAGTCCGGCCAGAATCTCCGTGCGTACGGAGGTGCCGTTCTCTTTCAGTCGAAAGATTTTTTCCATAACACTCCCTCTTTCCGGCTCTTTGCACACCGCAGCGCAGAGCCTGATGATATTATTATCATACAAAAATTCAGGTCTCATTACAAGATTTCTTCTTGGCACAGCCTTAACAAAAAAAGGTCTACCTTTTTGTGGAATAAAACAACCCCCGGGCGGACAGGCATACCACTCGGGGGTTCTTTTTGGGGGTTGGGCGGACAATCCAGCCGACAGAGGGCAGTTTTTTACATTCCCGGCGGTTCGTTCATGGCGGCTGTAATAAATTTTTGTCCGAAAAAGGCATCATACACCACGGCAGCGCGCAATCCCAGCAGCTCCCGCTGCGCCTCGGTGAGGGGTGCGTCCGCTTCGGAGGCGAAGATGGCGCTCTCCCCGTCGGCAAAGTACAGCTCGCCGTTTGTCAGGCACACCTCGCTGACCTTTCGCAGCAGTCCCCAGTAGCGGGAGACCGGCGTGCCCGTCAGCTCCAGCAGTTGGGGGCCGACAGCGGTGATGCTGCTGTCGGTTTTTGTACCCGCCTTTCCGGAGAGCAGCGCGGCATCGTTGGCCCAGATGAGGTAATCGGTGGAATACAGCTCCGCCACCTGCTCCGGCGTCCACGCCGTCATGTCGTTGGAGGGACAGATGCCGTATTTGGTGTAAATGGTGTCCCCGTCGGTGAGAAACAGGTTGGGACGATGATCTCCAAAAAAGACCACCACGGTGGGCTCATCGCTCTGCCGCAGCGCCGCCACCAGAGCACCCAGCGCCTGATCGGCACGGGTCATGCCCTCCACCATCACCTTGGCGATCTCCAGATCCGCCGGATCGAGGACTTCGCTCTCTGCGCCCACCTGACACGCACCGCCGAATTTCTCCACATCGAAGGGCTGGTGGTTTTCCATGGTGATGCCGTAGAGGAACGCTCGCTGCCCTTCGGCGTTGATCTCCTCCATGCGCTGCAGCATGGCCTTGTACATGAAGGCGTCTTTCAGGTAATAGCCACCGTAGACGCTGCCGCTCCACTCCACGCCCATGTTCTGCATATCGGCGGAGTAGGAGGATGCGGAATAGCCCAGCAGCGGATAGGTGACGGTGCGGTTATAAAGGCTGTCGTTGTAGGCGTGGAACATCTCGGCACGGTAGGCGCCGCTTTTGGTGTACTGCTCCGGCAGGGCGGAAAACAGCTCGTACTTCCCGTCCTCCATAAAGCAGATGTTGGTGCTGGCGCCGAAATCCATGTTGCTCACGCCATACTGCATGGCGATTTCCAGATAGCCGGTGCCGTAGCCCAGATAGTGGCTGTAGAACGAGCCGGAGATAGCCTCTGCCTGCAGGGCGTGGAAGTTGGCCAGCGGGTCGGCGCCATAAGCAAGGTCCGGCAGGCGGGTCACGTCGAAAAAGGCCTCGGAGAGGATCATGATGACGTTGGGCTGCACGGCGGCGCCGTCATTTTTCCGGGCAGCATCGTCCTCTAAAAGCAGCTCGTCGATGCGGGCGAGAACCTGCTCCATGGACTCCTTGCTGTAGCCCTCCGGTGCGGGCATGGGCTGCACCACACAGTCACGCCACAGGGCGACGGTCAACCCGTGGAAGCTGTTGTTATGGGCCGCGGGCATCCGGGAGTAGACGTCCACGGAAAAGACCTCGCCCACCGTGGGGGCGCAGAGAGGAGAAAACAGTCCGATCAGCGCCGCCAGAAAGACGGACGCACTCAAAAAGCGGCATTTTCCGCGCAAAACAGTCAGTCTGCGTACCAGTACCAACACCGCCACGCAGGCCAGCACCGGAACAAGCAGCTTCCAGAACCCCTCCGGCGGCGTCAGATCACCGGCTACGCCGGCCACCTCGCCCAGCTGGGTGGCAAGGCCGAAGTCCGCCAGTGACAGCGGCGTGCCGTTGATGGCGGTTTTAAAGTAGTTCACCAGCGAGAGCGCCATGGCAGCCGCGCCGGTCACGGCGCCCCCCAGCCACAGCTGCCCCGTCACGGCGCCCAGCACGGCGGTGAGAAGGCCGTAGATCAGGGTCGTCAGGGCGATGTAGTTGGGATATTTGTCCATCCATTTAACCAGCTCCGCAGCATCCGGGAAGTTGACGGGCAGCACGGCGCGGGTGATCACATAGCCCATGGCCGCCGAAAGCAGCACAAACAGGATGCCCCGCAGCCATTGCGGCCCAAGATACGGTTTTTTCCGCTTCAAACGCTTCAAAGCGTCACGCTCCTTTGCATGTGCAAGCGGGACACGGGAGAAACCCGTGTCCCGCAAAGAGGTTTTTCTTAATATGCCAGCTTCTCCCGCAGGTAGTCCTTCAGCTCGCTGATGGGCATACGCACCTGCTCCATGGTGTCGCGGTCACGGACGGTGACGCAGTCGTCGCCTTCCTTCTCGGCGTCGCCCACGGTGTCGAAGTCCACGGTGACGCAGTAGGGAGTGCCGATCTCGTCCTCACGGCGATAGCGCTTGCCGATGGAGCCGGTCTCGTCGAAGTCCACCATCCACTCCTTGCTCAGCTCGGCCTGGATCTCACGTGCCTTATCGCTGAGCTTCTTGGAGAGGGGCAGCACGGCAACCTTGAAGGGAGCCAGAGCGGGATGGAAGTGCATGACCACACGGACATCGTTCTTCTCGGCGTCCACGACCTCCTCGTCATAAGCCTCCACCAGGAAGGCCAGCACCACACGGTCGGCGCCCAGAGAGGGCTCGACAACGTAGGGCACGTAGCGCTCGTTGGTCTCGGGATCGAAATAGGTCATATCCTGACCGGAGTGGGTCTGGTGCTGGGTCAGGTCATAGTTGGTGCGGTCGGCAATGCCCCACAGCTCGCCCCAGCCGAAGGGGAACATGAACTCGAAGTCGGTGGTGGCCTTGGAGTAGAAGCTCAACTCCTCGGGGTCATGGTCACGCAGACGCAGATCCTCGTCACGCATATTCAGGCCCAGCAGCCACTGGTGGCAGAAGCTGCGCCAGTAGGCGAACCACTCCAGATCGGTGTCGGGCTTGCAGAAGAACTCCAGCTCCATCTGCTCAAACTCACGGGTGCGGAAGGTGAAGTTGCCCGGGGTAATCTCATTGCGGAAGCTCTTACCGATCTGGCACACGCCGAAGGGCAGCTTGCGGCGGGTGGTGCGCTGAACGTTCTGGAAGTTGACGAAGATGCCCTGCGCGGTCTCGGGACGCAGATACACGGTGTTCTTGGCATCCTCGGTGACGCCCTGGAAGGTCTTGAACATCAGGTTGAACTGCCGGATGTCGGTCCAGTTGTGCTTGCCGCAGGTGGGGCAGCCGATGTTGTGGTCAGCCACGAAAGCGGCCATCTCCTGCTGGGAGAAGGCGTCGATGGGCTTTTCCAGCGTGTAGTTGTTCTCGGCGCACCAATCCTCGATGACCTTGTCGGCACGGAAGCGCTCGTGGCACTCCTTGCAGTCCATCAGAGGGTCGGAGAAGCCGCCCAGATGGCCGGAGGCCACCCAGGTCTGGGGGTTCATGAGGATGGCGGAGTCCTGACCCACGTTGTAGGGGTTCTCCTGCACGAACTTCTTCCACCATGCCTTCTTCACGTTGTTCTTCAGCTCCACGCCGAGGGGGCCGTAGTCCCAGGTATTGGCCAGACCGCCGTAGATCTCGGAGCCTGCGAAGATGAATCCGCGGTTCTTGCACAGGGCGACGATTTTCTCCATGGTCTTTTCGGTGTTCTTCATCATAGTCTTTTCTCCTTTTTTCTGGCTCAAAACGCAAAAAACGCCCCAAGCCGATTGTCGGCTCAGGGCGAGTAGTTCAAAGTTACCCGCGGTTCCACCTGAATTCGTATCTGGCTAATACGCACTTCGTTGCCTGTAACGGGGCTATCCGGCGGGGCATTTCCGCCCCGCTGCTCAAGGGGGCCTTCTCTCCCGCTCCGGCAAAGGCTTGCACCGACCGCCTTCTCTCTGAACCCGGGGACTGGGGGATACTCTTCCCTGTCAACGCAGTATTCACATTTTATTGTAAAACATGTTGAATGTCAATAGTTCTGGGGGGCCATTCTCTTTTAAAAAGAGAACCGCCCCCCAACCCCCTGAAGAGAAATCCGGAGGCGTTAGCCGACGCCCAAAGGTAAAGGCGTCGGCAGACCCCGCCTAAAGATGCGGGGCCTTGATCTCGCCCCCGGGCCCCCTCCTTTGGAAACTACCCCCGAGAAAGGCGTTGACCACGGCACCTTGCCGCGGCGAAGGGGTCTTTCGATGAACAGCCCCTTACGCGCCCAACCGCGGAGACTTCTTCCATTGAGCTGTCTCTTTCCCAGACCCCCGTATTTGCCGCAAATGGCCCATCCAGGGCCATTTGTCGGCCCAACATCTTTTCTTTCCACCGGGCGCGGCGACTTTCTTTTCGCTGTTTCGAAAAGAAAGTGGGGGCGCTTTCTCTGCGGAAACTCCGCACAAAAAAGAACCAGCCTTTTCAGGCTGGTTCTTTTTGTTTATTACTTCTTGTCCCGGTCGTAGGCCACGATGACGCGGCGGTTGGGGTCCACGCCGGTGGAGTAGGTGGTCACGCCGGCGGTGTCCTGCAGGGCGGTGTGGATCACATGGCGCTCGTAAGCGTTCATGGGCTCCAGCGTCACGCTGCGGTGATACTTCACCACCTTGGCAGCCACTTTGTGGGCCAGACGCTGCAGGCTCTGCTCCCGCTTGTCGCGGTAGCCCTCGGCATCCAGCTGCACGCGGACACGGCTGCCGGTACGGTTCACGGAATAGCTGGTCAGCTGCTGGATGGCGTCCAGAGTCTCGCCGCGGCGGCCGATCAGCGCACCCAGATTATCGCCCACCAGAATGACCTTATAGCGGCCCTTCTCGGGGAGGTAGATGCGGATCTCGGCACTGCTTTCCATCTGCTCCAGCAGACCGGAGAGGAAGGCGCGGATGGCCTGTGCCTTCTCGTCGTTCACTTCCTCGCCCAGCTCTTCAGCGGGGGCAGAAGCCATCTCCTGTGCAGGAGCGGCTTCCTTCTTCTCGCTCTTCTTCTCTGCCTGCTCGACCTTTTTCTCGGTCTTTTCGGCAGTCTTTTCGATCTTCTTTTCCTGCTTGCGGGGCTTTTCTTCCTTCACGGGGGCGGGAGCGATTACTTCCTCTTCCTCCTCGGGGCCGTAGCTCACACGCACCTTGGCAGGGCAGCTGCCCAGACCCAGGAAGCCGGACTTGGCACGCTCCAGAATTTCAACAGACACATCGTCCCGATCGAGCCCCAGCTGCTCCAGCGCATTTTTAATGGCCTCGTCCTCGGTTTTGCCCGTTACATCGATATATTCTCTCATACCGTCAAACCTCAATCATCATACCGGTTTTCCTGGTAGGCGCGTCCTCTTGCATAGGGACGACTGCCCACACGGCCGGCTTCGGTGGTGCTGGTCTTGGCCTTGGCGGCCTTTTCGGCCTTGGCCTGCTGTGCGGCCAGCTGTTTTTCCTTCAGGGATTTCTTCTGCTGGGCAGACTGACTTCTGCGCTCCTCCTGCTGACGGCGGCCTGCCTCCATACGGCGGGCGCGGTCGGCCTGAATGGCTTCGTAGCGAGCGTTTTCCTCCGCCTCGATCTTCTTGTTGAAGAACTTGGTCATGAGGATCTCCTGGATCAGGGAGAACACACTCTGGGCAATCCAGTACACACCCAGTGCTGCGGGCATGATAAAGCCAATGTACACGCTGATGAGGGGCATCGTATACATCATGCCCTTCATGGAGCCGTTGCCGGCGTTGTTCTGGGTGCGCATGGTGTACCAGCTCATCACCAGCTGGGACAGTCCGGCCAGAATGGGAATCAGGATCAGACCGATGGCTGCCCACTGGAATACGAAGCCGGAGACGGCGTCCCAGGGGTTGGTGGTCAGATCCATGCCGAGGAAATTGTAGTTCAGGTTCATCCAGCCATCCACGCCTTCAGCAAACTGGGGGAACTGGGAGGAGATGGTCTTGGCCAGATTGATCTGGCCGTAGGGGGTAAAGGCGTATTCGCCGGCCTTGTTCAGGGTGGCGATGTTGGTGATGTCCGCGCCGGCGGCGCTGACCTTTTCCAGCAGCTCCAGAGCCACTTCTTCCTTGAGCATCATGAAGCGGGTGATGGGCTCACGGATGATGGAGTACAGAGCGATCAGAATGGGCAGAGGCAGGAAAGACCACAGGCAGCCGCCCATGGGGTTGACGCCTTCCTCCTGATAGAGTTTCTGCATCTCCTCCTGCATCTTTACCTGGTTGTTGGCGTACTTCTTCTTGATTTCCTCCATGCGGCCCTGCATGCGGTTCATGCGGATCATGCTCTTCTTGGATTTCAGCTGGAGGGGCACCATGATGAGCTTGACGGCCAGCGTGAAGAGGATGATAGCCACACCGTAGGACCCGGTCAGGTTATAGAACAGTCTGACCAGCGCCGCAAAGGGGACACAAATGTAGTATCCGAGGGTAGCAAACATAATAATATCCTCCGATTGTTGATGGGGCAAAGCGGGATTTTTGCTGTGTTTCCCTTTATGTCAGGGAACGGGGTCATATCCACCCTTGTGAAACGGATTGCAGCGCAAAATACGCCGAAAGGCCAGCCAGCCGCCCTTCAGGGCGCCGTATTTCTGCAAAGCCTCCAGCGCGTATTGGGAACAGGTAGGGATATAGTTGCAGCAGCGGGGTGTGAACGGAGAAATGGCTTTCTGGTAAAACCGCACCAGCGCGATGAGCACATATTTCATTTCTCCGCCTCCAAAAGCTCCAGCCTCCGGCACAGCTTCAAAAAAGAAGCGTTCAGTTCCTGCCAATTCACCGTTGCCGTGCGGCCGCGCGCCACCAGCACCATGTCCCAGCCGACGGAGAGCTTGTCCGCATTCAGGCGGTAAACCTCCCGCAATCTGCGGCGCGCCCGGTTGCGAACCACGGCGTGGCCCAGCTTGACGGACGCGGCAATGCCCAGACGGTTGCGGCCCAGCCGATTTTTCCGGCAATAGACCACCATGCTCCCACACACGGCGGAAGCGCCCCGCTGATACATCCGGCGGAACTCATGATTCTTTTTCAGCGTGCATTCCCGCTTCATTTTTCTCCCTGCCTTTTGAACAGAAAATTCGATAAGGGACGGAGGAATCTCTCAAATTCCCGCCGTCCCTGAAGACGTCTGTTCAAGTGTCTCCCTGCGCGGATCCGTCTTACTTAGTAGGACAGACGAGCGCGGCCCTTGGCGCGGCGACGGGCCAGGACCTTGCGGCCATTGGCGGTAGCCATTCTCTTGCGGAAGCCGTGAACCTTCTGGCCGTGCAGCTTCTTGGGCTGATAGGTACGCTTGGTTGCCATGATTGAGACACCTCCTGTCAGATTTCCGGCCATGTTGCCATGGCACTTACTCGACACCGGTTTCCGGGGAAAGCGGCGCAGTAAACTTTTCCTTGGCGTCTTTTGACGCATGGATTAGTATAGCATAATCGTTCAAAAGGTGTCAATAAAAACTTGAAAATTCCGAAAAACCGGTTCTTTTTCCCGTTTTGTGGTTCAAAAATCTAAATATTGTGTCAAAAGATAAACTTAACACCTATATCTTGTTCTATTTTTTTAGAACTTATATATTAGAATATGTATTGATTCCGCCCTTGTTTTTTGGTATAATCAATGTGTATTTTTATGTTTATTTTTCACATCGAAAAGAGGTGCTTTTTTTGAACTCACTCGCTGACGTATGGGGAAACGTATTGCAGCAGCTTCGAAAAACCCTTTCGGAAACCACCATCGCCACCTGGTTCGATGAGCTGACCGCCGTGGATATCCGCGGAAACTCCTTTATCCTCCACTGTCCGAACAATTTCAAGAAGGGCTATGTGGAATCCCTGTTCCTCGCCGATATCAAGGCGGCCTTGCAGGATATTTTTTCCACGGAGTTCGAGGTCGTCATTCTGGATGACGAGGCGCTGCAGGCCTTTAACGGCACCAAGATCCAGCGGCCCGGTGACCGATTCACTTCCGACAAATTTACCTTTGATACGTTCGTCGTCGGCCCGTCCAACAAGCTGGCCTACGCCGCCTCCATCGCCGTGGCAGAGCATCCCGCCCAGAACTACAACCCGCTGCTGATCTACGGCGATTCAGGCCTTGGCAAGACCCACCTGATCTACGCCATTGCCAATTTCATTAAGAAAAACGACCCAACTGCGAAGATCGCCTATGTCAAGGGCGACGATCTGACCAACGAGCTGGTGTCCTCCATTCAGGCAGGCCCAAAAAAGACGGCTGAAATGCGGGAAAAATACCGCCAGGCCGACCTTCTCATGGTCGACGACGTGCAGTTCATCGCTGGCAAACAGCAGACCCAGGAAGAATTCTTCCATACCTTCAATACGCTGTATGAGGCCGGCCGCCAGATCGTGCTGACCTCCGACCGTCCCGCCTCCGAGATGACGCTGCTGGACGATCGTCTGCGTACCCGCTTTAATCAGGGTCTGACGGTGGATGTGGCGCCTCCCGACTTCGAGACCAGACTTGCCATTATTAAAAATAAGGCCGGCAGCTTCGGACTGGATCTGTCCGACAACATCTGCAACTTTATCGCGCAGAATGTCACCGCAAACGTCCGACAGTTGGAAGGCACCATCAAAAAGATCATGGCCATGAAGGATCTGCTGGGCAAAGATGTGGACGAGACCACCGCCACCCGGGCCATTCAGGACATGCTGAAAACCACGGAGTCCATTCCCACACCGGAATCCATTCTGGAAAATGTCAGCAAGTACTACCACATCGATATTCCCGTGATCTGCGGCCAGCAGCGCAATCAAACCGCTGTCACACCCCGCCAGATCGCCATGTACCTCATCCGCAGCATGACCAACCTCACCGTGGTCGAGATCGGCAAGATCTTCGACGACCGCGACCATGCCACGGTTCTCTACTCTATCAAGCAGGCCGAAAAGAAGCTGGCCTCAAACGCTTCCTTTGCCGAGACCGTGAAAGAGATCAAAACCAACATTACATCCAAGTTGTGATCTTTCCACTCCTTTTTGTGGAAAAGGAAAAAACAACTGTGGAAAAGTCTTTTTAAAAACTATCCTGTAAAAAAAAGATTGGTTTTCCACAAGAAGTCCTTTCCCGTAAACCCTTGCAGTTTCTATGTTTTCTTCCCTTTTCCACATTTTTTTCTTCTACGACTACTTTTGCTAATCAAAAATATATTTCTTTTCTTTTGAAAAGAACGCCATTCCAGAAAGAGAGGATGCGTCCGTTATGATCAAATTTAGCTGTGAAAAAGTACTGCTGCAAAGCGCCATCTCCGTCACCAGTCGCGCCGTAGCGCAGAAAAGTTCCATTCCTGCCCTGGAGGGTCTGTTGATCCACGCCGATAAGGAATTGACCATCTCCGGCTACAACATGCAGACCGGCATCCGCACCAAGGTCTCCGCCAATGTGCTGCAGGGCGGCGACATCGTGCTCAACGCCCGCCTGTTCGGCGATATCATCCGCCGCATGCCCGATGACATCGTCACCTTTACCGCCGACGAGCGCCACATGGTGCACCTCAACTGCGGCGATGCCGATTTCGACATTCTGGGTCTCTCCGCCAGAGATTATCCCGATCTGCCCGAAGTGGAAGATGAATATTCCGTTTCCATCCAGCAGAAGACCCTGCGTGCCATGATCGAGGAGACTGCCTTTGCCGTTTCCACCAATGAGAGCAGACCCGTCCACACCGGTGCCCTCTTTGAGATCGCCGACATGGGGCTGACCGTGGTGGCAGTGGACGGTTTCCGTCTGGCCATGCGCCGTGAAAAGCTGGAAAAGCTGGAAGGCGGCGCCTTCTCCTTCGTGGCACCCGGCGCTGCGCTGAACGAAGTCAAGAGCATCTGCGCCGACAGTGAGGATCTGGCTTCCGTGACGCTGGGCAAGCGCCACCTGCTCTTTGAAGTGGGCGATACGGAGCTGATCTGCCGCCGTCTGGAGGGTGAATTCCTCGACTATAAGAACGCCATCCCCCGCAAGAATCCCATCTCCGTGGTGGCGGATACCCGCTCTCTCATTGAGAGCATCGACCGTGTGTCCGTGGTCATCTCCGATAAGCTCAAAAGCCCTGTCCGCTGCCTGTTCGACCATGACAAGGTTATGCTGTCCGCCAAGACCGGCAACGGCGAGGCAAAGGATGTCTGCCGCCTCTCCGGCGACGGTCAGGGTCTGGAAATCGGCTTCAATAACCGCTATTTAATGGAGGCGCTGCGCTATGCGCCTGCTGATGCCGTGAAGATTGAGCTGAACACCGGCGTGTCCCCCGCCATCATCGTGCCCACCGAGGGCGAGGAGAATTTCCTGTACATGGTGCTCCCCGTCCGCCTGAAAAATGCCGAGTAACATGAAAAAAGTCGTTATCACAACCGAATTCATCAAATTGCAGGATCTGCTGAAATTTGCCAATCTGGTGGAATCCGGCGGCATGGCCAAGGAGTGCGTCCAGTGCGGTGAGGTCATGGTGAACGGCGAAGTCTGTACCATGCGCGGCAAGAAGATTCGTCCCGGCGACGTGGTGGTTTTTGACGGACAGGAGCTGACGGTAGCCTATGCGGATTGACGCGCTGGAACTGGATTTTTTCCGGAATTACGTCCATCTGGAAGCCGATTTTGACCCGGCGGTCAATGTGATTTGCGGCGACAATGCCCAGGGCAAGACCAATCTGCTGGAGGCTATCGCATTTCTCTCCGGCGTCAGCCACCGGGCGAGATACGATAAGGAGTTGATCCGCTTCGGCGTAGATCGCGCCTTTTTGAAAGGCGAATTGACCGCCCGCGGACGGGACTTCGTGCTGGAAGCGGAACTGCACCGGGGAAGCAGGAAACTGCTGCGCTCCAACGGCGTGAAGCTGAAAAGCAGCGCGGAACTGGCCGGCATTTTTCAGTCGGTGCTGTTCTGCCCGGAGGATCTGTATCTCATCCGGGAAGGCGCTACCGCCAGACGGAAATTTCTGGACGACTGTATTTGCCAGCTGCGGCCCCGCTATGCCCAGGCGCTGGCGGAATATCGCCGGTTCCACGAACATAAGACCCGCATTCTGCGGGACAGCGAGGAAAAGCCTTCCCTGCTGGACACGCTGGACGAGTTTTCTCTCGGCATGGCCAAGGCCGGCGCGGTGCTGATCCATTACCGTGCCCACTTCGTCAAGCGGCTGCGGGAGACCGCCCCGGCGGTGCATCACGATTTCTCCGGCGGCAGAGAGCGGCTGGAGCTGCGGTATGAAACGGTGTCCACCGTGACCGACCCGGAAGCCGCACCCAGAGAGATCTTCGCCCAGCTGCTGGCCCATCAGGAGAGCCACCGTGCCGCGGAGATTGCCAGCCGGCAGTGTCTGTCCGGGCCGCATAAGGACGATCTCATCGTGGAGATTGACGGCAACCTTGCCAAAAGCTTTGCATCGCAGGGGCAGACCCGCACGGCGGCATTGAGTTTGAAGCTGGCTGCCAGAGAGATCTTCCAGCAGGATACCGGCGAGTATCCGGTGCTGCTGCTGGACGATGTGCTCAGCGAGCTGGATCCGAAGCGGCAGGAGTTTGTATTGAACCGTATTTCCGGCGGACAGGTGTTCATCACCTGCTGCGAGGATGACCGTCTGCCCATGCTGCTGGGCGGAAAGATCTTCCGCATCAAGGACGGCACCATCGTGTGACCGGAACCGGAGAAGGAGATATCGAATGTATCTGCATCTGGGACAAAACGAGATTGTGTCCGGTCACCGGGTGATCGGGATTTTCGATCTGGATAAATGCAGCTACGAAAAGCGGACACGGGATTATCTCGCCGCTGCGGAGGCCGAAGGGGTTGTGCTGGATGTTTCCGGCGAGCTGCCCAAGTCCTTTGTGGTCTGCGACCATCCCTACCACCGCCAAATTGTCTATTTAAGCCAGCTGAACACCTCCACGCTGAAAAACCGCGCTGAGAGCAGAAAGCTGGAATTGTAAAAAAGAAAGAAAGCCTCTGCGCCGTATCCGTTGTTTGGCGGTATGCCGCGGCGGTGATGTGTCACAGAGAAAACGAAAAAGGCGGTACAAAGAGAAGAAAGCCGGACACGGTTCCGGTTTCGTTCCCTTTGTAATCAAAAAGGGGCTCTTTCCCTTGAAAGGAGCAATACGACATGGAAGAAAACGAGGTTCTGCAGTCCACGGCTGTGTCTGCGGAAAACGAATACGACGCGTCGGAAATTCAGGTGCTTGAGGGACTGGAAGCCGTCCGCAAGCGTCCGGGTATGTATATCGGCTCCACCAGCGAGTCCGGTCTGCACCATCTGGTCTATGAGATCGTGGACAACTCCATCGACGAGGCGCTGGCGGGCTATTGCAGCGAGATCACCGTCACCATCAACGAGGGCAATACCATCACCGTTACCGACAACGGCCGCGGTATCCCCGTGGACATCCAGCCCCAGACCGGCAAGCCCGCCCTGGAGGTGGTCTTTACCATCCTGCACGCCGGCGGTAAGTTCGGCGGCGGAGGCTATAAGGTCTCCGGCGGCCTCCACGGCGTGGGTGCATCCGTGGTCAATGCCCTGTCCGAGTGGCTGGAGGTGGAGGTCCATAAAAACGGCAAGATCCACCAGATGAAATTTGCCCGGGGCCATATTGTGCAGGAAATGACCGTCATCGGCGACACCGACCGCACCGGTACGCAGGTCACCTTCAAGCCCGACCCTCAGATGTTCGACACCACGGAGTATAACTACGAGACCCTCCACACCCGCATGCAGCAGCAGGCCTTCCTCAACGCGGGCCTTCGCATCTCCATTGCTGACGAGCGCGTGTCTTCCGCCGAAAAGCCGGAGGATGAGCGCTGCCACTCCATGTGCTACGAGGGCGGCATCCGGGAATATGTCACCTGGCTCAACGCCAACAAGACCGCCGTCCACCCGGAGGTCATCTACGTTTCCGGTGCCAGAGAGGACTCCATGGCGGAGATCGCCCTGCAGTATAATGACGGCTATCAGGAAAACATGGTCTCCTTCGCCAACAACGTCCGCACCCCCGAGGGCGGTATGCACGAGGAGGGCTTCCGCCGCGCCCTGACCACTGCCCTCACCGCCTACGGACGCCGCATGAAGATCCTGAAAGAGGACGACAAACTCTCCGGCGAGGATTGCCGCGAGGGTCTTACCGTGGTCATTTCCGTCAAGCTGACGGAGGCCCAGTTCGAGGGCCAGACCAAGGCCAAGCTGGGCAACAGCGAGATCCGTACCCTGGTGAACAATGTGGTGTCCGAGAAGCTGGACATCTATCTGGAGGAGAATCCTCAGGTGGGCCGCATGATTCTGGACAAGGCGCTCATGGCCGCCCGCGCCCGTGAGGCTGCCCGCAAGGCTCGGGAATCCGTCCGCCGCAAGACCGCGCTGGGCGGCGCCGCCATGCCCGACAAGCTGCGCGACTGCAACGAAAACAACCCCGAACTGACCGAAATTTACATCGTCGAGGGTGACTCCGCAGGCGGCAGTGCCACCCAGGGGCGAGATTCCCGCTTCCAGGCTATCCTCCCCCTGTGGGGCAAGATGCTCAACGTGGAAAAGGCCCGTGTGGATAAGGTCTACGGCAACGAAAAGCTGCTGCCCGTCATCACCGCGCTGGGCGCCGGCATCGGCGAGGAGTTCGACCCCGCCAAGCTGCGCTATCATAAAATCGTCATCATGGCCGATGCCGACGTGGACGGTGCTCACATCCGCACTCTGCTGCTGACCTTCTTCTTCCGTTTCATGCGCCCTCTCATCGAGCAGGGCTATGTCTATTCCGCCGTCCCTCCGCTGTATAAGCTGACCCGCGGCAAGACCGTCCGTGTGGCTTTCTCCGACGAGGAGCGTGATCAGGTTTCCGCCGAAATGCGGGCCGACAACCCCAACGCCAAGGTGGAGATCAACCGCTACAAGGGTCTGGGCGAGATGAACCCCGAGGAGCTGTGGGAGACCACCATGGATCCCAAGCGCCGCACCCTGCGCCGTATCACGCTGGATGATGCCGTGAAGGCCGATCAGGTCTTTACCGTCCTCATGGGCGAAGAGGTAGAGCCCCGCAAGGCATTCATTGAGCGCAAGGCCAAGGACGCCACGAATCTCGATTATTAAGGAGGTGAAAGAGTATGGCCAAGAAACCCCAGTATGATCCCGAGGAGATTCGGTACCCCGATCAGGTGATCGTGGAATCTCCCCTTGTCCCCGAAATGGAAAACTCTTTCATCGAGTACGCCATGTCCGTCATCAAGGCCCGTGCCCTGCCCGACGTGCGTGACGGTTTGAAGCCTGTCCATCGCCGTATTCTGTACTCCATGTACGAAACCGGCCTGACCTCCGACAAAAAGCATAAAAAATCCGCCACCTGCGTGGGTGACGTGCTGGGTAAGTACCACCCCCACGGCGACGCCTCCGTTTACGACGCCATGGTGCGTCTGGCGCAGGATTTCTCCATGCGCTATATGCTGGTGGACGGCCACGGCAACTTCGGCTCTGTGGACGGCGACCCCCCGGCCGCCTACCGTTACACCGAGGCCCGCATGTCCAAAATCGCAAACGAAATGCTGCGGGACATCGACAAGGAGACCGTGAACTGGGAGCCCAACTTCGACGAGAGTCTGGTAGAGCCCCGTGTTCTCCCCTCCCGCTTCCCTAACCTGCTGGTCAACGGTTCTTCCGGTATCGCCGTCGGTATGGCCACCAATATTCCGCCCCATAACCTCACCGAGGTCATCAACGCCACCATCTGCGTGCTGGACAATCCCGAGGCTACGTTGTTCGACCTGATGGAGCACGTCAAGGGCCCCGATTTCCCCACGAAGGGCATCATCATGGGCCGCAGCGGCATCCGTGCCGCCTATGCCACCGGCCGTGGCAAGATCATGGTCCGTGGCCGCACCGAGTTTGAGGAGTTCGGCAACGGCCGCACCCGTATCGTCATCACCGAGCTGCCCTATCAGGTCAACAAGCGCATGCTCATCAAGAACATGGCCGATCAGGTGGAGGATAAGCGGCTGGAGGGCATTTCCGACATCCGCGACGAGACCGACCGCAACGGTATGCGAGTGGTCATTGAGCTGAAAAAGGACGCCAACCCCCAGGTGGTGCTGAACCGCCTGTTCAAGCAGACCTCTCTGCAGACCTCCTTCGCCGTGAATATGCTGGCGCTGGTGGATGACCAGACCCAGCCCAAGATTTTGTCCCTGCGGGGCATTCTGGACGAGTACATCGCCTTCCAGGAAGAGATCATCGTCCGCCGCACCCGCTATGACCTGAAGAAGGCACAGGAGCGTGCCCATCTGCTCAGCGGTCTGCTCATCGCGCAGGACAACATTGACGAGGTCATCCGCATCATCCGCAGCCGCTATGACGACGCCAAGGAAGCGCTGATGGAGCGCTTTGGTCTGGACGAAGTGCAGGCGCAGGCCATTCTGGAAATGCGCCTGAAAGCCTTGCAGGGTCTGGACCGCGAGAAGCTGGAAAACGAGTATAAGGAACTGGAAGAGAAGATCGCCTGGTTCAACCGCATCCTCTCCGACGAGGGTCTGGTGCGCAGCATCCTGAAGGAAGAGCTGACCGCCATCCGCGACAAGTATGGCGATGAGCGCGTGACCGAAATTCAGGAGATCGAGGACGAGATCGACATCGAGGATCTGATCGTGGAGGAACAGTGCGTCTTTACCCTGACGCAGGCCGGCTACATCAAGCGTACCCCGGTCAGCGAATACGCCGCACAGGGCAAGGGCGGTCAGGGCCGCAAGGGCATCACCACCCGGGACGAGGACGTAGTGAGCGACGTGTTCACCGCCTCCACCCACGACTATATCCTCTTCTTCACCGACACCGGCAAGGTGTACCGTAAGAAGGGCTACCAGATCCCCGAGAGTGGCAAGGCCGCCAAGGGAACCAATATCATCAACATTTTGCAGGTAGAGCAGGGCGAGCGGGTGCAGACCATGCTCCACTTCCGGGAGACCTCGGAGGATGAACTGTACCTGTTCATGGTCACCAAGCAGGGTACCGTGAAGCGCCTGCCGGTGGAGAGTTTGAAGAACATCCGCCAGAACGGCATCCGTGCCCTGACTCTGGACGAGGGCGACGAGCTGGTCACCGTCCGGGAGACCGACGGCAGCTGCCGCATCCTCATCGCCACCCACGACGGCATGGCGGTCTGCTTCGACGAAAACGACGTCCGCCCCATGGGCCGCACCGCCGTTGGCGTCCGCGGCATCCGGCTGCGTGCGGGCGACTATGTGGTGGGCGCCGCCCGGGCTGCCGAGGGCAAGGAAGTCCTCTCCATCACCGAGCGGGGCTATGGCAAGAGAACGCCGGTGGAGGAATACCGCGTCACCGGCCGCGGCGGCATCGGCGTGAAGAACTATATGGTCACGGAAAAGACCGGCAACGTCATCGGCGTGAAGGTGGTGGACGGCAGCGAAGATCTGCTGCTGGTCACCGAGGCGGGCATCCTGATCCGCACCCCTGTGGAGAATATCCGCTCCGCCGGCCGCGCCACCCAGGGCGTCATCGTCATGCGCTTCCGTGAAGAGGGCGACCGGGTCATCGCCATGGCCCTCACCGATCATGAGGCGGCGGAGGAGAGCGCGGGCGAAGCCGCAGAGGCCGTCCCCGAAACGGAGACGGCACCCCAGGAGTAAACCATGAAACACAGCGAAAATCGCCGGAAGTTCCGCCTGCTGGCCGCCGATATGGACGGCACCGTGCTCAACGGCGAAAAGCGCATCTCTCCCCGCACAAAACAGACCATCGAAACGGCGCTGGCGGCGGGGAAAGAGGTGGTGTTTGCCACCGGCCGCTGTCCTTCGGAGATGCGGGCGTATCTGGCGGCCTTTCCTGCTATGCGTTATGCCATGTGTTTGAGTGGTGCGCTGGTTCTGAATCTGCGTTCCGGCGAGATTTTGAAAGAGACCGTCCTCTCCCCCGTACTGGCGGAGCAGGTGCTTGCCGCAGCGGAGGGGCTGGATGTAATGGCCGTGGTCTATGCCGGAAACGACGTGTATCTGGAGCGGCGGCGCAGAGGAAATCTGGCGCATTTCTGGTGCGGCTGCTATGCCGCGCTGTATGACGATTGCGGCAACTGGGTGGAGCGCAGCGCCGATGTGCTTTCTCTGGGAGAGCGCATCCGGAAGATCAACTTCTTCTGCCATACGGAGGAAGATTACCGTGGATTGGAGCAGCAGATGGCGCATCTTCCCGTGAGCCTTGCCCAGGGATCTTACAACAACTGTGAGGTTTCTCCTCTGGGTGTGGATAAGGGCAAGGGGCTGGAAAGACTCTGCCGCGTGGCTGGGATTCCCGTGGCGGAGTCCATCGCCGTGGGCGATTCCGGCAACGATATTGCCATGCTGTGCATGGCCGGATTGTCTGTGGCGATGGAAAATGCCACGCCGGAGGCGAAAGCGGCGGCCGATGTCACGGTGTCCGACTGCGACCACGACGGTGTGGCAGAGGCCATCGAAACCTATCTGCTCTGATCCTTTGGAGGAAGGCATGAAAACTGTCACCATTTATACCGACGGTGCCTGCAGCGGCAATCCCGGCCCCGGCGGCTGGGGCGCAATTTTGATGTACGGCGCCCACAAAAAGGAACTTTCCGGCGGCGAGGCCAACACCACCAACAACCGCATGGAACTGACGGCGGTCATTGAAGCGCTGTCCGCGCTGAAAGAGCCCTGCACCGTGGAGCTGTGGTCGGATTCCAAGTACGTCATCGACGCACTGGAAAAAGGCTGGGCCAGAGGCTGGAAGGCCAGAGGCTGGGTCAAGAGCGACAAAAAGCCCGCCCTGAACCCCGACCTGTGGGAGAAATTATTGCAGTTGACGGAAACCCATTCTTTGCGATACCATTGGGTCAAGGGCCATGCGGATAATGAATGCAACAACCGCTGTGACGAATTGGCCGTCATGGAGAGTAAAAAGTTTCAGTAACCGGGCCGGTATCCCGTAAATAAGTCCCAAAAACTGCGAAAGCAGGAAAAATAGAGAGGAGAAATTACTATGGGCAAGTTTGTTATCAGCACCACCAAGAACGGCGAGTTCACCTTCAACCTGAAGGCCGGCAACGGTCAGGTCATCCTGACCGCATCGGAGAGCTACACTTCTAAAGATGGCTGCGAGAGCGGCATCGATTCCGTGAAGAAGAACGCTCTGGCTCATGTGGAAGACCAGACCGTGGAGGGCTTCGAGACCCTGAGCCATCCCAAGTATGAGCTGTATCAGGACAAGGCCGGCGAGTATCGCTTCCGCCTGAAGGCCAAGAACGGCCAGAACATCGGCAAGTCCGAGGGCTATGCAGCCAAGGCCGGTGCGCTGAACGGCATTGAGTCTATCGGCAAGAACGCTCCCGACGCTGCTATCGAGGTCGAGGAATAAGGCCTGCCGGAACGGGAGATTTACAATTTGTTCACAGGAAACTCATAATTTTGCAAAAATTGCAGGGTATCCTATCGTCAAGCAAGGGGCGTTAAGCCCATGCGTTTTCTCCCTCCTAAAACACACACAGCAAAAAGGACCGCCATCGGCGGTCCTTTTTGTTTTCTTATTTAATTTTATCCCGCAGTATGCAGCAGCCGGCGGTTACTTATAAAAGTCCGTTTCGTCCTCAATGACCATGGGCAGGCCGTTGTGATAGACGGGAATGGTCTGGAATTTGAAGCGGCTGATGCGGTGCTTGTGGTCGATTTTTGCTTTGGTCTCTGCATCCACGATGCCCTTGCGGACGTACTCGTTGACGGCGTGGTAGGTGAAGCCCAGATTGTCCTCGTCGGTGAGGCCGGTGAGGCCGTCGGAGGGGGGCTTGACCAGGAACTTCTCCGGCAGACCCAGTTCCGCACCCAGGGCGCAGACCTCCTCCGTGGTGTACATGCCCAGCGGAGAGAAAGCGCCGGCGCTGTCGCCGTAAATGGTGCAGTAGCCCACCCAGTCCTCGGAGAGGTTGGAGGTGTTGATGACGATGCCGCCGTCCACGCTCTGGGCAATGGCATAGAGCGTCGCCATGCGGATGCGGGAGGGCAGATTCACCTTCGTCTGGCGGCTGGCCTCCACGCCGATGCGCGCCATCTCGTCCAGAATGCCGGACGTGCCGCCGTGAATGTTGAAGGTGTAGTGCCGGATGTTCAGCACATCCACCAGTCCCTGACTGTAATCGATGTCGGGCTGGACGCCGTCGGGCATCAGCACACCCACCACGTTTTCCCGTCCGTAGGCGGCCACGGCCAGCGCAGCTACCACGCTGGAGTCCTTGCCGCCGGAGATGCCGATCACGGCGGTCTTGCCGCCGCAGGCGGTCATCTGCTGCCGCATCCAGTCCAGAAGTCCGGGCAGTTGTTCTTTTGCGTTAAATTCCATAGGTTTTGCTCCTTTCGGACCCGCGGGGGTCGTGGGGGTTCGTTCTGCCCCCCATTTTACCAGAGGTTGCGGGGCTTTTCAATGCAGGCGGCGGGAGAAAAGCGGAAAAAAGGTTGGAAAATCGGGGACGGATGTGATACACTCGATTGGAGAAAGCATTTTGCATCGCCGGGATGGCGGACGGGAGGACACATGGATCGGTTGGAAAAGGAAGCCCGCGAATTGCAGAGCGCAAACGGTTTTGCCAAGCACAATTTCTTTGAAGGAGAAACGGTGTCGCCGGATGAGGCGGTGTTCCGGCTGGAGATCCGACCGGAGAGCCGCAATCCTTACGGCGTTGTCCACGGCGGTGCCCTTTACGGATTGGCGGACAACGCCGCCGGCTTTGCCGCCCATACCGACGGGCGGTTCTATGTGACGCAGACCAGCACCCTTCATTTCCTGCGTGCCCAGACCGAGGGCACCGTCCGCGCCTATGCCAAGGTGCGCCACCGCGGCAGAAGCACCTGCCTGATCTCTGTGGACATCCTGGGGGAAGGCGATAAGCTGCTGGCCACCGGAGAGTACACTTTTTTCTGCGTAAACACCAGTATTGTTGGCAAAAAAGGCGAAAAAGCGGAATAATTTTTTAGGACATGAAAAAGAGAACGGACGGCGAAGGCCGTCCGTTTTTTGCTATGATTTGTCGGGGAGGCGGGGCGTACTGCGCCGTTTGGCCAGTGGCAGGGAGACGGTGAAGCGGGTGGAGCGCTCATCGCTCTCTGCTCGCAGGGAGCCCCGATGCTCCTGTGCAATGCTCCGGGCGATGGCGAGACCCAGCCCAAAGCCGTGCTGCTCTCCGCGGGAGGGGTCTGCCCGGTAAAAGCGCTCAAAGAGCCGCTTCAGCTGTTCCGGCGGGATGGGTGTGCCGGTGTTGGACACCGTCAGCCGCGCCTGCCGCTCGGTTTTTTCCAGCGTCAGGGAGACCGTGCCGCCCTCGGCGCCGTATTTGATGGCATTGTCCAGCAAAATAGCGATCAGCCGGTGCAGTCTGTCTCCGTCACCGGAGAGCAGAACACCCTCGGCCAGTTGATATTCCAGCGGCTTGCCCGCCTCAAAGGCCACCGGCTCAAAGGCCAGTGCGCAGGCGGCGGCGATGTCGGAGAGGGAGACCTGTCCGAAGGCAGCGTGACGGGGCATATTGTCCGAGCGCGCCAGCGTCAGCATCTCCTCCACCAGTGTTTTCATCCGCAGCGCCTCGGAGCGGAGATTGTCCCGCCAGCGGGCGGGTCGTTCCTCCAACGCCACGCCTTCCAGCAGTTCCGCGTTGGAGAGGATCACCGTCAGAGGCGTTTTCAGCTCATGGGAGGCGTCGGAGAGGAAGCGGCGCTGCTGCTCCCATGCCCGTTCCACCGGGCGTGTGACCCAGAAGGACAGGAGGATGGAGATGCCCAGCAGCAAAAGGAGCGAAATGGCGGCAATGCCTGCATAAGGCCCCATCATGCGCCGAAGCATGGACGTTTCCATGGACATATCCACGAAGGCCAGCTTTTGATACAGGCCGTTTTCCTGCCGGAGGTAGCGAAGCTGATAGTGCTCCAGCACACCGGCGGATCCCGCTTGTGCCAGACAGTCGGTCAGGATGCTTTCCAGGGTTTCGGTATCCTCCAGTCCGGTGTAGGTACCACCGGTGACATAGGCGTGGCTGCCCCAGATCTCCACGGTAAAGTAGGGCAGTTGCACCAGATGGTCGCCCGAGCCGATGCCGAATTCCGGCAGGATCAGTGTGCCGGCACCGGGGTACTGGGCAGGCTGCCGGATCACGCGGGAGAGCACCTGTCCGCTGACATCTTCGATGCTGCGCCGGTAGGAAACGTAGAGGGAGGAGAATACCACAGCCAGCACTGCGGTGACCAGAACCATGCACACGGCCACAAATTTCACCCGTAGTTTTCGGATCATGACAAGTGTTCCCCCTTGTCGAAAAGTCTGTGGAAAATGTTGAAAACCGGCAAAAGTCAGCCGTTTTGCTGCAAACAGTAGCCCGCCAGTCGAATGGTCTTGATCTTCACCCGGGAGCGGAGGTGCTCCAGCTTTTTTCGGAGGAAGGAGATATAGACCTCCACATTGTTGTCTTCAGCGTCGGACTCATAGCCCCAGAGCTTCAGCAGCAGCGTCTCTTTGGAGAGGACCCGCTCCCGGTTGAGCATGAAAAGCTCCAGCATATCAAACTCCTTGCGGCTCAGGCGCACCGAGCGCTCGCCGCAGAAAAGGGTGAACGCATTTCGCTCCAGCCGCAGGTCGCCGTATTCCAGAAGATCGGTGCTGCGAAGAGTCGGCTGGCGCCGTGCCAACGCCCGGACGCAGGCCAGCAGTTCCCTGGGTTCAAAGGGCTTGGTGAGATAGTAGTCCGCGCCGCTGTCCAGTCCCGTGACCCGATCGGTCACATCACTGCGGGCGGTCAGCATCAGCACGGGGGTGGTACTGCCGCTTTGGCGCAGACGGCGCAGAGCGGAAAAGCCGTCCAGTTTCGGAAGCATGACGTCCAGCAAAATCACATCGTAAATGCCGGAGAGGGCATTGTCCAGACCGGACTCGCCATCGTGACACACATCCACCAGATAGCCGTCCAGTTCCAGCAGATCCTGCAGGGTGGAGGCCAGCCGGGCTTCGTCTTCAACGACCAGTATGCGCATAAGGGCGGCGTCCTCCTTTCAAAGACAGGTCGGCGGGATCAGGCTTCGGGACTCTCCGACCCGGCCAGGCCGTTGGCGGAGAGTTTCAGGATCGTGTCCAGCGCCGAGGGAGCGAGGGTATAGATGGTGGTGTCGTCATTCAGCCACACATAGTGGCCGGAGCCGTCCGGCAGGGCGTTGCCCACCGTCAGTTGCAGGGTTTGGATGTCGCTGCCATCGGTATAGGTGACCTGCACCGTTGCCGTGGGCGCGTCATAGCCGCAGATGGTGACCGCTTCAGGAGAGGGGCGGTAGATCTTGCATTTGAGGGGGGAAAGGGTTTTCAGATCGTACAGCAGCGCGCGCAGCAGCGGATCTTCCGTGATGTCGGCGCCGCCATACCGCCAGGTGACCGTGTCGCCCATGTGGTAAGCGGTGAAGAGGATGCCCTGTGGGGTCTGTGTCTCGGTGTCCCCCGTGGCTGCGTGGCTGACCTGGATGGAGTCGATGCAGGCCTCCGGCAGCTCCGGCAGCTCCGGCAGCACCATCATGTCATAAATGGGGACGCAGAGGAGGTCATACACCGCGGCGGAGATCACATGGACCGCCGTGCCGTCGTTGTTCACCCGTACATAGTGGGCGGATCCGTCCTCCGTGGGGCGGCCGAACAGCAGCCGGACCACCGTTCCCTCCGAGGTCGTGGCCGTCAGGCTGCCGATGGGGTGGGTCCAGTCTGCGGCCTGAACGGACTCCGCGTCCGTGAGGATCTCCTGCGGCGCCCAACTGGACAGCACCGAGAGGATCGACAGAACCACGGTGTCATTCAGCGGGAAGGAGGGATCGTCGCTCCAGATCCAGCGCCCCTTGTCGTCCAGGGAAAAGGACAGCGTGGTGACACCGTTGTAATAGGTCAGGGCGGAGAAATAGGACCCCTGCTCCTGCACAGCGGTTTCGCCCGTTTCGGGGTTTGGCGCGGGCATCGGCTCCGGCCGGTTTTCTCTGTATCGAATGCCCAGCACGATCAGCAGCACGGCCATCAAAAGGCCGAGGACGGCGCTCAGCAGCGAGATCAATCGTCTTTCTTTCCAGGTCATAAGGGGCGGTCCCTCCAATCAGCGCAAGTGATAAATAATTGATTTATTATACCACAAAGATCGACGTCACGCAAACGGCTTGCAGCGGAAAATGAAACGCTTTTTAGATGTTTTACAAAAGAGGTGAAAAATTTATTAAAAAAGCGCACCCTGTAAAATGAATTGCAAGAAGAGATTAAACTCTTTCTTGCAATTCTTTTTTTATGTCCAGAAACAAGGAACAGGAGTGTGAAAGATATGGAAGTGAGAGCTGAGATTCGCAGAAAAGGCT